>NZ_JAIUHJ010000016.1:0-161319 GCF_020165105.1 Mesorhizobium sp. CA5 | reverse complement strand
TCACCGGTGGGAAGGGACCGAGCCATGCCACGGCCTGTCCGAAAGGACGACCAGGATTCATTCGGTCTCCTTCCCACCTCAACCATACACCGGAACCAACACACAGGATTCTATGGTCTGCGCCGCGTCGCTTCGCTCCTTGCTCCGCCATAGAATGACGAGGTTGGGGGCGGCTTCAACCAATCTCCGGCGTTTGCGCTGATTTCACGCGAATGAACGGAAAATCTTGCATCAAGACAAACGGCAACCTTAAAATCCCTGTGTCGGGGACTAGACACTTTTCCTGGAATTGCTCAAGCCGCCGCCGACTTGAAGCTTAGCGCCACGCCGTTGATGCAGTGGCGCAGGCCGGTCGGCGGCGGGCCGTCGTCGAAGACATGGCCGAGATGGCCGCCGCAGCGCCGGCAATGCACCTCGGTGCGGGTCATGCCGAGCGAGCGGTCTTCGGTCTTGCCGATGGAGTTCGGGATCTCCTGCCAGAAGCTCGGCCAGCCGGTGCCGGAATCGAATTTCGTCTCCGACGAATAGACAGGCAGGTCGCAGCCGGCGCAGGCGAAGATGCCCTTGCGATGCTCGTTGAGCAGCGGGCTGGTGCCGGGATATTCGGTGCCTTGCTTGCGCAGCACGTCGAAGGCCTCGTCCGACAGAATGGCGTGCCATTCGGCATCGGTCTTGGTGATTTCGAACGTCTCGGCGGCGAGAGCGGGCTTCGGTCCGCCGGCACGCAGCATCGCTGCGGATCCGACGATGAGAGCGGTGGCGGCGGCCCCGCTCCAGAGAAAATCGCGACGGTTCATGGCCGTTCCTCCTGACGCATTTTGCCAAGATAGAGCCCGGGCCGGAAATCAAAAGCCGGTGACGCCCCATCTCTTCGTTCGAGCAATTCCGGACAGAACCTTCCTGGAACGCTCCGGATGCTGCTCCGCGCCGCCCTTGCGGGACGGACGCGGAGCACACCCCTGCCGGCGGCGCGAATCTTGAATGATACGGCCAGCGCTCAGCCATGTCTTCGCCGGCCAGGCCCGCTTTGTTACATCTTCGGCAAGAGAACCTTGTCGATGACATGGATGACGCCGTTCGACTGGCGGACATCGGCGATGGTGACATGGGCGACATTGCCGTTCTCGTCGGTGACGGTGACCTTGCCCTTCTCCGCCTTCAGCGTCAGCTCGCAGCCGCCGACCGTCTTGACCTGGTGGGCGCCGCCATCGGCCTTGGCCATCTTGGCGACGTCGGCGGCCAGCGCCTTGGCGGCGACGACATGGCAGGTCAGCACCTTGGTCAGCTTGTCCTTGTTCTCGGGCTTGAGCAGCGTGTCGACCGTGCCGGCCGGGAGCGCCGCAAAGGCCTCGTTGGTCGGCGCGAAAACGGTGAACGGACCGGCGCCCTGCAGCGTGTCGACCAGGCCGGCGGCCTTGACGGCGGCGACCAGAGTTGTGTGGTCCTTCGAATTGACGGCATTCTCAATGATGTTCTTCTTGGCATACATCGGCGCGCCGCCGACCATCGGATTGGCAGCGTAGGCAACGGCGCCGAGCGTCGAAAGGCCAAGTGTAGAGGCAAGCAAAAGGGTAGCGAGTTTACGCATGATGTCAGTCTCCTCGGGTTGTTTTCTTCCCGTCCGTGGGAACACGAGGAGATACGGGCCCGAAAAACGTTAGTTTCACGAAGGGCGCGCGATTTTTATTCGGGTGCTTTATTGCATCTGTGTCACTGATGGCGACAGCGAAATTTTACCGCCTAGAAAGGGCAGGATGTAGACTTCAGTTAGTCTTCGGTAACCGGCTGACCAGGGTCAGATGCCCTTCAGGTCACCCGCGGCGACGACCGGACCGGTAGGCTGGCCGGTCGGCGAACCGCCAGAGGGCTCGAGGCTGACGGCGAGCACGGCGCCTTGCGCCAGCTTCTGCTGGACGGCCGGCGTGACCGCCATGCGCGCGGTCGGGCCGGCGGGAATGACACCCATCGAGACCGGCGCGTTCTTGCCCTCGATCATCCAGAGCTCGAAATCCTTGCCGGCGCCGCGGTCGCCGGAGACCAGCGATAGGCCGACCTCGTGGCGGGCGGCGTCATAGACGGCAAGATATTTGACGTTGCTGTTGTCGGCGGCCAGAGAGGCGACCAGCCTGGTCTCGGGCGGCTGGACCGGCTGGTTGACGTAAGGCAGGGCGACATAGACGGCCAAAGCGGCGACGGCCGCCGCGGCGAGGCCGCGCCAGAAGGCAAGGCTCGCCCACAGGCCGCCGCTGGGCGCCGTGGACGCGGACGAAGCAAATAGGCGGCGGTCGATTGCCACTTTCACGGAAGCCGGCGGCTCGACCGCGGCATAGGCGGCGGCCATCGGCGCGAAATGGGCTTCCCAAGCGTCGACCAGGCGGGCGAATGCCGCCTCGGCATCGATGCGACGGGAAGCGATCTGGCGCTCGTCGGCTTCCAGGACGCCGAGAACGTATTCGGCGGCGAGCAGGTCGTCGCCTCCACGTTCCGGTCCGTTGTCCTCTGCCAGCGTCATCTTTCCAGGCATTCTCTCAGTTTCAGCAGGCTTCGCCGCAGCCAAGTCCGCATCGTGTTCAGCGGAACCTTGAAGCGCTCCGCCAGCTCGGCGTAGCTTTCGCCGCCCAGATAGGCGCCCCGGACGGCCGCTGCCCGGTCTTGTTCCAGTTCGTCGAGGCAATGGTAGATGCGTTCGGTCTCGCCGCCCGCCACAGCCATGGCCTCGGGTCCCGGCGCCGGATCGGCGACGTCGAGGGCCGTATCGATGTTGGCAGAAGGACTGCGCCGCGACCGGATGCGATCGATCGCATGATTGCGCGCAACGGCCACCAGCCAGGAAATCGGGCTCAGATCGGAAACCGCGAAACGATCCGCCTTCGTCCAGATCTTGACGAAGACCTCCTGCAGCGCTTCTTCCGCATCACCCCGGTCCCTCAAGACACGAAGGCAGACGCCGAAAAGTTTCCCGCTGGTCTGCTTGTAGAGCAGATCGAACGCCGCCCGGTCCTTCATCGAAGTCCGAACGATCAGCTTGCTGATGTCCTGAGGCCCCATGCAGGCAAATTAGAAGATTGCGATCTAATTGCAACGGGCCGCCCAGTCTTACTGATGTGAGAAGAGGCTTTGTCCGCCGAAGATTGCCGTGCCGTTGGTTTTATCGAATCCCGATTCGATTTGCGATAGATTTTGGCTAACGAGGGGATGCGGATGTCGATCGAGCGGGTGCTTTGGGAACAGGATGCGACCGGCCTTGCCGAGCTCGTCCACAAAGGGGAAATTGCAACGCAGGAGCTGGTCGACGCGGCGACGAGGAAACGCTGTTGTCTTTCGCCGAGCAGATGGAGAAGCATTCGGGGTGGCTGGGACGGCGGGCCCGCTCAAGGTGCCGCAATAGGCCAGCGCCTTGAAAATTATCCGCGCCGCCCGATTTCTGCGCGGATGACCAATTTGCCAGACCAAATCAGAAGCGCGATCCTCGATTTGATCGGCCGGTGCCAGGAGCGCGGGTCGGTCACGCTGGACGAACTCAATCTCGTGCTTGCGCGTCATCATGACCTGGATTCGGACGACATCGACGGTGTCTTTGCGTTGATCGTCGACAGCGACTTGCGGATCGAAGAATAGGCCGATCGCATCGCACATAATGTTGCTTGCCGAACCATTTGCTCCGCGCGGCAATTCCCGCTAAGAGGCCGCCATTCACGCTAGCTGGGATCGATACCGATGACGGACATCGCCGCCAACGCCGAAATGCAGGCCGCGCTGCTCTCTCGCGCGCTGCCTTATATGCAGCGCTACGAGAACAAGACGGTGGTGGTGAAATACGGCGGGCATGCCATGGGCGATACGGAGCTCGGCAAGGCGTTCGCCCGCGACATCGCGCTGTTGAAACAATCCGGCGTCAATCCGATCGTCGTGCATGGCGGTGGGCCGCAGATCGGCGCGATGCTCACCAAGATGGGTATCGAATCCAAGTTCGAGGGCGGCCTGCGCGTCACCGACCAGAAGACTGTCGAGATCGTCGAGATGGTGCTGGCCGGCTCGATCAACAAGGAGATCGTGGCGCTGATCAACGCCGAGGGCGAATGGGCGATCGGGCTCTGCGGCAAGGACGGCAACATGGTGTTCGCCGAAAAGGCGCGCAAGACCATGGTCGATCCGGATTCCAACATCGAGCGGGTGCTCGATCTCGGCTTCGTCGGCGAGCCGGTCGAGGTCGACCGCACGCTGCTCGACCTTCTGGCGCGCTCGGAAATGATCCCGGTGCTGGCACCGGTGGCGCCCGGCCGCGACGGCCACACCTACAACATCAACGCCGACACCTTTGCCGGCGCCATCGCCGGCGCCTGCCGCGCCTCGCGCCTGCTCTTCCTCACTGACGTGCCGGGCGTCCTCGACAAGAACAAGAAGCTGATCGACGAGCTGACGGTCGCCGAGGCCAGGGCGCTGATCAAGGACGGCACGGTTTCGGGCGGCATGATCCCGAAGGTCGAGACCTGCATCGAGGCGATCGAGCGCGGCGTCGAAGGCGTCGTCATCCTCAACGGCAAGACGCCGCATTCGGTGCTGCTCGAGCTGTTCACCGAGCACGGCGCCGGCACGCTGATCGTTCCGTAAGAAAGGCAAGTTCACCATTTCCATGCAATGGTGAATCGCCATGTCAGCCGGCTAACTTTCTTGCCGCCGGCGCGCCTCGATCTTCAATGACCGGCGCGACGGACTTGCGTGGCTGACGCCCGACGATCATCGATTCCTCCTCGGCGTCCTGCGGCGCGCCCCAGAATTCGGCTAATGTCGGCCCATCCGTGATGCGGCCGTCGCGGACCAGAAACCCCCAGACCTCGCGGAACCAGACGCGGCGGCCCATCTTCGTGTACCAGCGCATCGAATGGCGCTGCTCGGGATCGGGGTGGAACAGGATGCGCGCCAATGCTTTCGGCCGCGACTGCACCGCCACCTCGATCAGCTTGACCGCCAAGAACAGCATCCAGGGTTTCAGCCTGGTCATGTGCAGAACCTGGTGCTTGTAATCCCACAGGCGCACGTCCTTCTGAATCACCTTGCGGTCCTTGGCGATGCGGAAGAACGGCGTCCAGCGATGCGGCGTGACATAGAGCGCCTGGATCTGGTCGGGGTCATAGGCGATGAGCTGGCGGAAGCCGCGCCAGAGATCGCGCAAGGTCTCGTCCTCGAAGCCGGCGACCCAGGTCGCCATCGACAGGATGCCGTGCCGCCTGAGCAGCCGGATCGCCTCGCGGTCGGACTTCGTGCTGCCGCCCTTGCGGATCAGCGACAGCGTGTGCTCGTCGGTGTTCTCCATGCCGAGCAGCCAGCGGATCACGCCGGCCCTGCGATAAAGATGCAGGATATCGGCATCGCGCACGATATCGTCGGCGCGGGTCGAGCCGACGATCAGCACCGGCACGTTCTCGGCGATCATGGCGTCGAGAAAGGCGCGCCAGGCCTTTTTCGAGGAAGTCGGGTTCTCGTCGGCCAGATTGATCAGCTCGACGCCGTGCTCGCGATAGAGCCAGGCGATCTCCCTGGCGAATTTGACCGGGTCGCGGTGGCGCCAGCGGGTCCAGAAACCGCGCTGGCCGCAATAGTTGCACAGATGCGGGCAGCCGCGCGAGAACTGCATGACCACGGCCCGCTTGCCGCCCCAATAGGAGTAGCGGCGGTGATCGATCAGCTCCCAGCCGACGCGCCAGGCATCGAGGTCGGCTATGGTCATCGCCGCCTGCGTCGCAACAGGACGGCCGAAATCGTCGCGATAGGCGATGCCGGCGACGCTCGCCACCGGCTGGCGCATCTCGATTGCCTCGATCAGCGCCGTCGCGGTCGCCTCGCCTTCGCCGCGCACGATGAAGTCGAAGACGTCGGTCGCGGCGAGAATGTCGCGCCAATGATAGGTCGGGAAGACGCCGCCATAGATGACGACGACACCCGGCGCGCGGGCCTTGATCATCTCGGCGATCTTCAAGGCCGTCGGATGTGCCGAGGTCGAGCCGGAATGGCCGATCAGCACGAAATCCGGATCGTCGCGCAGCGCCTCGTCCACCACCGCCGCAAGCGGCATCGGACCGAACTCGGCGTCGACCAGGCGTACCTGATGGCCGGAATCGATCAGCGGTCCGCCGATGGCCAAAAGACCGAGCGGCGGCAGGTGGTCGTCGGGCACACGGCTGCCGATGGCGGTGTGCGGCGGATTGATAAGCACGATGTTCAAGGCGGACCTCCATATTGGTCCGCTTGTGCTAATGACAGATGCCGAAGCCGCCTTGGCGCGGTTCAGCAGTTTCCACACAGCTTTTCGCCAGATTTGACCGGATCAGCGCCGTAGATGGCTGAGCGGCACGTGGCCGGGTCCCTTGATGTTCTGCAGCACCAGTTGCGTATGGACGTCGCGCACGCCGGGCAGGCGCATCAGCCGGTGCATGACGAAGGCGTTCAAGTCGTCCACCGACGGCACCAGGACATGCAGCAGGAAATCGTAGTCGCCTGTCATCGTCCAGCAGGACGAGACCTCGTCCATGCGCTGCACGGCGGCGATGAAGCTTTCGGGCGAGCCGTCGCTGTGGCTGACCAGCCGCACCTGGATGAACACCTCGACGGTCAAGCCCACGGCGCGGCGGCTGAGCACGGCGGCAAAGCCCTTGATGATACCGGCTTCCTGCAGGGCCTCGAAGCGGCGCGCGCAAGGCGTGGTCGACAGGCCGATCTCTTGCGCCAGCTCCGAGACGGGCTTGCGGCCGTCGCGCTGCAGGATGTCGAGCATCCTTATCTCGAAATCGTCAAATTGAGGCATTTTTTCTCAGACTTGCGTTGAACTGAGCGTTTTTACCCCCAAAACAGCTAGTGTGCCATAAACAAAGCTGATTTGCCTCAGCGGTCGCTTCTAAACTCCCCTTCACGATCCGCCGATCACGATCTTGAGGAGGATATGATGACGATCAGCGTTGCCGATTATGCCGCCGAATGCGCGGCGCAGGGTCTGCGGGGCGACTATTCGGTCTGCCGCAGCGATTTCACCGTGGCGCAGGGCTACGGCTACTCCGCCGAGGAGCAGGCGGTGTGGCGCACGCTCTGCGACCGCCAGACGAAGCTGACGCGGAAGCTCGCGCACCGCTCGTATCTGGACGGCGTCGCGGCGCTCGGCCTGCTCGACAGGATTCCGGATTTCGATGCCGTCAGCGAAAAGCTCGCCAGGCTGACGGGCTGGGAGATCGTTGCGGTGCCCGGCCTCATTCCGGCCGGCCCCTTCTTCGATCATCTCGCCAACCGGCGCTTCCCGGTGACCAATTGGCTGCGGACGAAGAAAGAGCTCGACTACATCGTCGAGCCGGACATGTTCCACGATTTCTTCGGCCATGTGCCGATCCTGACCCAGCCGGTGTTCGCCGATTTCATGCAGATGTATGGCCGGAAAGCGGAAGATCTGATCGCGCTCGGCGGCGACGAGATGATCACGAGGCTTTACTGGTATAGCGCCGAATACGGCCTCATCCAGGAAGCCGGCCAGCCGTTGAAAGCTTTCGGCGCCGGGCTGATGTCGTCCTTCACCGAGCTGCAATTCGCGGTCGAGAGCAAGGACGCGCACCATGTGCCGTTCGACCTCGAGACGGTGATGCGCACCGGCTATGAGATCGACAAGTTCCAGCGCGCCTATTTCGTGCTGCCGTCCTTTGATGCGCTGCGCGATGCTTTCGCCCATGGCGACCTCGCCGGCATCGTGGCGCGGTTCAAGGGCCAGCCGGCGCTCGACCCGGCGACGATCTGAGTGTTGTTTACGCAATTCCGGACGGAAAACCGCAACGCACTTTTCCTGGAATTGCTCTGAGGTCGGTTTTCGCCCAACCGACATTCAGCGCGGTTCAGCTGCCGACAGGCGGCTGGGCCGCTTTGTGCCTTTTTGCAATCTAGTTCCCCAGCACAGGGATTTTGACCGCTTGGCTATGTTTGCGTTGGCAGATGCCATGCCTTGGCGGTTAGCCGAAACGCCCACCCAGTCGTCATCCACGGGCGGAGCAAGGAGCGAAGCGACGCGCGCAGACCCGAGGATCCATTCCGTGTCGCATGAAGCGCTGCCGCGGTGCAGAATTCTGCTCAGCTGCACTCTTTGATCAGAATCACGGAATGGATTCCAGGGTCTCCGCGACGCCGCTTCGCGGCTGCTTCGTCCTGAAATGACGAGGTTGGAAGGCTTCCGGCAATCGCCAGCGTCTGCGCTGATTTCACCGAAAGAAACGGTGAAAATCGTGCCCGTCGATAAACGGCAATTTTTCAAAATCCTGCGCTGATCCTCTGGCTATGCCTTGTCAGGCTCGGGCTTGATCCTGGCCAGCTGCTCGCTCTGCAGGGCATGTGCCGCATTGATGAATGCACAGCACGGTCGAGATCAGACGGCGATCACCTTGCCCAGATGCTCGCCGAGGCGGCAGGCGAGCGCGGTGATGGTCGTCGTCGGATTGCACTGGCCCGACGTGCAGAACACCGAGGAGCCGCCGACATAGAGATTGTCCATGCCGTGCACCTTGCAATTGGCGTCGACGACGCTCTTCAAGACGTCGGTTCCCATGCGGGTGCCGCCCATATGGTGGTGGCCGGCCGTTTCCTCATTGGTCGGGTAATCGCCGCCATTGCCGATCCAGTCGTCGATGCGGACGCGGCCGAGATTCTTCTGCGCCATGGTCGTGCCGAAAAGCCTGAGGCCTTCGAGCAGCGTGCGGCGCTCGAGCGGCGATTTCTTCCAGTGCAGTTCGATACGCGGCACGCCGGCGTGGTCGACATCGGCCTTCGACAGCGCGATCTGATTGGAGGCAAGCGGCGCCTGTTCCCAGGCGACGTAAAGCTGGGCGGCGCAACGCAGCCTCTGGTCCAACTGGGAAGACATCCATTCCGCCATATTGGGGGCCGTGCAGGCGAGATCGGCGATCAATTTTTTGACATTGGGATAGGGGCTCTCGATCAGGCGGATACCGAAATTCATGATCTGCAGCCGCTCCATCGCGGCAAGCGTCGGCGAGAAGAAGGCTTCTTTCGAGGCGTCGACCTCGAACTCCGAGTAATTGGCGAGGATGGCATTGCCGCCCTGGAAGGTCGGATGCTCCATCCAGTAACGGCCGAGCGCCGCCGCGTTCGGCACCACGCCGCCATTCGAGCGCTCATTCGACCACAACAGCAGCCGCGAGTTCTCCAGCCCGCCGGTGCAGGTGACGATATAGTCCGCCGCGAAGGTGCCGGCATCCTGGCCGTTCGACCAGAGCTTTGCGCCGGTGACGCGCTTGCCGTCGCCGGTGAGCTCGGTCGCGTAGGTATTGAGCACGACGGCGATGTTCCTGCTCTTGTCGAGCTCGTCGGCGAACTTCTCGCCGAAGCGAACCGCCGGGCTCTTGACCAATTGAACCCAGCGGATGTCGTCCGAAACCGGGACGTCGGGACGGAAATCGGGCAGCTCGAGGATATCGTGAACTTCGCCAAGATAGGGCTCGATGTCGGCGCGGCCGATCGGCCAGCCGGTGTCCGGCGCCCAGGCCTTGGGCTCGAAGTCCTGTTTGTCGAGCACGCGGCACCAGCCGGCCCAGTGATTGGACGAGCCGCCCATGAAGCGCAGCCTGGTGATGTCGAGGTCGAAATAGAAATCGCCAACCGTCTTGCCGCGGTAGAAATCCTGCGACTCATCGCTGAATTCGCGCGAGCCCGCCTCCAGCACGACCACCGGGATGCCGGCTGCGCCGAGCTTCCTGGCGATCGTCGTGCCGGCCGGGCCGGAGCCGAGAATGCAGGCCTTGGGTTTGAAGCCGGCCTGCTTGTAGGCCTCGTAGCTGTCGAAGATCATGCGAGGTCGCTTCGCCGCAGGATCCAGCCATTGATCTCGACGATATCATCGGCATCGACCACGGGCTGCTGGCTGCGGAACAGCGACAGGGCAGGAAGCGCGATCAGCGCCTGCACGATCGCGCGGCGCGACATTTTTTTCATGAACCTGCTCATGACACGCCTCTCGACAGGGGCCTCGATCCACGCATGCCGTTCCTCAACGGCACATGTGTCGCCTGGGAGGCCAATTCCGTGCCAGACCCAGGTGAAAACGGCGTTACACCAGGAAGTTTAGCGCGGTTGAATATGGACATGGTTAGGGCATTCCTAACGCCTGCGGCGAGGCTTCATGCCGCCTCGGGCAGCTCGCGGTCGAGAATCGAACGATTGCGGCCGCGGTTCTTGGCTTCGTAAAGCCTGCGGTCGGCGGCGCGCATCAAATCCGAAATGGTCGCACTCTCGCCGCAGCAGACCCCGCCGATCGAAACCGTGAGCGGCACGGTCCGCTCGTCGACCGGGCGGAAACGGATCAGCTCGACCTCGCGGCGGATGCGTTCGGCGATATGCTTGGCTTCCGGTTCGCTGGCGCCAACCAGGAAAGCCGCGAATTCCTCGCCGCCTATGCGGCCGAGCAGGTCGCCGCTGCGAATGCCGCGTTCGATGGCGCCGGCGATCAAAAGCAGCGCTTCGTCTCCGGTCAGATGACCATAACTGTCATTGATCCTCTTGAAGTGATCGGCGTCGATGATGAGCAGCGCGCCGCGATCGCTCTTGCGCCGCGAACCGTCGAGCGCGGCGAAAAAGGTCTCGCGGTTGAGCATGCCGGTCATGTCGTCCCGGCTTGCCTTTTCCGACAGGCGCCTGTGCGCCGCCGCGAGCTGCGCATGCGCCCGGGCAAGCTCGCGATGAGCATTCTGCAACCGATCGCTCTGCCAGAAGCTGCTGGCGCTGGCGGCCCAGGCGAGCACGAGCGGGCAAACCGTCGACGCCAGCCAGACCGTGCGGCTCATCGGAAAGCCCATCGCCGGCATCACAATCAGCGTCAACAACAGCGAGGCAGCGACCGAAGCGAACGCCACGGCAGCGGCCCTCAAAAATATGCGACTCATCACTTGCTCCCAAGGGTCAGCTTGTGTGCCAGCAAGCGTTAAAGGCGACCTTTCCAGGACTTTTAAAATTTGAAGCGAGGCGCCATTTTCACATTTCGTGACGCGCATAAGTTGTGGATAAATCCAGCGCCGGCATGCCATAAGAAATCCATGACAACGACACCCGATCCCGCCCGCTTCGCCCATGTCACGGACTGGGTGTTCGACCTCGACAACACGCTCTATCCGCATCACTCGAATCTTTTTGCGCAGATCGACGTGAAGATGACCGCCTATGTCGGGGAGCTGCTGACGCTTTCGCGCGACGACGCGCGCAAACTGCAGAAGGAGCTCTACCTGGAATACGGCACGACGCTGAACGGGTTGATGAAGCGGCACGGCATCGATCCCGACGATTTCCTCGAGAAGGTGCACGACATCGACTATTCGCGGCTGGTGCCGGATCCGGTGCTGGGCGCGGCGATCCGCCAGCTTCCCGGGCGCAAGTTCATCTTCACCAATGGCGACCGCAGGCACGCCGAACGCACCGCGCGCCAGCTCGGCATACTGGAACATTTCGACGCCATCTTCGACATCGTCGCGGCGGGGCTGAACCCCAAACCGGAGCGCCAGACCTATGAGCGTTTTGCCGAATTGCACTCGGTGACCGGGCACAATGCGGTGATGTTCGAGGATCTGGCGCGCAATCTGGCCGTGCCGAAAACGCTCGGCATGACGACCGTGCTGGTGGTGCCGCGCAATTTCGAGCCGACCTTCTCGGAGATCTGGGAACGCGACCCCGCAAACGAGGACGACGTCGATTTCGTCACCGACGACCTCGCGGGTTTCCTGACCGCGATCGTCGACGTCGTAGCCTAACGATGTTTGCATAGGCATGCCTTGGCGATTGGCCGAAACGCCCATCGCGATCGTCATCCACGGGCGGAGCAAGGAGCGAAGCGACGCGCGCAGACCCGAGGATCCATTCCGTGACGTATGAGCGCTGCCGCAGAATTCTGCTCCGCTGCACTCTTTGATCAGGGTCACGGAATGGATTCCAGGGTCTCCGCGACGCCGCTTCGCGGCTGCTCCGCCCTGGAATGACGAGGTTCGGGCGACTTCAGCCAATCGCCGGCGTTTGCGCTGATTTCGGAAATGGGCGGTGAATATCTGGCCTAGGCCTGCGACCTTGTATCGAAGACCTAGGGCCGTTTCACGGAAACGGCGAAACGCAATTCCGGGCGGAAGACCGCTGCGCACTTTTCCCGGAATTGCTCTAGTCGAAGTCCGGAATCGTGCCGGGCGGCAGTCCCAGTCGGCCGTTCAGCTCCTTCAAAAACCGGCACAGGTCCGGATTGCCTGCTGCTCTCGTACTATTGCCATTACCGTCCGACGCATAGCCATTGCCGTGGCCATTGCCGCAATTGGCGTTGCCGTTGAAGCTGCCGCCATTGAAGTTGCCGCTGAAACTTCCAGCATTGCCGTTGCCGTTGAAATTGCCGCTGTTGCCATTGCCGTTGAAGTTGCCGGAATTTCCGTTGCCGTTGAAATTTCCGGTATTGCCAAGACCGTTGGCGATACCGGCCCCGATTGGAAGGTCGGCAATCCTGACCAGTGTCGAGCCGTCGGCGGCCAGGAACGCGGCAAGCAGCGTGCCCAGCGCGAGGCCGTTGCCGTCAAGCAGCCTCGCCGCCACCCGGCGCCTGCGAGGCCGGGTGGATGAGCTCAAGCCGGTCATCAGCGGTTTCCCCGGCCGTTGGAGTTGCCGTTGAAGGCGCCGACATTGCCGTTTCCGTTGAAGTTGCCGCCGTTGAAGTTGCCATTGCCGGCACCGATGTTGCTGTTGCCGTTATATTGGCCGGTGTTGGAGTTGCCGTTGAAGGCGCCAATGTTGCCGTTGCCGCTTGTCGGCGAGGTGTTGTTGTTGCCGTTGAAAGCGCCGACATTGCCGGTGCCGCTGTTGAAGGCGCCGACATTGCCCGTACCGCTGTTCTTGTAGCCGACATTGCCGCCGAAATTGCCGAGCGGGTTCATGCCCCTGACGTTCGCGCCGATGGATTGGCCGTATTTGCCGACCGCTCCCTGGACGGCCGACATGCCGAAGGCCTGGCTGCCCGTCGTGGTGTCAGCCTTCGCCGCGGTTGCGCTCAACAACCCCAGGCATAGCGCCGGTATGACGTAGCGTTTCATCTGCGAGCTCCTTCCATGGCTTAGCTTTTGAAATTGGGATCTGTTGCAAAAAGGATTGGGCGAAAAGGACTGGGACCGTCGGCGACATGTCGCGGTAGCCTTGCGCGGGGGACGGGCGCTTGGCTCGACGGTCCCAGAGCCATCAGCGTCTTTCCAAACTGAAGTTTGGCGACGCCGGCGGTTGGGCGGGGCTAGTGGTTCCCGTTGCCGTTTCCGTTGCCGTTGCCGACACCGGCGTTGCCGTTGCCGTTGGCGCTTCCGTTTCCGATGCCCCAGTTCCCGTTGCCGTTCAGGTTGCCGTTGCCGAGGCCGAAATTGCCGTTGCCGTTGCCGTTGCCGTTGGCGGCGCCGGCATTGAGGTTGCCGTTATAGTTGCCGTTGAAGGCGCCCATATTGGCGTTGCCGTTCCCGTTGCCGTTGCCGAAGCCGAAATTGCCGTTGCCGTTGAAGTTGCCATTGAAGGCGCCGGTGTTGGCGTTGCCGTTGCCATTGCCGTTGCCGACGCCAACATTGCCGTTGCCGTTGCCGTTGCCGCTACCGACCGAAAATGCGGATGCCGAACCGGTCAGAGCCGACAGCACGGCCGCGGCCAGGATGATCTTTCTCATGACGTTCTCCTTGGTTGGTGTTGAGCTTCCCGGCCAGCTCAAGATGACCGGGAGGACGCCCTAAGGATGCACGCGGAAATAGCGCCCATGAATTCGGGCTGATCGGCAGGTGCGGCCGGTTTTTCTGCTGACCCCCGTGTCAGGAAAAGTTGAAGCAATCAGGAAAAAACTGACAGGCATAAAGGCGTATGCCGGGTGTATATTGCGCACAGCATCAACCCTTGCGCCTCTTCTCGCGGGCGCGGCGTTGACGGTGGAGGGTGGCATCGACACCGGCAAAGGTGAAAGCTCGGGAAAGCGCCGTGGTCTGGCGCGGCATCTGGTTGCCGTGCAGGAAGAGCAGCGCCTGCGCCTGTCGCGCGAGCTGCATGACGATCTTGGCCAGCTGCTCGCCAGCGTCGCGCTCGAATTGCACATCGTTCGCGCCGGCTCGCCGGAGATGGACGCCCGCCTCGAGCGCGCCGCGATGCTTATCGACCAGCTGAGCGCCAGGGTGCATGACGCCGCCTGGAGCCTGCGACCCGCAGACCTCGATCGCCAAGGACTCAGAGCTTCGGTCGAGGACCTGGCCACCATGCTTTGCGGTCAACTTGGCATTGCATGCGAGATGGATGTTGAAGCCCTGTCGAGCCCGCCGCCTGCCGAGATCGCGCTCACTTTGTACCGCATTGCGCAGGAAGCGCTCACCAATATCGGCAAGCATGCCGCGCCGAGCCGCGTAAGCGTCACGGCGCACATCCAGGACGATCGGATACGCCTGACGATCGAGGATGACGGCCGCGGCTTCGACGCCAGCGCCGAACCGGGTCCGGGCCATTTGGGCCTTGCCGGAATGAGGGAGCGGCTGGCGCTGGTCGGTGGCAAATTGTCGGTTGAAACCGCCAGGGGCAAGGGGACCACCATTTACGCCGATGTGCCTCTGGCCTGCTGATCGGCGGTCCGGCCGACAAGACGCGAACAAGTCTGAAATGGCATCTTCGGCGTCAGGTGGGGTTACGTGAAGCGCTGCACATCCCGGACATTAGCGGTGGCTTACAGTCCGGCTTCATTGGGTTAGGCGGGGGATGGCTTACCCGTTGCGGCCGTTCAGGCCGCCAGAACAGACGGGCGTCCCGCGCCAGGCGGGCCAGTTGCCTAGACCATCAAGGACAAGAGGACCCTTTCCGCGTGACAGGGCCTTTGGCAGACTGATGGAGGTTAAGGTGTGCTGCAGGCGCATATTCGTGGTCGATGACCATCCGATCATCCTGTCGGGGGTCGGCGCGATGATCGACAGCCAGGACGATCTGACGATCGTCGGACTGGCCGGAAACGCCGAGGATGCTCTTGAAGGGATCGGCAAGACGTTACCCGATGTCGCCGTGGTCGACATATCGCTTCCCGGCGTCAACGGGGTCACGCTGATCGAACGGCTTGGCGAACGCTTTCCCGAGGTCAGCTGCATAGCGCTGACGGCGCATGAGGACCCAGGCTGCCTGCGCCAGGTGCTTGCGGCCGGCGGCCGCGGCTTCGTGGTCAAGCGGTCGACGGCGACGGACCTGCTGCAGGCCATCCGCTGCGTATTGGCCGGCGACAACTATGTCGATCCGGCGCTCGCCGCGCGTATATTGAGCCCGCGCGGCGCCACCCAGGGCGATCCCGGCAATCTCAGCGAGCGGGAACGGTCGGTCATCCAGCTGGTGGCGCTCGGCTACAGCAACAAGGAAATCTCGTCCCGGCTCAACCTCAGCATAAAGACGATCGAGACCTACCGCACCAGGGCAACCGAGAAGCTCGCGCTGCACTCACGGGCGGCCATCGTGCGTTTCGCGCACTCGAATGGCTGGCTGGTCGAGCTGCCGGTGTAGGCAGACCGGCAGGTTTGTTTTGCCGCCCTTGCCGCCCTTAAAGCTTGTAGAAGCGGCGGATGATCTCCCAGGCCTCTTCGGCCGTGTCGACGAAATCGATGATGTCCTGGTCGCCGGGCGAGATCGTGCCCTGCTCGGCGAGGAAATCGAGATCGATCGCCTTTTGCCAGAACGCCTTGCCGAACAGGATGACCGGGACGCGCTCCATGCGTCCCGTCTGGATGAGTGTCAGCGTCTCGAAGAACTCGTCCATCGTGCCGAAGCCGCCCGGAAACACCGCGACCGCCTTGGCGCGCATGACGAAATGCATCTTGCGGACGGCGAAGTAGTGGAAGTTGAAGCACAGCTCCGGCGTGACATAGGCGTTGGGCGCCTGCTCGTGCGGCAATACGATGTTCAAGCCGATCGACGGCGCGCCGACATCGTCGGCGCCGCGGTTGCCGGCCTCCATGACGCCGGGCCCGCCGCCGGTGACGACGACATATTCACGATAATAGGAGGTGGCCGACTGCTGCGAGCACAGACGCGCGAATCTGCGGGCTTCCTCGTAATATTTGCTGTTCGCCTCGAGGTTCTTCTTCTGCGTCTCGTTCTTGGCCGCCCAGGCTTCGCCGCCGGGTTCCGGCAGGCGGGCGCCGCCGAACAGGATGACCGTCGAATGAATGCCGCGTTCGGCCAGTATCATTTCCGGCTTCAGGAGCTCGAGCTGCAGCCGCACGGCGCGCAATTCGCGACGCGTCATGAACTCGGGATCGTTCCAGGCCAGCCGGTAGGTCTCGGCACGCGTCTGCGGGGTATCCGGCACGCCTTTCGAGCGCTCCAGATCCTCGTCCGAATGCGGCAGCGGCGTCCACCCTGCCTTTTCCATGGGAGTCATCGAATCCACCCGTCCAATTCCTTCACTTGCGCCGTCCCGTGCCGCAGGCGCGATTGACCCCCATTGAGCCTTAACATAGGGTCCGCGCGACTTTTAAACAGGTTAAGGCGTGGCCCCTTAACAGCTTGGTAATGGAGCGAAATCATGTCGAAGCCCGATCTGGCGAGCCTCGAAAGAACCATCGAGAAGGCCTTCGAGGAGCGCGACGCGATCTCGACCGCGACGCGCGGCGAGACGCGCGACGCCATCCAGTCGGCGCTCGACCTGCTCGACCGCGGCGTCGCCCGCGTCGCCGAACGGCAGGACGACGGCAAGTGGCACGTCAACCAGTGGCTGAAGAAGGCGGTGCTGCTCTCCTTCCGGCTGAACCCGATGGAGATCATCAAGGGCGGTCCCGGCCAGGCGGTGTGGTGGGACAAGGTGCCGTCCAAGTTCGACGGCTGGAGCGCCGTCGACTTCGAGAAGGCAGGCTTCCGCGCCGTGCCGTCCTCGATCGTGCGCCGCTCGGCCTATGTCGCGCCGGGCGCCGTGCTGATGCCGTCCTTCGTCAATGTCGGGGCCTATGTCGATACCGGCACCATGGTCGACACCTGGGCTTCGGTCGGCTCCTGCGCCCAGATCGGCAAGAACGTGCATCTTTCCGGCGGCGTCGGCATCGGCGGCGTGCTGGAGCCGATGCAGGCCGGCCCGACCATCATCGAGGACAATTGCTTTATCGGCGCCCGCTCCGAAGTGGTCGAAGGCTGCATCGTGCGCGAAGGCTCGGTGCTCGGCATGGGCGTGTTCATCGGCCAGTCGACCAAGATCGTCGACCGCGCCACCGGCGAGGTCTTTTACGGCGAGGTGCCGCCGAACTCGGTGGTCGTCGCCGGATCGCTGCCCGGCAAGCCGCTGCCCAATGGCGAGCCGGGCCCGAGCCTCTACTGCGCCGTCATCGTCAAGCGCGTCGACGCCAAGACCCGGTCGAAGACCTCGATCAACGAATTGCTGCGCGATTGATCCTCCACGACGGAGCGGACGTCATTGGCTGAACGATCGCAATTCCTCTGGCTGTTCTTCAGCCTTTCGGGGCGGCTGAGCCCGGTCGCCTATGCGCTGGCCGGGATTTTGCTGGTCCTTGTCCAGTTTTTTCCGTTCTACCAGTTCGCGCGGGTGGAGCTGAACACGACCGCCAGCCAGAACTGGGCCATGATATGCTGGGGCGTGTTGCTGATCTCGGCCTGGGCCACGTTCGCGGTGACGGCGAAGCGCTTTCATGATTTCGGCAAGCCGACCTATTTTGCGCTGATCTCGCTCATCATCGGTCCCATCCTGCTCATCATCCTTTCCTGTTTCCGCAGCGATCCCGGACCGAACCGCTACGGCAGGCGCACCAACGCGCCGGGCGATAGCTGAGGTCGCATGCGCTATCGCACGCTCGACCCGGCGCGGATCATCGAGACTGCGCAAAGGCTCGAGGAGCGCGTTGCGGAGCGTTTCCCGGAAAGGGGCCTGCGCGCCGTTGCCGGCGAACTGGTGTCGCTGTCGCGCGACCTCGCCAAGGCCGCCAGGGAACTGGAAGCGCCGATCTGGTGGCTGCGCGGCGTTATCGTCGCGGCCTTCGTCGCCGGCGTGGCGATGTTCCTGTTCGTCGGCACCATTCTGCCGCTCGACCGCATTTCGGGCGCCGACGATGCCGTGCAGTCGATGCAAGGCATCGAGGCGACGATCAACACGGTCATCCTCGCCGCGCTCGGGCTGCTGGCGCTGATCCGCGCCGAGGAGCGGATCAAGCGCAAGAAGGTTTTCCGGCAGCTGTACGGGCTGCGCTCGCTGATCCATGTCATCGACATGCATCAATTGACCAAGGATCCGGCGACCTTGTCGGCCGATTTCAAGCCGACCTCGCACTCGCCCGCCCGCATCACCGATGCGGGCGACCTGGCGCGCTATCTCGACTATTGCTCCGAAATGCTGTCGATCGCCGGCAAGGTCGCGGCGCTGTTCGCGCAATCGGTCAATGACGATGTTGTCGTCAACGCCGTCAACGATATCGAGAATCTTAGCTCCAACCTGTCGCGCAAGATCTGGCAGAAGATCACGCTGATCGAGGACCGCCGCCGACCGCTTCCGGCCCGAGCCCGGGCGGACCGCGCTTTTCCGCTTCCGCCTGACGCACCAGCGCGGTGACGCGTTCGTTGATCGGCGTCGGGGTGCCCGTTTGCCCGGCCAGGCGAATGACGGCGCCCTGCAATTCGTCGATCTCGGTCGGGCGGCCGCGTTTCAGGTCGTCCCACATCGACGAGCGCGCCTGAGGGTCGATCGCAAGCATGCGGCGAGCCAGAAGCCCGAACAGCCAGTCGGGCAGCCGCAGCACTTTCGGCAGCAGCGACGGCGGCAGGCCGGTGATGCGCGCAGGTGCTATGCCCGCCGCCCACATCGCGGCGAGCGCTTCATCGATCTGGCCGGCCAGGATGACGCGCCAGCTTCGGTCGGCCAATTGCTTCGCCAGCGGCAGATCGGAAAGCGCGACGAGGGCATTGTTGAGGTTCATCAGCAATTTGCCCCACTGCACCGCCTTCATGTCGGCGCGCGCTTCGACGGCAAGCCCGTCGACGTCGAGCAGATCGACGAGGCCGGCGACGCCGTCGTCGATCATCACCTCGCCCTGACTGGCGCGATGCGCACGCAACGGCGCCTCGCCATCGGGCGACAGGACGACGTTGAACATCACCATGCCGGTCAGCACCCGCCGTCCAGGAAGCGCGGCGCGCAACCTGTCCGCGTTGTCGACGCCGTTCTGCAGGCTGACCACCACGGCATCAGCGCGCGCGTGGGCGGCGACCAGCCCGGCCATCTCCTCGGTTGCGCCGCTCTTCACCGTCACCAGGATGACATCCGCATCGGGGAGCGCTGCCGCCGGATCGTCGGTGGCCGAAATCGCTTGCGCTTCGATGCGGCGTTCGCGGCCGTCAAGATCGCTGACGCGCAGCCCGCTTTCGCGCATGGCCGCGACGACACGGCCGCGGCCGAGGAAGACGACCTTGCGTCCGGCGAGCGCCAGGCAGCCGCCGACATAGCAGCCGATGCTGCCGGCGCCGGCTATTGCGATCGTCCTCGTGTCACGGGCCATGCACTCGTCCTCGCTTGGCCGCCACCTTACTATTGGGCATGTCGTTCTCCCAGAACTGCCGCACACTTGCGGGCGACATGCATTTACCGTCATGAAAACCATATTGTCGGCGGCATGAGCGGCGATCATCTGCCACCGTGACACGACAAACGCTTTCGACTATCGCTTTGCCCATGACATTGCCTACCGATCCCGCCGCGAATCTTGCCGCCCTGATCCGCTGCCCGTCCGTGACGCCCGCCGAGGGTGGCGCGCTTGCGGCCCTTGAAGACATGCTGAAGCCGCTCGGCTTTTCGGTCGAGCGTCCAATCTTCTCTGAAGACGGCACGCCGGATATCGAAAATCTCTATGCGCGGCGCTCGGGCAACGGCCCGCATCTGATGTTTGCCGGCCATACCGATGTGGTGCCGGTGGGCGACGAGGCGGCCTGGACGCATCCGCCCTTCGCCGCCGAAATCGCCAATGGCGAGATGTACGGCCGCGGCGCCGTCGACATGAAGGGCGGCATCGCCTGCTTTATCGCCGCGGTTGCGCGCCATGTCGCGCAGAATGGCGGCCCGAAAGGCTCGGTGTCGCTGCTGATCACCGGCGACGAGGAAGGTCCGGCCATCAACGGCACCACCAAGCTGCTCGACTGGGCAGCGGCCAAGGGCGAGAAGTGGGACGCCTCGATCGTCGGCGAGCCGACCAATCCCGATGCGCTCGGCGACATGATCAAGATAGGCCGGCGCGGCTCGCTGTCAGGCAGCGTGACCGTCAACGGACGCCAGGGCCATGCCGCCTATCCGCAGCTTGCCGACAATCCGGTGCGTGGCCTGATGAGCCTGGTCGACGCGCTGCTCCATCCGGTGTTCGACAAGGGCACGAAGGATTTCCAGCCGACCAACCTCGAAGTGACGTCGATCGATGTCGGCAATGCGGCGACCAACGTCATCCCGGCGAAGGCGACGGCCATTTTCAACATCCGCTTCAACGACACCTGGGACGCCGAATCGGTCCAGGCCGAGATCCACAACCGGCTCGACCAGGCCGCCGGGCGCAAGAAATACCGGCCGGGCAAGAAGGCGCCGGTCGACTACGAGCTTGTCTGGCGCGACCGGCCGAGCCATGTCTTCCTCACCCGCGACGACAAGCTGATCGATACGCTGAGCGGTTCGGTCAAGGCGGTGGTCGGCAAGAGGCCGGCGCTCTCCACCTCCGGCGGCACGTCGGACGCGCGCTTCATCAAGGATTATTGCCCGGTGGTCGAGTTCGGGCTGGTCGGCAAGACCATGCATATGGTGGACGAGCGCGTCGCGCTTGCCGACCTCGAGACGCTGACGCAAATCTACGAACGCTTTATCGAAGACTGGTTCGGACAAGGCCCTTCGTGACCATGCTTTCGGCAGATGAAACCTATGCTTCGCTGGCCGGCGCCTGGCGGCTGATGTTCGGCAAGGCTGATGGCCTGCGCCTGCTCGACCTTTCGGCCGACGGTTTCTGGAATTCCTTCTTTGCCATCGTCGTGGCGGCGCCGGCGCTGATCGTCGGCTGGGTCGGGATAGCCAATGAGGTCGGCGACCCCGATGCCTTCGCCGGGCGCCTCGGCATGCTGATAAGGCTGGCGACCGTCGATATCGGCTCCTGGGTGCTGCCGCTGGTGGCGCTTGCGCTGGTGGCGCCCCGCGCCGGCATCGGCGGCCGCTTCGTCCACTATGTCGTTGCGTCCAACTGGGCGTCGGCAATCATCGCCTGGCTGATGCTGCCCTCGGCGCTGCTCAGGCTGCTCCTGCCTTCCGCCAGCGAGGTCAGCAGTCTCGTGTCGCTGGCGCTGTTCGCCCTGTCGATGGTGCTGACCTGGCGCATGACTAATACAACCATCGGCAAAGGCGCCGCGGTGGGCACGGCCGTGTTCATCGGCATGTTCGTTGCCTCGCTGCTGGTCCTGTTCGGCCTGCAGGCGCTGCTCGGCATCGACATACCGGACGGTACGACGGGTTGACGTTGCAGCGGGGGCGGCTGTTTCCAGAACAGTCGCTTCGGATTTGAATCCACCCCTCGTTTTTCACCATTCAAAGTCAGCGCTGCCCATCACCTGCCTGCCGGCATCCTCTCCCCGTATAGTGACGGGGAGAGGGGCGCTGTCATCCGCGGCTTCGCCAATCGCTAACGGTGCAGGAAGGAAGCCGGCGCTGCGGCCAGCCCCTTCTCCCCGTCACTATACGGGGAGAAGTGCCCGGCAGGGCGATGAGGGGCAGCGCCGACGCCGACAATTCCCGTCTCCAGCACAAGTTCGAAGCTGAAACAATTGCCTCGCGTCATTGGCAGACTGAGAGGCTTTCACTTGGCCGTCTCTGTCTCCGGGTAATCCACCCCAACGAGAAACAGCCCATCCGGCGGCGCTACCTGGCCGCAGGCGGCGCGATCGCGCGCTTCGAGCGCCGCCTTGAGATCGGCGGCGCGCCAGGAGCCGTCGCCGACGCGCTTCAGCGAGCCGACCATAGAGCGAACCTGGTTGTGCAGAAAAGAGCGCGCCGAGCTGCGCAGCTCGATGAAGTCTCCATCGCGGCTGACGTCGAGGCGGTCAAGCGTGCGGACCGGGCTTTCGGCCTGGCACTGGGTTGAGCGGAAGGTGGTGAAGTCATGCTTTCCGAGCAGCACCTTGGCCGCCTCATGCATGGCCTCGGCGTCGAGCCGCTTCGGCACCCACCAGACCTTGCCCTTTTCCAGCGCCGCCGGCGCCCGGCGGTTGAGGATGCGATAAAGATAATGCCGGCCGGTGGCGGAAAACCGCGCGTCGAAACCGTCGGCGACGACGGCGGCCTTCAGAATGGCGACACGCGTGCCGGCCGCATGCAGATGCGCGTTGACGGCGTCGCGCACCTTGTCGCCCGACCACGCTTTGGCCAGGTCGACATGGGCGACCTGCGCAGTGGCGTGCACGCCGGCATCAGTGCGGCCGGCGGCACGTATTCTTACCTCTTCGCCGCAGAACTTCTCGATCGCCTGCTCGATCGCCTGCTGCACCGAGGGCTGGTCGGCCTGATGCTGCCAGCCGGCGAATTGGCTGCCGTCATACTCGATGTCGAGCCGAAAACGCGGCATGTCCTGCGGCGCTTGCCGCTCGCCTAGGCGGCTAAAGCGGTAAAGGCGGAAGCGTAGACCAGCCTGCCGGTCTCGGGCGCGTCGCCCCAGGCCAGCGCCTGCAGCGCCTCGCCCTGGTACTCGCTCTCGAATCCTGCGGCGCGGGCATGGCTGTAGCCGAAGCGGCCATAATAGACCGGATCGCCCAGCACCACGGCCAGCATCTCGCCGGCTTCCTTGAGGCGGACATGCGCCTCGCGGATCAGCGCGCCGCCGATGCCGGTACCGTGGAACGACGGCTCGACCGCCAGCGGCGCCAGCGCAACGGCGGCGAACTGCTTGGTGCCGTTCTGAACGAACAGTCGCGAGAAAAGAATATGGCCGACGACCTGCCCGTCTTCCTCTGCAACCAGCTCGACGACAGCATCGCCGCCGGTGACAAGCGCGTCGACCAGGCCGGCTTCCGCCTGCTGGCCAAAGGCATGTTCTTCGACGAGGCGGATCGCCTCGCGATCCCGCGGCGTCGCCGCGCGTATCGACATCATGCTCATGTGAGTTTCGTTCCTTTTTCGATCTTGGCTCCGCGCAAAAACTCCTGCGCAGTGGCAGGCTTTCCGCCCGCCCGTTGAACTTCGACCAGCCTGACCGCGCCTGTCCCGCAGGCGACCGTCAGCCCGTCATCGAGAATTCCTCCCGACTCGCCGACGCCATCCGAGAGCGTCGAGCGAAGCAGTTTCAGCCGCTCCATGCGGCCGCCAATGTCGACCTCGCACCACGCGCCCGGAAAGGGCGAGAGGCCGCGAATGTGATTGTGGACTTCGCCAGAAGGCCGCGTCCAGTCTACGCGTGTCTCCGATTTATCGATCTTTCGGGCGTAGGTCACCCCTGCCGTTGCCTGTTGGGTAAATGTCAGACAATTTATCCCCAACTGCGCAAGCGCCTCAACCATCAGCGAAGCGCCTTGAATCATCAGTCGGTCATGCAATTCGCCGGCTGTCATGTCGGGCGCGATGGCGACTTTTTCAACCATTGCCACCGGCCCGGTGTCCAGACCCTCTTCCATCTTCATGACCATCATGCCGGTCTCGGTATCGCCGGCCATGATGGCGCGCTGGATGGGAGCAGCACCACGCCAGCGTGGCAAAAGCGAGGCATGGCCGTTGAGGCAGCCCAGCCTTGGCGCGTCCAGAACGGCCTTTGGCAGCAGCAGGCCGTAGGCGACGACCACGGCGACATCGGCCTGCAGGGCTGCGAAAGCCTGCTGCTCGGCCTCGCTTTTCAGCGACGTCGGCGTCCGAATGTCGAGCCCCAGCCGCTCCGCCTCGCGCTGCACCGGCGAGGGCGTCAGCTCCAGCCCGCGCCGGCCGGCGGCGCGCGGCGGCTGGGTGTAGACGGCCGCGATCTCGTGGCCGGCCTCGGCGATGGCGCGCAAGGTCGGCACGGAAAAATCCGGCGTGCCCATGAAGATGACGCGAAGCGGCATGACGGATGTGCTCCTCTTCCTACCGCCCGCTTTGGCGCTTGCTTTCGCGAATCTCGATCAATCGTCGAAATCGCGGCCGAAATCGCGCTTCCTCTGAGCCTCGATCTCATTCATCATATCGGCAAATTCGTCGCTGATCGCGTCTTCAGACACGAATGCGCTGCGGATCGCATCCCATGTGGAGACTTGTGGCTTTGGGCCAGGTTCAGGAATGTTGCTGATCGGGGTGTCGCCCATCGAAACCTTCGACTGATATCATGATCCAGGGTTCTTTCAGGCGCGGAAAGGCGTCGCCTAGCCCACCATCTTGCCCGGCGCCTTGTCCTTGGCGAGCTTCTTGAACTTCCGCACCACCATGTCGCGCTTGAGCTTCGAGATGTGGTCGATGAACAAAACGCCGTTGAGATGGTCCATCTCGTGCTGCAGGCAGGTGGCCATCAGGCCTTCCGCCTGCATCTCCTGCAGCTTGCCGTCGCGGTCGAGATACTTCACCCGCACCGAAGCCGGGCGCTCGACCTCGGCGTAATAGTCGGGGATCGACAGGCAGCCTTCCTCATAGACGGACCGCTGGTCGGAACTTTCGAGCACTTCCGGATTGACGAAGACATGCGGCTGAGGCTCCTCGCCTTCCTTGGCAAGGTCTATGACCAGCAGCCGCCGCGGCTCGCCGACCTGGATCGCCGCGAGGCCGATGCCCGGCGCGTCATACATGGTCTCCAGCATGTCGTCGGCGAGCTTGCGCAAATCGGCATCGACGCGCTCGACCGGCTTGGAAACCTGGCGCAGGACGGGATCGGGAAGGATGATGAGCGGCTTGATCGACATGGCGTCTCACCTAAGACCTCGCTTGAAAAGCGTCAACCGGGGCATCTTTGACCTGTTCACGTTTTGATCTGTGCCAGGAGGCCGAATCGGTTATGCTGCCCAAATGAACGACATGACCTCCGTCCTTTCCGAGCCCATCGCGCGGCTTGGCGCCACGACCGTGACGCTTGGCCAGGCGCTGGCTTTCGGCGCGATCCTTCTGCTTGCGCTGTCCGTGGCGCTCGTCGTCGCCTTGTGGCGCGCGGCCGGGGCACGCGCGGCGGCGGCCGCCGAAGCCGCCGACCATGCCCGCGATGCTGAGGCGAGGATGGCCGACATCATGCAAGCGCAGGCAGAGATGCAGGGGCGCATGGGGGCGATCGCCGAGGTGTTCGGGGCGCGGCAGGCCGAGCTCACCCAGTCGCTCGGACAACGGCTCGACGCCATGACCGGGCGCCTCGGCCAGACCATGGCCGAGCAGACCAGGTCGACGCATGAGAGCCTGGCCAAGCTGCAGGAGCGGCTGGCGGTGATCGACACCGCGCAAGGCAACATCCAGTCCTTGGCCGGCCAGGTCGTGCAGCTGCAGGCTATCCTCTCCAACAAGCAGACGCGCGGCGCCTTCGGCCAGTCGCGGATGGAAGCGATCGTCGCCGACGGCCTTCCGCACGGCGCCTACGAGTTCCAGGCCAGTCTCTCCAACGGCAGCCGGCCCGATTGCCTGGTGCGGATGCCCAACGGCGCGCCGTCACTCGCCATCGACGCCAAGTTTCCGCTGGAGGCGTGGAACGCCATCCGCGCCGCCGAGGGCGAGAACATGCAGAAGGCGGCGGCGCAGGCTTTCCGGCGCGACATCGAGGTGCATATCCGCGATATCGCCGAAAAATATCTGATCCAGGGCGAGACACAGGACACCGCCTTCATGTTCGTGCCGTCGGAATCGGTGTTCGCCGAGATCCACGAGAATTTCGAGGCGGTGGTGCAGAAGGCGCATCGCGCTCGCGTCGTCATCGTCTCGCCCTCGCTGCTGATGCTGTCGATCCAGGTGATCCAGGCGATCCTCAAGGACGCGCGCATGCGCGAGCAGGCGCATCTGATCCAGGGCGAGGTCATCCGCCTGATGGAGGATGTGGCGCGGGTCGACGAGCGGGTACGTCGGCTGCAGACACATTTCGGCCAGGCGGCGCGCGACATCGACGACATCCTGGTGTCGACGTCGAAGGTGACCAAGCGCGGCCAGAAGATCGAGGCGCTGGAATTCGCGGAAGGCGAGACCGAGGCCGCGCGAAGCGCAGCGCCAAAAGCCGAAGGCGGTTCGCGGGTAGCGGACTCCAAGACGGGTCAGCTCAGGCTGCGCGTCGTCGAGGGCGACGAGTAGTCGCTCGACGCCGATGTTGGAACGACCGATTCTTCCTTCGCTGGCGAGGTCGCATCCCTTGGAGATTGTCTGGAACGCCGATCACTTGCATGCCATGAGGCTAACGCATTGAGACGGCTAAGAATTTTGCTCCGCCGAGCCCCTCATATCGGTCACGGCATGGATCTTCGGGTCATGCCCGAGGATGACGAAGGCGCGAAACAGTCAGCCAATCGCCGAGGCTTCCGTCAACGGGCCGATCCGACAGTGCTACTGCTCCTCGATGGTCGCCATGCCTTCAAACTCCGGCAGCCAATGCAACGCCGAGCGGTGCCAGACTTGTCTTCTCGGCACCAGTTGGTCGCGCTGGCGCGCCGTGCCCACCCTAATGCCATAGATTTTCGGTCCATCGCCAACCGACGTCGCATAAAGATGCGATCCGCATTCGCCGCAAAACCCCTGCGCGCGCTTGGCCCCGCTGGATCCGGTCTTGATATAGACTTTCGGTGTGCCCTTGGTAATCCGGTAATGCTCTTCCGGCGCGCCGACGGTCACGCGAAAGGCTGTGCCGGTCAGCTGCTGGCAGTCGGTGCAGTGGCAGATCGAGGTCTTTTCCGGATCGACCTCCGCCTCATAGGCGATCGCGCCGCAATGGCATCCGCCGTCGATCTTCATAGGCCTTCCTCCTGACAAGTTCGCGCTGTCAAAATCTATCCCTCCTCCGAGGCCTCGGCCATGGCCTTGCGCCGCCGCTCCCATGTGCCAGTTGCCTGCGGCTTGACGAAGAGCCTCGATATTTGCGGCATTTCCTTCTTGAGCCTGGCTTCCAGGCGCTCGACGCAGGCCTCGATATCGGGCGCGCTGAGATGATCCTCGAATTCGATGCTCAAGCCCGCGACGATTTCCTCCGGCCCGATATGGACGCTCAGGATTCCGTTCGCGCGCTGCACCGCCGGATCGTCCTGGACGATCGCCAGCACCTTCTTCTGCACTTCGGATGAGGCAGGTTCGCCAAGCAGCAGCCCTTTGCTCTCGCGCGCCAGGAAGATGGCGGTCGCGCCGAGGATGATGGCGATGCCGATCGAGCCGAGGCCGTCGAGCTCGGGGATTTTGAGAAGCTGGGCCGACAGGATGCCGGCGAAAGCGACTGCCAGCCCGAGCAGCGCGGCGCTGTCCTCGAACAGCACCGTGTAGACGCTGGGATCCTTGCTCGATTGCACGGCCTGCAGCCAGCCTTGCTTGCCCTTCTGCTGCCGGAACTCCTTCAGCGCTAACAGCCATGAGCTGCCTTCGAAGACGAAGGAGAGGGCAAGCACGATGTAGTTGACCTTGGCGTTGACGAACGGCTCGGGCGCCATGATGTGGATGACGCCTTCATAGAAGGAAATGCCGGCGCCGAGCGCGAACACCAGAAGCGCCACGATAAAGCTCCAGAAATAGAGCTCGCGTCCGTGGCCGAGCGGATGGGTGCGGTCGGGCGGCCGTGCGGCGCGGCGCATGCCGTGGAGGAGCAGCGCGCCGTTGCCGGTGTCGACCAGCGAATGCACGCCTTCCGACAGCATGGCGGACGAACCGGTGAGGGCGGCCGCCGCGAATTTGGTCGCCGCGATCGCCAAATTGCCGGCGAGCGCGGCGTAGATCACCCGTCTCGACCCGCTATGTCCTGCCATGCGATCTCCGAGCTGCCCCGCGCCCGAGCCTAGCGGCCCGCCTCACAGACAATGCACCAGCCCGTGCGAGGTTTCGAACCGCGCTGTGCCCGGAAATCGGTTGACAGCCGGTCGACCGGCTTCGCAAAGCAGCACAGCCTCTTGCAGCCGGGCATTTCTCTTGTTTCACTCGCACGTCCACAATCGGAGGAGCGAATCATGGCTAAAGGTGCGATGAAGGCGGGCAAGGAAGCCCGCAAGCCGAAGAAGGACGCCAAGAAGCCCGCCGCGGCCCCGGCTCCGAAGGCGCCGCCGGTCAAGGCGTTGCGTATCAAGGAAAAGTAAGCGGCCGAATTCGGCCGACCCGGCTCAATGCTGACTTTGAACCGGCGGCATGACAATGCTGCCGGTGTTTTGTTGATCGAGGCCACCCCATATCAAAGGGCGAGGACGACCTCGCTTCCCCGAAAACCGGCCGGGACGACCCGCCGCCAAGCATCTCAGGCGATGCTGGAATGACGGAGTGTCTTCGATGTCCTGGATTTTTCTTTTCTTCGCCGGCCTGTTCGAGATCGGCTGGGCCATCGGCCTCAAATATACCGACGGCTTCTCCAAGCCGCTGCCGACCCTTCTCACCATCGCCTCGATGATCGTAAGCCTCGGCCTGCTCGGGCTGGCGCTGAAGACGCTGCCTGTCGGCACGGCCTATGCGGTGTGGACCGGCATCGGCACCGTCGGCACGGCGCTGCTCGGCATCTGGCTGCTCGGCGAGCCGGCGACGATCGTCCGGCTCGCCTGTATCGGCCTGATCGTCTGCGGCATCGTCGGGCTGAAACTGGTCGCCTAGCCTGCTATCCGTAGCACAAACACGTTCAGGGCCGCTTTCGGCGACCCTGACTTAATGTTCCAACGAATCCGAACCTAGCGGGCGGAGAAGCCCGGAGGCGTACGGCCGACACGTGCCTTGCGGGCGGCGTAGCGTGCGTCACGCTTGGCCTTGCGCGCGGCCTCATCGGCAAGCTCGAAAGCGATGCGCTCGGATTCCTCGGCCTCGCGGCGCTTGGCCTCTTCGGCCGCCGCCGCTTCCGCCGCGAGACGCGCCGCTTCGGCAATCGCCTCGCGCTCGGCCTTCTCGGCCGCTTCGCGTGCCAGCTTTTCCTGCTTCAGCCTTGCCTTTTCCGCCTCGCGGATGGCGCGGGCCTCAAGGATCGCCTTGCGTTCGGCCTGGCGAGCCAGCACTGTCGGATCATCCGCCGCCGGCTTTGCCTTGAAGCGCTCAAGCAGCGCCTTCTTTGCCTCGTTCGCGGCATTGCGCCGCTCGAAAATGTCTTTTTCCCTGTAGATAGCCAAGTGTACTTCCCTGCAGTCTATTCGCGACGCTTACATACGCGTGAAAGCGCCAAGTTCAAGCGCCAAAACGGTATGGCAGCCATGAAAAATCCGGGCTTGTTGCCGCAGGGATACGGCCCGGCAGCGCGATGCACTGTTCACAGACCGCGCGTCTGGCGGGCAGAACGGCGGATGGTTACCTCTAGCGCCGACGACAAATGCTGACATGAACATTGAGGACGCAACCAGATGGAACTCGGTCTCTACACTTTCGCCGATGTCAGCCCGGAGCCGGGCCCCGGCGCGATCGGCCCGCATGAGCGGCTGCGCAACCTCGTCGAGGAAATCGAGCTGGCCGACCAGGTCGGCCTCGACGTGTTCGGCCTCGGCGAGCATCACCGTCCAGACTATGCCGCCTCGGCGCCGGTGGTGGCGCTGGCCGCGGCGGCCGAGCGCACGAAGCGCATCCATCTGACCAGCGCGGTCACGGTGCTTTCCTCCGACGATCCGGTGCGCGTCTTCCAGCAATTCGCGACGCTTGACCTTCTGTCCGGCGGCCGCGCCGAGATCATGGCCGGGCGCGGCTCCTTCATCGAATCCTTCCCGCTGTTCGGCTACAATCTCGAGGACTATGACGAGCTCTTCGCCGAGAAGCTCGACCTGCTGCTCGCCATCCGCGACCAGGTGACAGTGACGTGGCAGGGCAAGCTGCGCGCGCCGATCAACGGCCGCGGCGTCTATCCGCGTCCGTTGCAGGAAAAACTGCCGGTCTGGATCGCCATCGGCGGCACGCCGCAATCCGCCGCGCGCGCCGGCGTGCTCGGCCTGCCGCTGGCGCTGGCCATCATCGGCGGCGAGCCGGCGCGTTTCGCGCCGTTGTTCGATATCTATCGCGAGGCGGCGCGGCGCGGCGGCAACGATCCGGCCAGGCTCGCCACCAGCATCAACGTGCACGGCTTCATCGCCGAGACGACCGAACAGGCGGCCGACGATTTCTACGGACCGCAGGCCGAGGTGATGAACCGCATCGGCCGCGAGCGCGGCTGGGGCCCGACCTCGCGCGCGCATTTCGATCACGCGCGGGGTCCCAGTGGGGCCCTCTTCGTCGGCAATCCTGAGGCCGTGGCGGAAAAGATCGTCGCCCAGCACAAGATCTTCGGCAACGACCGCTTCCTGCTGCAGATGGCGATCGGCACCATGCCGCACGCCAAGATCATGAAGGCAATCGAGCTTTACGGCACCAGGGTGGCGCCGGTCGTGCGCAAGGAGACGGCCAAAACCGCGCCCGCCATCGCGGCGCCGGTCGACTGAGCGGCAGTCGACGCCGGTCTCCAGATGCTAGGCCGCTGGATGCCCGGCGCCGACGGCCATCATTTCGGCATGAAGCGTCTCGGTTGCCTCGTCGGCCGGGAACATGCACTCGACACGCAGTTCCTGGGCAGCGACGGTTTGCGGCGTCCCGACCGTGGTGACCATTGAAAAGTAGTTGAGAACCCTGCCTTCCCTGACGAACCCCAGCGGAATGACTGGCGTGAAGCCCAGTGCCACCGGGTTTTTCCATTCGTTTTCAACATCCGGATAGGCGAGCAATTCCGCCAGCAGGGCCTTCGTCTTCTCGTCGACAACGCGGCCGATGGATTCGCGATAGACACGCTCGAACAAGCTCCTGGCGACATCGGGCCAATTGGCGATGAACGGACGCATGCCTTGCGGATCGAACATCAGATGCAACATGTTGCGCGGTCCCTGGCGGGCGGACATGTCGATGAAGCAGCCGAAGAAGCGCGGCGCGGATTCATTGGCCATGAGCACGTTCCAGTAGCGATCCATCACGACTGCTGGAAAGGGCTCGTGCTGCCGCAGGATGCGCGTCAGGGCGTCGGTAACGCTTTTCATTTCCACTGAATCCCACGCGCTTTCGGAAAACATCGGCGCATAGCCCGCGGCGAGCAGCAATGTGTTACGCTCGCGTAAAGGCACATCGAGCCCCCGGGCGATAGCCATCAGGGTTTCGCGGTTGGGCACGCTGCGTCCGCTTTCGATGAAGCTGATCTGTCGTTGGGAGATGCCGGTATCAAGCGACAGATCGAGCTGGCTTGTGCCGCGCAAATCGCGCCAGTGGCGCAAGAGCACACCCAGATCGGGCGTCATGCCTGTCCTGATATTCGACGGGTTCATGGTCAGCAATCCTCGGGCACCGCCGCTGCGATACGCTTCAATCCGGCTCAAGTTTTGGCGGCGCAGGGATCGTGCCGATCCATGCGCCGCCAATCACGCTGAAGTGCGTCGCGCTCCAGGTCTCGGTTTTTATGCGGGTCAGGCTGCCACCGCGAGCGGAGACCATGCCTGCGCCCGGAAGCGCTCCTCGATCGGCGTACCTGCCATGTTGGTCGTGGTTGCCGCCATTGTCGAAACGCCGACGCCGGTCACCACCTCCAGAACTTGGGCTTTCGAGTAACCCGCCGCGGTGAACGCATCGATGTCGGCATCGGTGACGTTTCCCTTTTTTTCGATCAACGTCTTCGTCAACGCCGAGAGCGCCGCGTATTTCGGGTTGGCTGGCAGCCTGCCCTTTCGGATCGCTTGGACTTCGCCCTCGTTGATGCCGTCTTCGATGGCGAATGTCGAATGCGCGGCAACGGTCCAGGGGCACTTGATCGTCACCGCATTGGTAAGCAGCAGGACCTGCTTTTCGATTTCATCGAAGCTGCCGCCGTGAAAACTGCCGAAGGTGGCGACGAATCCGTTGAGAAGCACCGGACTGTTGGCCATAGTCGCCATGACGTTCGGAAGAAAGCCGAACTTCTCTTCCAACGCCTTGAGCGCAGGCCTGGATTTTTCGGGTGCCGAGCCGATCGTCTGGAGGTTGAACCTTTGCATTGTAACGTCCTCTTGCAAAATCGGATGTGATCGCGCGGACGAAGTTGTCGCCGCGTCAGCCTTCTGCTCTGTCGTCGCAAAAGCCTGCCCCGTATTAGGCCTGGCCGACGCAGCGGCTCAATTACACGTCATGTAATAGCGCGACCGCATGTGCGATGCCGCGGACAGCCGGCTCATGGAACCTTGCCCGGAACTCCCGCGTTTCGCCCAAAAGCCTGCCATGCATTCATTGTTTGGGTGGTGGGCTTGCAAGGGGAACCGATGAAAGCCGAGCCGATCGTTTCGGGCGCGAGCGTTGCCGAAAGCCCTGATCCGCGTGCCAGCGCCCGGGCGGACATGCGCTTGACGCGGTCGCTGGTGATCGGGATCTTCATTCTGATGACGGCGGCGGCGCTGTACTTCGCGCGCGCCTTCTTCATGCCGGTGATACTCGCCTTCCTGCTGGCGCTGACGCTGACGCCGATCGTGCGTTTGCTGCGCAAGCACGGCATCCCTGAGGTTGTCTCGGCGACGCTGCTGGTGCTGCTTTCGATCTGCGTCTTCGCCGCCGCAGGCTATCTGCTCAGCGGTCCGGTCATCGACCTCATCAACAACAGCTATTCGATCGGCCAGCAACTCACCGAGCGGCTGGCGCCGTTCAAGCGGCCGCTCGAACGAATGACGGACCTCGCACATCAGTTGGAGGCGCTGACGGAGACGTCTCAGGAACCCGGCCTTCAGCGGGTCGCGGTAGCGCCTTCCGGCATCCTGTCCGCGGCGGCCAGCAACATCCTGGAAGCAGGCACCGCGATCACCATCGTCTTCGTGCTGTCGCTGTTCCTGCTCGCCTCCGGCACGCTGTTCTACGAGAAGATCGTCCAATCCTTCGCCAGCATGACGCAGAAGAAGCGGGCGCTGCGCATCGTCTATGACGTTGAGCGCGAGATTTCGCACTATCTGCTCACGGTCTCCATCATCAATGTAAGTCTCGGGACGGTGATCGGGCTGGGCTTGTGGGGGCTCGGCATGCCCAACCCGCTCGTCTGGGGGGCGATGGCGGCATTGCTGAATTTCTTGCCATATGTCGGCGCGCTGATGACGGTCGTGATTGTCGCCATCATCGCGCTGATCAGCTTCGACACGATCGCCTATGCGCTCTTGGCGCCGGCCTTCGTGGTGCTGTGCGACATCATCGAAGGCCAGTTCGTGACGCCGACGGTGGTCGGGCGGCGCCTCGAGATCAATGCGGTGGCGATCTTCATCGCCATCGCCTTCTGGTCCTGGCTGTGGGGCTTCGTCGGCGCGCTGATGGCGGTGCCGTTGCTGGTCGTCATCAAGGTCTTCTGCGACCATTTCGAGGGCCTGAGCCATGTCGGCAACTTCCTGGCGGCGCAGCAGTCCATGGCCATCGAGGAAGAGCCGGCCGAAAACAATCACAAACCGGCCTGAAGCACGTCGCGCTGAAAAGTCCCAGAACCGCTGCGCACTTCCGGGCGACATGCATTGGCATGTGGCCCAATCGCAAAGCGTGGCCGTTATTTGCAGCGTTGGCGGGCAGTGCCTATATCGGGCCGGTCAAGCCGGACCTGCCCCTGAATGAGCGACTTCGATCTCGATGGCTATTTCGCCCGCATCGGCTATGACGGGCCGACCGACGTTTCGCTCGCCACGCTGCAGGCGCTGCACGCAACTCACCCGCAGGCGATCCCGTTCGAGAACATCGACGCCTTGATGGGCGTTTCCGTCGGGCTCGACATCGCCTCGCTGCAGGACAAGATTCTTGGCCAGGGCCGCGGCGGCTATTGCTTCGAGCACAATCTCATCTTCATGCATGCGCTGAAGGCGCTCGGCTTCACGACCAGCGGGCTGGCGGCGCGCGTGTTGTGGGGCCAGCCTGACGATGCCGTCACCGCGCGCAGCCATATGCTGCTGCGCGTCGAGCTCGGCGGCCGCACCTATATTGCCGATGTCGGCTTCGGCGGCCTGACGCTGACGGCGCCGCTGCTGCTTGAGCCCGGGCTGGTGCAGCAGACACCGCACGAGACCTTCCGCATCGTCGAGACCGGCGACGATCTTCGCCTGCAAGCAGGCATTGGCAGCGATTGGCGCACGCTCTACCGCTTCGACATGAGCCAGGCCTATGAGGTCGACTGCCTGGTCGGCAGCCATTTCCTGTCGACCCATCCGAGCTCGCATTTCCTGTCGACCCTGGTTGCCGCGCTCGCCTTGCCCGACCGGCGCTACGCGCTGCGCAACAACCGGCTGTCGACACATTATGCCGGCGGTAGCAGCGAGCAGCGCGAGATCGCGACGGCCACTGAGCTCGCCGGCGTGCTGGAGATGCAGCTCGCCATCGTCATTCCCGACCGCGCCGCCTTCGAGGCGAAACTGCGGGAAAAACGCATCGTGGAGACCTGACCAATGACGGCCCTTTCGGTTCTCGACCTGTCGCCGATCACGCAAGGCAGCACCGCCTCGCAGTCGCTTGCCAATTCGCTCGACCTTGCCCGCCATGCCGAGCGGCTGGGCTACCGGCGCTACTGGCTGGCCGAGCATCACAACATGCCGGGCATTGCGAGCGCGGCGACGTCCGTCGTGATCGCGCATGTCGCCGGCGGGACGAAGTCGATCCGCGTCGGCGCCGGCGGCATCATGCTGCCCAACCATGCGCCGCTGGTGATCGCCGAGCAGTTCGGCACGCTGGCCGCACTTTTCCCCGGCCGCATCGATCTCGGCCTCGGCCGCGCGCCGGGCACCGACATGCTGACCGCGCGGGCGCTGCGGCGGAATCTCGAAAGCGCCGACAATTTCCCGCAGGACGTCGTCGAGCTGATGAGCTATTTCCAGCCGGCCGAGGAAGGCCAGCGCATCCGCGCCGTGCCCGGCGAGGGCCAGAGCGTGCCGGTCTGGATCCTCGGCTCCAGCCTCTATGGCGCGCAGCTCGCAGCCCTTCTCGGCCTGCCTTACGCCTTCGCCTCGCATTTCGCCCCGGCCGAGCTCGATCATGCGCTGGAGGTCTATCGCACGCGCTTCCAGCCATCGGCGCAACTCGACAAGCCTTATGTCATGCTCGGCCTCAATGTCTTCGCCGCGCCGTCGGACGCCGAGGCGAAGCTTCTGTTCAGCTCGCTGCAGCAGGCCTTCGTCAATCTGCGCAGCGGCCGGCCCGGCCAATTGCCGCCGCCGGTGGAGAATTACGACCGCGACCTCGATCCTGCGGCGAAAGCCATGCTTGCCCAGGCGCTGTCCTGCGCCGTCGTCGGCTCGCCGGAGACGGTGCGCCAAGGCATCGACGCCTTCATAAGCCGCACCGGCGCCGATGAATTGATGGTGACGGCGCAGTGCTTCGACCATGCGGCGCGCGTGCGCTCCTTCGAGATCCTCGCTGACGTGCACAAATCGATGTCGAAGGCAGCCTGACGGCGCCATGGCTTCTGACATATCCATCTGTTAAGGGCAGTCTCCCCGCCAACGCGCGAGCCTGCACATGACCCATGATCTCGACGACCGCATGCATTTTGCCATCGACCTGGCGCGGCGCGCCGGCGAGCTGGGGCTGAAATATTTTCGCGACCTCGACAACCTGGCCGTCGAGAGCAAGGGCCACCAGGACCTGGTTTCCGAGGCCGACCGCGAGGTTGAGCTGTTCATCCGCGCCGCGATCGCCGAGGCCTATCCGCAAGACGGCATCGTCGGCGAGGAGCACGCGGCGGTGACCGGAACAACCGGTCATGTCTGGGTGATCGACCCGATCGACGGCACCGCCAATTTCGTGCGCGGGATTCCCGCCTGGTGCGTGGTGATCGCCTGCGCCAGGGATGGCGAGACGATCGTCGGCGTTATCCACGAACCCTCGACCGACGAAACGTTCTACGCCCGCCGCCTCGGCGGCGCCTTCCTTAACGGCAAGCCGATCAAGGCCAGCAATGCGGCGTCGCTTTCCGACGGCGCCGTCGGCACCGGGCTCTCCAACCGCGCCTCGACCACGAATGTCGTCATTCTCATCGGCCTGATCATGGGCGAGGGCGGCGTCTTCTACCGCAATGCTTCCGGAGCGCTCATGCTTGCCTATGCGGCGGCCGGCCGGCTGCTCGGCTATCTCGAGGAGCACATGAACGCCTGGGATTGCCTGGCCGGCATGCTGCTGGTCGAAGAGGCCGGCGGCACGGTGCTGAAAGCGGACCCCAAGACGGTGATCGGCAAAGGCACCCGTGTGGTCGCCGGCGGCCGGGGCATCTTTCCGAGGCTGCAGCTGCTAGGCGAGAGCTCCTTCGGATTTACGCGCTGACGCTCTGCGCGAGCGCGCCCAGCGGCCGGCAGGAATTGCGGATCATCAGCCGGCCCTTCAGTACGAGCTTGCGCGGCGGCGCCTCCCTGTTGCCGGCAAGCCGGTCAAGCAGGAGGTTCGCCGCCTGCTCGCCGATCGCCTGCACCGGCTGCGCCACGGTGGTCAGCTGCGGCACGAACACGTCCGACCAGGGAAAATCGTCGAAACAGGCGACCGAAATGTCTTCGGGGCAGCTGAGGCCGATGTCGCGGATCGCCTTCATGGTGCCGATCACCATCGGATTGTTGGCCGAGAAGATCGCGCTTGGCCGGTCGTGCAGCGAAAGCAGCTGCATTGTGGCGTTATAGCCGTCGATCTCGTGGAAATTGCCGGAGCGTATGAGCTCCTCCGCCACTGGCAGGCCGGCGGCCTGCAGCGCCTCGCGGTAGCCGATCATGCGGTCATGCATAGGGGATATGTCGGATGCGCCGGTGATATAGCCGATGCGGCGATGGCCGAGATGGATCAGATAGGTGACGGCATCGAACACGGCGCGCTGGTTGTCCAGCACCACCGCATCGGTGTCGACGCCTTCGCAGAGGCGGTCGAGCAGCACCACCGGCACGTTGGCGTCCCCGACGATGCCCTTCAGGATACCGCCGTCGCCGACGCGCGCTACGATCAGCCCGTCGACCATGCGGTCGAGCAGCAGCCGGATCTGGTCGTCCTGCGTGTTCAGGTCCTCGTCCGTGCAGCACAGCATGACGGCATAGCCGGCGCGGTCGAACGCCTGCTGGATGACCGAAACGACATCGGTGAAGAACGGGTTAGTGATATGCGGCACGGTCAGGCCGATGGTCCGCGTGGTGCCCATCTTGAGGCTGCGGGCAATGGCGTTGCGCTTGTAGCCGATGTCGCGGATCGCCTGCTCGATGCGCTGGGTAAGCTCCGGACTGACGGTGGCGGTGCCGTTGAGCACTGCCGACACGGTGGCCACGGACACACGCGCCGCCTCAGCCACATGCAGCATGGTCGGTGCCGTGGATTTCCGCTGTTTTTTCCGCCCTGACACCGTCATTTTCGAAACGTTTAACCGCCCCTATTTGGCCAAACCTACGCAAACCCGGCTTTTTTCGCAAGAATTGAAATGCATCAATCCTCAGCAACCAGATATGTGCTTGACACATTCGAAACGTTTAGATTAGCGTTCAAACCATCGAAGACGACGGAGGGAGGCCGTCCTTTGCCATGCAGCGCGTTGATTCCACCACGACTGGCAATGCGGCCGCCGACGGTCCAACCGTCGTCCTGAGCGCGACCGGCATTTCCAAGCGGTTCGGCGGCATCGCCGCGCTGTCCGATGTGAGCCTGGACCTCAGGCCCGGCGAGGTGCATGCGCTGATGGGCGAGAACGGCGCCGGCAAGTCGACGCTGATGAAGATCCTGTCGGGCGTCTATACCGACTACGAAGGCGCCGTGGCGATCGACGGTCAGGTAGTCCGCTTCACCGGCGTCCGCGACGCTGAGGACGCCGGCATCGCCATCATCCACCAGGAGCTCAACCTCGTCCCCGAGCTCAGCGTCGCCGACAACATCTTCCTCGGCCGCGAAAAGCTGATCGCCGGGCTGGTCGTCGATCGCAAGGCGAGCAGCCGCACTGCCAGCGCGTTGCTGCAGCGTCTCGGCATCGAGCTCGATCCCGAGGCGCGTGTCGGCACGCTCAGGGTTGGCGAGCAGCAACTGGTGGAGATCGCCAAGGCGCTGTCGAAGTCGGCGCGCATCCTGATCATGGACGAGCCGACCTCGGCGCTGTCGCCGGCCGAGTGCCAGAGACTATTCCGCATCATCGGCCAGCTCGCGGCAAGCGGCGTTGCGATCGTCTACATCTCGCATCGCATCGACGAGGTCATGCATCTGGCCAGCCGGGTGACGGTGCTGCGCGACGGACGCCACGTGCTGACGCGGGACATGGCAAAGCTGGACGAAGACGCCATCATCTCCGCTATGGTCGGGCGCGACCTTCTCGCTTCCTCCGATCATGAGCGCGGCCCGGGCGGCGAAGCGGTGCTCTCGGTCAGGGACCTGTCGCTATCGAAGCCCGACCGGCATGGCTGGCGCACGATGATCGACGGCGTCAGCTTCGATCTTTCGGCCGGCGAGATCCTCGGCATCGGCGGGCTGCTGGGTTCCGGCCGCACCGAGATCCTGGAGGCGATCTTCGGCTCCAGCGACGGCCGCACCGGCGGCGAGATTCGGCTCGACGGCGTGCCGGTCGAGATCGGCTCGCCGCGCGAGGCCCGCCGGCTCGGCATTGCTTTGGTGACCGAGGATCGCAAGACGCAAGGCCTGCATCTCCAAGCCTCGATCACCGACAATGTCGCGCTGCCTCTGGTCGGCGCGCTGGCGCGCTTCGGCCTGCGCTCGCGCTCGGGCGAGCGCGGCCTGGCACGCGACGCGGTCGGCGCGCTCGGCATACGCTGCGAAAGCATCGAGCAGGCCGCCGGCACGCTGTCCGGCGGCAACCAGCAGAAGGTGGTGATCGGCAAGTGGCTGGCGACCCGGCCGCGCGTGCTTCTGCTCGACGAGCCGACGCGCGGCATCGATGTCGGCGCCAAGCGCGAAATCTACGACCTCGTCTTCAAGCTGGCCGGCGACGGGCTGGCGATTGCCGTGATCAGCTCCGAACTGCCCGAGCTTCTGCATCTGGCCGACCGCATCCTGGTCATGGCCGAGGGCCGCCAGCGCGGGATCCTGTCCCGCGCCGAGGCCAGCGAGGAGGCGATCATGCGGCTTGCCGCGCCAAGACTTGCCACACCAAGACGGGCAGCGAGACCAGCCGCATGAACCTTATCAGCCTTGTTTCCCGCACCAAGCTGTACTGGGGGCTGATCGCCATCTTCCTAATCGGCGTGTTCGGCTCGCCGATCAGCTCCAAGGGCAACAACATCTTCCTGTCCTACGGCAACCTGCTCGACGTGCTGCGCCAGGTGTCGACCACCGGCCTCATCGCCACCGGCATGACGGCGGTGATCCTGACCGGCGGCATCGATCTTTCCGTCGGCTCGCTGATGGCGATCTGCTCGGTCGTCTGCGCCATGCTGCTCACCGTGCCGGGCGTCACGCCCTCGGCGGCGCTCGGCGTGCCGACGACCGCGCTGGCGGCGCTTTGCCTCGGCGCGCTGGCCACCCGCTTCATCCTGCTCAACATCGAGAAATCCCGCGCCGGGGCGGAAGCCGGGCGCGACGCGCGGCTGGACAAGGCGCGCGGGCTGGTCATTCCGGGCGTCGTCGGCGTGGCGCTGTGCTGCCTTTCGCTGTGGTACCTGCTGCCGCAGGTCGAGACCAAGTTCGGCGTGCTCGGCGTGCTGCTGGTGGCGCCTTGCGTCGGCCTTCTGTTCGGCACCATCAACGGCTTCATTATCGTCGCCGGCCGGCTGCAGCCCTTCATCGTGACACTTGCGATGATGGTGACGGCACTCGGCATCGCCAGGCTCACCGCCGGCCAGAACAACGCGGTGCTGCCGGTCTATACCGGCTCGAACGCCACCGCCGATTTCGAGATCCTGCGTTCGCTGGTGTTCGGCATCGTGCCGATGCCGGGCCTGTTCTTCCTCGGCGCGGTCGTGATCTACGGCGCGGTGCTGCGCTTCACGCCCTTCGGCCGCTATGTCTACGCCATCGGCGGCAATGAGGAGGCGGCGCGGCTTTCCGGAATCGCCGCCGGGCGCGTCAAGATAGCCACCTATGCGGTGTCGGGCCTGCTCGCCGGCATCGCGGCGGTGCTCTACGTGGCCCAATACCGCCAAGGCAAGCCCGATGCCGGCGCCGGGCTGGAGCTCGACGCCATCGCCGCCGTGGTCATCGGCGGCACCAGCCTGATGGGCGGGCGCGGCAGCCTGGTCGGCACCTTCTGTGGCGTGCTGATCTTCGGCCTGCTGTCAAACATCTTGCAGCTGCACAACATCAATTCGAACCTTCAGCTGGTTCTGAAGGGGGCGATCATCATCGGCACCGTGCTCGTGCAGGAGCGCAACGCCGGCGATCTTCTCAGCTATCTGCGCCTGCCCGGCGGACGGACGGCGCAAAAGGAAACGGCCGCAGCCAAGCGGCCGTCACAGGAGACCTCGTCTCTATAATCCGGAGGAAACAGGACCATGAAACGACGTGAAATGCTGAAGCTCGCCACCTTCGCGGCGGCGCTTGTGACGACCACCGCGCTCTTTTCCGGCAACCATGCCTTTGCCCAGGACAAGAAGTGGAAGATCGGCTTCTCGCAGGTGACGACCATCGAACCATGGCGCGCCCAGTTCAACAAGGACATCATCGCGGAAGCCGCCAAGCACCCGGAGGTCGAGCTGATCATCACCGACGGCGAGGACAAGACCGAAAAGCAGGTCGCCGACGTCGAGAACCTGATCCGCCAGGAGGTCGACGCGCTGCTGGTCTCGCCGAAGGAATCGGCCGGCCTGACCGGCGTGGTGCAGCAGGCGATCGACGCCAAGATCCCGGTCTTCGTGCTCGACCGCAATGTCGAAACCAAGGACTACACGCAGTTCGTCGGCGGTGACAACAAGCTGATCGGCCGGGCGGCTGGCGAATATGCTGTCGAGCTCCTGGGCGGCAAGGGCAAGGCGGCCGGCAACGTCGTCGAGATCTGGGGCGGCATGGGCACGCAGCCGGCGCATGACCGCCATGACGGCTTCCATGAATTCACCGACAAGGAGCCGGGCATCAAGTACCTGCTCGACCAGCAGTCGGGCGACTGGAAGCAGGACCAGGCCTACAACATCATGGCCAACGCGCTGAAGACCAACGAGAAGATCGATCTCGTCTACGGCCACAACGATCCGATGGCCTATGGCGCCTATCTCGCGGCCAAGGATGTCGGGCGCGAGAAGGACATCAAGTTCATCGGCATCGACGGCCTGCCCAACGAAGGCGTGCAGATGGTGAACAAGGGCGAGCTGACCGCGACCTTCACCTATGTCACGCCGGGCGCCGAGGGATTGCGCCAGGCGATCAAGTTCCTGAAAGGAGAGAAGGTCGAGAAGACCATCACCCTGCCGACGGAAAAGATCACCAAGGACAACGCCGCCAAGATCCTGAAGGACAACGGGCTCTAGGTTCTGTTCGACGCAATTCCGAACGGAAAACCGCTGCGGCTTTTCGTGGAATTGCTTGAAGTCCGCAACCCCTGCCGGGCCACGCGCCCGGCAGGGGTTTGCCCGAGCGCAAGGCGCTCCCCACAGCTTGCCGCCGGATGCGCGAAGCGTCGCCGCAATGCTGGTTTTCCGCTCTTTCGCGACCGAAAGTCACGCCCGAAACAGCAAGTCCTGACCTTCGCGGTCGGCAGATCTGTGTGCCCTAAGCGGCGCCGTTTCAAAAAAACCAAGCTGGAACAGTGAGATAGATCGACCTCAGACTGGCTCAGGCGCAGAGCGCGGCGGGTGTCTTCCGGCTCGCTGCCGAGACGATGGACAGCTTACGCAGGATGCTTGCGCCTTGTGTCGCCTGTTCTTATATACGCGCCAGCCGTCCAGCCCTAAAAAGCGGGGACCATGACGGGATTTCTTGTGAACAGGGGCTTTCGTCGGAACGCCTTTTGAAGGGTCCAGAGAGCCTGCTTAGAGGAGAGATTAGAACAATGGCAAAAGTTATCGGTATCGATCTCGGCACCACCAACTCGTGTATCGCCATCATGGATGGCAAGGACCCCAAGGTGATCGAGAATGCTGAAGGCGCGCGCACGACGCCTTCCATCGTCGCCATTTCGAGCGACGGCGAACGTCTCGTCGGCCAGCCGGCCAAGCGCCAGGCGGTCACCAATCCGGAAAACACCATCTTCGCGGTCAAGCGCCTGATCGGCCGCCGCTATGACGACCCGGTGACGGAGAAGGACAAGAAGCTTGTCCCCTACAAGATCGTCAAGGGCGACAATGGCGACGCCTGGGTCGAGGCCGGCGGCAAGAAGCAGTCGCCCAGCCAGATCTCGGCCATGATCCTGCAGAAGATGAAGGAGACGGCGGAAGCCTATCTCGGCGAGAAGGTCGAGAAGGCGGTCATCACCGTTCCGGCCTATTTCAACGACGCCCAGCGCCAGGCGACCAAGGACGCCGGCAGGATCGCCGGCCTCGAGGTGCTGCGCATCATCAACGAGCCGACGGCCGCCGCACTTGCCTATGGCCTGGAAAAGAAGGACGGCAAGACCATCGCCGTCTATGACCTTGGCGGCGGCACCTTCGATATTTCCGTGCTCGAGATCGGCGACGGCGTCTTCGAGGTGAAGTCGACCAATGGCGACACCTTCCTCGGCGGCGAGGACTTCGACATGCGCCTCGTCGAGTACCTGGCGGCCGAGTTCAAGAAGGAACAGGGCATCGACCTCAAGGCCGACAAGCTTGCCCTGCAGCGCCTCAAGGAGGCCGCGGAAAAGGCCAAGATCGAGCTGTCGTCGACGACGCAGACCGAGATCAACCTGCCCTTCATCACCGCCGACGCTAGCGGTCCGAAGCACCTGACGATGAAGCTCACCCGGGCGAAGTTCGAAAGCCTGGTCGAGGATCTCGTGCAGCGCACCATCGACCCCTGCAAGGCGGCGCTCAAGGATGCCGGCCTGAAGGCGGGCGAGATCGACGAGGTGGTCCTGGTCGGCGGCATGACCCGCATGCCCAAGATCCAGGAGATCGTGAAGCAGTTCTTCGGCAAGGAGCCGCACAAGGGCGTCAACCCGGATGAGGTCGTGGCGCTTGGCGCCGCCATCCAGGCCGGCGTGCTGCAGGGCGACGTCAAGGACGTGCTGCTGCTCGACGTGACGCCGCTGTCGCTCGGCATCGAGACGCTGGGTGGCGTGTTCACCAGGCTGATCGAGCGCAACACCACGATCCCGACCAAGAAGAGCCAGACTTTCTCGACCGCCGAGGATTCGCAGTCGGCGGTGACGATCCGCGTCTTCCAGGGCGAGCGCGAGATGGCGGCCGACAACAAGATGCTCGGTCAGTTCGACCTCGTCGGCATTCCGCCGGCGCCGCGCGGCGTGCCGCAGATCGAGGTCACGTTCGACATCGACGCCAACGGCATCGTCAACGTCTCTGCCAAGGACAAGGGCACCGGCAAGGAGCACCAGATCCGCATCCAGGCTTCGGGCGGTCTGTCCGACGCCGACATCGAGAAGATGGTGAAGGACGCCGAGGCCAATGCCGACGCGGACAAGAAGCGCCGTGCTCTCGTCGAGGCCCGCAACCAGGCCGAAGCGCTGGTGCATTCGTCCGAGAAGTCGCTGAAGGACTATGGCGATAAGGTCTCGGAGGCTGACCGCACCGCAATCTCGGATGCGATCGCCGCGCTGAAGACCGCAGCCGAAGGCGACGACCCGGCCGACATCGAGGCCAAGTCGCAGTCGCTCGCCGAAGTGTCGATGAAGCTCGGCCAGGCCATGTACGAGGCCTCGCAGAAGGAAGCGGCCGAAGCCGACGCCAAGGCGGACGCCGCCAAGGATTCGGACGTGGTCGATGCCGACTTCGAGGAAATCGACGAAGACGACGAGAAGAAGAAGTCGGCCTGAGCCGGCTGACGGCGGATTATGCGAAAAGCCCGGCGGAAGGCCGGGCTTTTTTGCAACCCCAGTCGAAAAAGTGACAGAAAAACCCGGAGCGGCCCGGCTTAGTACTAGCATCCGGGAAACATCGCTCCTAAATCCAAGAACGTGCCGGCAAACGTCGCCAACAATGCTTGAAGACATTGAGCATCCGGACAGCGGGAAAAAATGAAAGCTGATTTCTACGAAACGCTGGGCGTGCAAAAAGGCGCCGACGACAAGGAACTGAAGAGCGCTTTCCGCAAGCTCGCCATGCAGTTCCATCCCGACCGCAACCCCGGCGACCACGCCTGCGAGCACAAGTTCAAGGAGATCAACGAAGCCTACGAGACGCTGAAGGACCCGCAGAAGCGCGCCGCCTATGACCGTTTCGGCCACGCCGCCTTCGAGGGCGGTATGAACGGCGCAGCGCACGGTTTCGGCGCCGGCGGCTTCGCCGACATCTTCGAGGATATTTTCGGCGACATGATGGGCGGCCGCCAGCGCCGTTCGTCGGGCGGCCGCGAGCGCGGCGCCGACCTGCGCTACAACATGGAAATCACGCTGGAAGAAGCCTTTTCCGGCAAGACGGCGCAGATCCGCGTGCCGGCCTCGATCTCCTGCTCGGAATGCTCCGGCAGCGGCGCCAAGCCCGGCACGCAGCCGGTGACCTGCTCGATGTGCCACGGCCACGGCAAGGTGCGCGCCACGCAAGGCTTCTTCTCGATCGAGCGCACCTGCCCGCAATGCCAGGGTCGCGGCCAGACGATCAAGGACCCCTGCCCGAAATGCGCCGGCCAGGGCCGCGTCACCGAGGAACGCTCGCTGTCGGTCAACATCCCGGCCGGCATCGAGGACGGCACCCGCATCCGGCTGGCCAATGAGGGCGAGGCGGGCCTGCGCGGCGGACCGCCCGGCGACCTCTATATCTTCCTGGCGGTCAAGCCGCACGAATTCTTCCAGCGCGACGGCGCCGATCTCTATTGCAAGGTGCCGATCTCGATGACGACGGCAGCCCTTGGCGGCTCCTTCGAGGTCACCACGCTCGATGGCACCCAGACCAAGGTCAAGGTGACGGAAGGCACGCAGAACGGCCGCCAGTTCCGCTTGAAGGGCAAGGGCATGCCGGTGCTGCGCCAGCCCAATGTCGGCGACCTCTACATCCAGACGGCGGTCGAGACGCCGCAGAACCTGACGCGCCGCCAGCGCGAACTGCTGGAAGAGTTCGAGCAGATCTCCTCGAAGGACAATTCGCCCCAGTCGAGCGGCTTTTTCGCGCGCATGAAGGACTTCTTCGAGTCGTTCGGCGAAAACTGATTGCCGCAGGCGCGCATTTCGCACGGCATCGGGGGCGATCCGGTGCCCAAGCATCATCAACACCTTATGCCAGCTTGACGCCTTGCCTTGTCCCACCCACCTGCTAAGTAGCGGAGCGGGAGGCTGAGCATTGAGGAGAGCTCGTGATGGCACGTAGTCCCGGGTTGCGCAAAGCGCTGGCCGAAAAATTCGACGACGAGCTGAAGTTCTTCAAAGGCTGGATCGACAAGCCGAAAACGGTCGGCTCGATCGTTCCCACCAGTTCCATCACCGCCCGCAAGATGGCGTCGATCGTCAATCCGGGATCGGGCCTGCCGGTGCTCGAGGTCGGGCCCGGCACCGGTGTCATCACCCGCGCCATCCTGGCCCAGGGCGTGAAGCCCGAAAACCTCTACGCGGTCGAATATTCGACCGACTTCGTGCGCCATCTGCGCGGGCTCTATCCCGGCGTCAACGTGATCGAGGGCGACGCCTTCAATCTCAATGCCACGCTCGGCGACAAGCGCGACATGGTGTTCGATTCGGTCGTCTCCGGCGTGCCGCTGCTCAATTTCCCCGTCGCCCAGCGCATCGCCTATATCGAAAGCCTGCTCGACCGCATTCCGGCCGGACGGCCGATCGTGCAGCTGACCTATGGCCCGCTGTCGCCGATCCCAGCCGGGCGCGGCGACTACACAGTCGAGCATTTCGATTTCATCTTCCGCAACATCCCGCCGACGCAGCTGTGGATCTACCGGCGCGCAGGCCATTAGTTTCTACCTGCGAAAGTGTTTCGGGCATCGCCAGTGGCGGCAGCGTGCTGGCGACTGGCCGAAACGCCCGTCGCTTCGTCATCCACGGGCGGAGCAAGGAGCGAAGCGACGCGGCGCAGACCCGAGGATCATTCCGTGACTTCGAAGCGTTGCGACGATCCAGAATTCTGCCCCGCTGCGCTCTGCGATTGGGGTAACGGAATGGATCCTCGGGTCTTCGCGACGCCGCTTCGCGGCTGCTTCGCCCGTGGATGACGAAGTTGGTAGGTGGCGACCAATCCTCGAACGTTTTCTGCCACCCCTCGTTGATTTGAATGCTCCTTGGCTGTACCTGTCCCCGAACAAGGGTGGCCAATGGCAGTGATCCCACGAATTCTCGTCTTCGCCGGCTCGGCCCGGACCGGCGCCTTCAGCGGCCGGACCGCCGATGTGGCGCAGAAGGAACTGGCCATGCAGGGCGCGGAGGTGACGCGCATCTCGCTCGGCGACTATCCTCTGCCGATCATGGACGAGGACCTGGAAAAGGAAAAAGGCATCCCCGAAAACGCCATCAAGCTCGGCCGGCAGATCGCCGCGCATGACGGGCTGCTGATCGCGACGCCCGAATATAACGGCTCGATCCCTCCATTGCTCAAGAACTCGATCGACTGGGTGAGCCGGGTACGGCGCGAGGGCAGCCATACGTTTAGGCCGCTTGCCGGCAAGCCTGTCGGGCTCTGTTCGTCCTCAGGGGGCCAGTTCGCCGGCATACGTTGCATCAACCATCTGCGCGCGGTGCTGGTGCGCTGCCAGATGGAGGTGATCACGCCCGAATGCTCGGTCTCCGAGGCCGGCGAAGCCTTCGCCGAGGACGGACAATTCAGGGACGCCAGACTACAGCAATCGATGGAGCGCCTATGCCGTACACTGATCGAAACCTCGCGCATGCTGTCCACCCGGATCGAGGCGTGATCAATTTCGCGGAGGCCGACACTATGCGGGACAGGCTGATCGTTGGGCTGGACCTGCCGACGCTGAAAGAGGCCGAGAAGGCGGTGCGCGAGCTCGAAGGCGCCGTTTCCTTCTACAAGATCGGCTACCAGCTCGCCTTCGCCGGCGGATTGGACTTCGCGCGGGAGCTCGCCAGCGGCGGCACGAAGGTGTTTCTCGACATGAAGCTGCTCGATATCGACAACACGGTCGCCAAGGGCGTCGAGAACATCGTCAAGATGGGCATGACGATGCTGACGCTGCATGCCTATCCAAAAACCATGAGAGCGGCTGTCGAGGCGGCCAGGGGCAGCGAGCTCTGCCTGCTTGGCGTGACGGTGCTGACCTCGATGGACGAGCAGGACGTGATCGACGCCGGCTATGAATACGACCCGCACACGCTGGTGCTCAGGCGCTCCGAACAGGCGCTGCATGCCGGCATGGGCGGCATCGTCTGCTCGGCTGAGGAGGCCGAGGCGGTGCGCCGCATCGTCGGACCCGATCTGGCGGTGGTGACGCCGGGCATCCGGCCGGCCGGCAGCGCCCATGGCGACCAGAAACGCGTGGTGACGCCGGCGCAGGCGATCCGCAACGGCTCCAGCCACCTTGTCGTCGGCCGGCCGATCGTCGCCGCGCCTGACCGCCGCGCCGCGGCCGAGGCTATCCTCGCCGAAATGCAATCCGCCTGAGGACCGGCCCTCTTTCGCGAAAAACAAACAGGAGAAAAAGAATGCCGAAGGGATATTGGATCGCCCGTGTCGATGTGCGCGACGCCGAGGGCTACAAGGACTATGTCGCCGCCGCGAAGCTCGCCTTCGACCGCTTCGGCGCGAAGTTCCTGGCGCGCGGCGGCGAGCACGAAAAGGCCGAAGGGCCGGGGCGCGCCCGCAACGTCATCATCGAGTTCGAATCACTGGCGACCGCGCATGACTGCTACCACTCGCCGGAATACCAGCGCGCCGCCGCCATCCGCCAGAAAGTGGCCGACGGCGAGATCGTGCTGGTCGAGGGCGTCTAGGTTCGGCGAAGCAGGCAGATCTCGTCGTCATCCACGGGCGGAGCAAGGAGCGTAGCGACGCAGCGCAGACCTGAGGATCCAGGCCGTGACTTCAACGCGCCGCTACGGTCCAGAATTCTGCTCCGCTGCACTCCGTGGCCAAGGTAGCGGCATGGATTCCAGGGTCTGCGCGCGTCGCTTCGCTCCTTGCTCCGCCCTGGAATGACGAAGTCGTTAGGGCTCAGCCAATCGTGAATGTCATAACGTCGACCTGTTAACCCAAGAGCCGGTTGCCAGCCGTCTCCGCCATCGCGTCCGCGAGGCTCAGGCCCCACTGCTTGCGGCAATAGTCGCGGAAATCGAAGCAAGGCAGGCCGGGGCAGACTTCGAACTCGATGAGGTGCACGGTGTCGTCGGCCTCGACCCTGAAATCGACGGAAAAGACATCCCGCAGCCCAAGAGCGCTTATCAGCTTTTGCGCGATGGCGCGGATTCTCCGATCAGCTGCCGGTTGGCTTGAGGCGACGGCCTCGAGTTCCGGCTCGGCATAGGTGCCGGCATCCTTCGCCGCCTGGCCGGTGTCGCCATAGAGCGCCATCGAGTCGGCCATGGTCTGGAAATCGCCGCCGGAATCGACAAAAACGATGCCGAGCGCGTCCGTGCCGGTTTCCTGTTTGAGCCCGAGGAAGCTCGCCCGCACGTTGCGGCCGGCGACATAGGGCTGGACGACGACATCGTCGCGGTAATGCGAAAAAATACGCCGGCTAAGCTCCAGCGCATGGCCGAGATCGGCGGTGCGCGAATCCGGCCAAATGCCGATCTTGGCGCCGAGCCGGTTGGGTTTCACGAACCAGCCCTTGGGCGAGGCCGGTGGCTCGACCAGCCATGTGCCGTTGCGCGCAAGGCCGGCCTGCGGCGCCGGCAGGCCGAGCGCGCCGAGCACGGCGCCGGAACGCAGCTTGTCCTGGCAGAGCGCGAACAGCGAATCGTCGGCGCCGACGGTGCGCAGCCCCTTTAGCCGCGCCAGCGCCGGTGCTGCGCCGCCACGGAAGTAGGCGATACCGTCAGTAAGCGTCCAGACCAGCGTCGTTGCCGGATCGGCCCCCGCCAGAACCGGCGCCGCGTTGTCGAGCTCGACAGGCCTGAAGGCGAGGCCGCGCCTTTCGCAAGCCTCGGCAAGCTGGTTGAATTCCGGCGCCAAGTCGGTCGACTGCGCCAGATAGGACGAGATCTCGATGGCGCGCTCCGCTGGATAACCCTGGGCGACCAGCCGGTCGAAACAGGCCGTTTCCGGTTCGTAGACGAGGATCAAGGTCGGCTGCGGCATCGAAAGCTCCGGGAATCAGGCGCGTACCATCTCATGCCCGAAGTGGCCGGCTTGCGGGAAACCGACCGAACCGAGGCGATTGCGCGACAGTAAGCCGGCCGCCGCATCTCTTGTCTTGATGCAATTCCGGATGGAACACTCCGGCGAAGATTGCTCCCAATACCCCAGCACGGATTTGACCGCGGGCTATGTTTGCCTTGGGGAGCGGCCTTGGAGATTAGCCGAAACCCCCATCACGATCGTCATCCACGGGCGGAGCAAGGAGCGAAGCGACGCGCGCAGACCCGAGGATCCATTCCGTTACGTCGAAGCGCCGCTCACGGTGCAGAATTCTGCTCGGCTGCACTCCACAGCTCAGGTCACGGAATGGATTCCAGGGTCTGCGCGACGCCGCTTCGCGGCTGCTTCGCCCTGGAATGACGAGTTTGAGAGGCTTCGGCCAATCTCCAGGGTTTGGGCTGATTTCATGGAATGAACGGTAAAAACCTTGCCTGCCGACAACCAGGACGCTTTCAAACCCCTGTGTCGAGGAATTATGCGATCAGCACGCGCGGCTCGAAGCGCCCCTTGACTGGAATGTCGAGCAGGAAGGTCATGCCGGCCTGCGGGTCGAGCGCGCGCTGCTTCTCGTCCTTGCCTTTCCAGGCGGAGGTCACCGCCAGCCGGTCCGCTTTTGCGCCGACAAAGGCCGGACAGGAGGCCTGCGTCACCGGCATGGCGATCTCGCGCAGCAGCGTGCCGTCTGGCGCATAGGCCTTCACCGCCTTGCCGCCCCAGACGGCATTCCACAGCACGCCGTCGCGGTCGACGACCGAACCGTCGACATAGCCTTTCGAGGAGCGATGATCGACGAACACTTTCACTTCGCCGGCCGGCAGGCCGGTCGCCGGATCGCAGGCAACGCGCATCAGAAGCCCGGTCGCGGTGTCGGTGTAGTAGGCGATTTTGCCGTCCTCCGAGAAGCAGATGGAATTCGAGACCGTGATGCCCGAAAACAGCCGGCGCAATTCGCCCTTGAAGAACCAGTAGATCGACCCGGCGCCCTTCTGCTCGTCCTTGCCCATCGTGCCGGTCCACAAGGCGCCGCAGGGATGAACGCGGGAATCGTTGGAGCGCGTCAGCGGATTGTCGGCCTCGATCGGCGTGTGCAGCGTCAGCTTGCCGGTCTTGACGTCCCGGACTTGCAGGCCGACCTCGGTGGCGATCAGCTGGCGGTCGGCGTCGATGACCGCGATGGCGCTGGCCATGACGCCTAGATCATGCACTTTCAGCGCGCCGGCGAGCGGCTTTTCCAGAAGCTTGCCGTTGACGATGTCGAACCAGAACAGCGTGTCGGTGGCGGGATCGTAGCTCGGGCCCTCGCCGAGCTCGCAGATATGGTCGGAAAAAACCGAAACGCCATTCATCACGCCACTCCGAAAGCTTTGTCCCAGGCGGCGATCGCGGCGCGGGCGCGCTGCGCCACGTCCTCGACGCTCGCGCCCGGCTTGTAGAGGCTCGATCCCAGCCCGAAGACACTGACGCCGACCGCTTTGTAGCCGGCGAAATCCTTGTCGGAAACGCCGCCGACGGCGCCGACAAGCGTCGTTGCCGGCAGCACGGCGCGGATCGCCGCGATGCCGTTCGATCCAAGCACGCTTGCCGGGAAGAATTTCAGCGCCGAGGCGCCGAGGCGGATCGCCTGGAAGGCTTCGGTCGGCGTGAACACGCCCGGCATCGTCACCATGCCGTATTGCATGGCGCGGCCCATGACCTCGGCATCGATGTTGGGGCTGACCAGCAACTTGCCGCCGGCCTTGTGCAAGGCATCGACGTCCGTCGCCGTCAGCACCGTGCCGGCGCCGATCAGCGCGCTTTTCGGCAGCGCCTTGACCAGATCGGCGATGGAGAGGAACGGCTCCGGCGAATTGAGCGGCACTTCGATCGCCTCGATGCCGGCGTCGTGGACCGCCCGGCCGATCGCCACCGCCTCGGAGGGCTTCAGGCCACGCAGGATGGCGACAAGGCCGCGCTTGAGCTTCGGGAAGGGTGCGGTCTGGCTCATGAAGCGCCTCCAATCATGCCGTTCTCGCGCGCGGCTTCGACGAGGCCGGCGCGCACCGCTTCATCGGCGTCCACGCTGCGAAAGGCAAGGCCGGCGAGGCCCAGCGCTGTGCCATAAAGCTCGGCCAGCGCGCCGGAGGCGATCAGCGCCACCGGCGCATCGCTGGCGCCATAGCGGCGCCTTGCCGAGGCGATCTCGCCGCCGATCAGTAGGCCGGACAGGCAGGCCGCCGCGTCAGTGGGCTGCAGATCCTGCAGAAGCCCGGCGGCGCGGATGGCAAACAGTTTCGAGGTGACGTCGCCGCCTTCGCCCAAAGCCCGCTCGCACCATTGCCGGAAGAACCGGCTGCCCGCGGCAACCGGAGCGGGATGTTCGCCCAGCGAGTGTTTCAGAATCGAGTGTGTGGCCAGCACGGAGAACAATTCGCCGGTGGGCCAGGTGCCGAAGGCCGTGACCACGCCGTCCGCGACCGCGACCCATTTGGAATGCGTGCCGGGCATGCAGACGAGGTGGCGTCCCTTTGCTGGCAAACCGGCGCCGGCAAGCTGGGTTTCCTCGCCGCGCATCACGTCGGGCGCGTCGGCCAGCCGCTGCGCGAGGCCGGGCACGATGCGGATGTCGCGGCCCGACGCCTCGATGCGGGCGGCGCCGCGCAAGATCGCGCCGATCGGCGCCGGCACGGTGACGTAAGGCGCCTCGATCCAGCCCTGCCGGGAACCGGCCATGCCGCAGATGATGACCGGCAGCGCCTCCGGCGCGCCCATGGCGGCAAGATGGCCTTCCAGCACCTTGGCAAAACCTTTTTCGCGGGCGGTGATCAACCCGTCATCGCCGCGCCGCTCGGCAAGCACCTTGCCCGAGCCGTCGAGCAGCCAGGCCCTGAGCCTAGTCGTGCCCCAGTCGAGCGCAGCGACCGCTGGTGCCGGGCTCACAGGAAACCTCCATCGACGATCAGCATCTGGGCAGTCAGCATGCGCGAGGCGTCCGACGCCAGGAACAGCACCGTGCCGACCATGTCGTCGGGCTGCATGACATCCTTGATGCACTGCTTGGCGACATGGGCGCCGAGCGCCTCGTCAGTGACCCATAGCTTGCGTTGCCGTTCGGTGATGACCCAGCCTGGCGCCACCGCGTTGACGCGAATGCGGTCCTGCCCAAACTTGCCGGCGAGGCCCTTGGTCAGGCCGAGGATGCCCGCCTTGGCCGCGGTGTAGGCCGGCATATCGGGGTGGTTGATCAGATAGGAGGTGGAGGTGAAGTTGATGATCGAGCCGCCGCCTGCGCGCTTCATGCCGGGCGCCACGGCCTGGGCGGTGAAGAAATGCGGGCGCAGGTTGATCGCAAGGTTGTTGTCCCAGAATTCGACGGTGACGTCTTCCACTGCGTGACGCTCGTCGAGCGCGGCATTGTTGACCAGCACCGTGACGTCGCCATGCGCCTCGGCCGCCTTGGCAACGGCGGCGCGCAGCGCCGCGATATCGCGCAGGTCGGCGCTGAGGTAGAGTGGGCGTCGGCCAAGCTCCTTCTCCAGCCGGTCGGCAAGGGCGGTGCTTAGCTCGTCGGCGATGTCGATGAAAGCGACCTTGGCACCCTGCCGCACAAAGCCTTCGGTGAGCGCAGCACCAATGCCGGAACCGCCGCCAGTGATCAGCACCGAGGCGCCGTCGAGGTCGGCGAAACGCGCCGATGGCATCATGATCCGTTCTCCCGTTTTGCCGGCGCGCATCCTAGCCACGCCGGGCCCGGGAGCAAGGACGAAATGGCGGTTTCGGTAGCTTATGTCCGACAAATGAGGTCTGCACCTCCGCCTCCCGGAGGCAGCTCAAGGTTTGTTGAGATTCAGGTCAGGCCGAATCGAAAATGGTGGGTTCCGAGAACCGGAGCGGAGCGTACTTAAAGTACGTGAGCACCGGAAGCGCAGGAGACCGCCATTTTCGATTCGGCCTGACCTGAATCTCAACAGACCTTGTCAGATCGCCTTGGCATGCAGCGCGCCGCGATAGGAATCGCGCAGATAGCCGAGCGTGGCGTCGGCATCGGCCGGCTTGCCGAACAGATAGCCCTGCCCGCCGGCGCAGCCGAACTGGACGAGGCGGTCGGCCTGCGCTTCGTCCTCGATGCCTTCGGCGACAACATCCATGCCGAGCCCTTCGCACATGGCGAGGATAGCGCGGATGATGTGCTCCGACGGCCGGTCGTCGAGGATGGAGGAGACGAAGGCGCGGTCGATCTTGAGCTTGTCGAAATGGAACTCGCGCAGGCGGCCGAGCGACGACTGGCCGGTGCCGAAATCGTCGAGCGAGACGCGGATGCCGACGCGGCGCAGGTCCTCGACGATCTTCTCGGCCGAGGCCGGATCGTTCATCAGCCCAGTCTCGGTAATCTCGATCTCCAGCCGGCGCGGATCGAAGCCGGTGCGGTCGAGGATGGCCAGGATATGTAGGCCGGTGTTCTGGTCGACGAGCTGCGAGGGCGACAGGTTGAAGGACAAGAACAGCTCCTTCGGCCAGCTGCGCGCCGCCTCGGCCGCCTTGCGCAGCACCAGCTGCGACAGCGGGCCGATGATGCCGCGTTCCTCGGCGATCGGGATGAAGACGGATGGCGGCACGACGCCGAGGTCGCGGTCGGTCCAGCGCGCCAGCGTCTCGAAGCCGATGGTGCGGCGGCTGCTCAAATCGACGATCGGCTGGAAATGCGGTTCGACCTCGCCGGCCGAGACGGCGCGGCGCAGCGCCTGCTCGATGCGGGTGACGCGCTTGGCCGCCTCTTCCATCTCGCGGGTGTAGACGACGACGCGGCCGCGGCCCGAACGCTTGGCGTGATAGAGCGCGGTCTCGGCCTTGTTGAGAAGGATCTCGGTGGTCTCGTCGCCGGAATAGAACAGCGAGCAGCCGACCGAGGCCGAAAGCCTTGCGGTGCGCTCGCCGACATCATAGGGCGCCGACAATATCTCGATCAGCATGCGCGACGTCTCGGCCGCCTGTTCCTCCGAGAACACCATCGGATAAAGGTAGGCGAACTCGTCTGCGCCGATGCGGCAGACCGTGGAATAGCCGTCCATCGAAGCGCGCAGCCGCATCGCCACCTGTATCAGGATGTCGTCGCCGGCCTTGTGGCCGAACAGGTCGTTGATCGGCTTGAAGCCGTCGAGGTCGAGGATGCCGACGGTAAAGGGCGCGGGATCGTCGGCGCGGTCGCTGATCAGGCGATCGACCTTGTCGAAGAAGCGACGATGGTTGCCGAGCCCGGTCAACGAATCCGTGAAGGCTAGATCCGTATTTTCCTTGCCTGGCTGGCCGGTGCCAAACGTCGTTTGCATCATGCCTCTGTTCCGATGTCGGTATTTATGGCCAGAGTGGCAGCAAAGCGTTTAGGAAAAGTATCGGAAAATCGATTTTTCCATCGTCCAGAAGCTGCTTGGGACGTCGCCGGCTCAGCTTTGGACAAGAAATGGCAGCCCAACCTCCAATATTCATTTATGCATAGTTGCTAATATAAGTATCGAACGGTCTCTTCTGGAATGCAATTGCGCAGCAAACGCCGTTTCGCACCTTCGGGAATTGCTTTAGCCAGCTTGCTTTAGGCGATAGAGCTCGATCGGGCTGCCTTTCTCGCCGATCGGCTCGAGCCAGTCCGGCACGGAGCCGCGCAGCAGTCCGGCAAGGAAACCCTGCGGCGCCTTCCGGGTCAGGATCAGGGTCTCGACATTGCCGGGGCAGATGGCGACGAGGCCGACGCGATGCGCCTCGACGATTGCCCGCGCGTCATCGGCCGAGCCGAGAAAGGCGTCCAGCGCCAGGAGATTGCCGGCGACGTTGCGGTGATAGGGGCCGGCGAAAACGCGATGGCCGCTATAAGCGAGGACTGGCGCTCCGAGATTGGAGATCGTCAGCACGGTGGTATCGGCCATGCCGCCGAGCGGCGCAAAACTGGCCTTCTTCTGGCAAGTCCTGTCCGAGGCGCCGCCGTCCGCGACGGCCTTGCCTTTCTCGAACGCCACCGAGGCGGCCGCGGCGACGCCCGTCCAGACCGGGTTGATCGAGACCAGCCAGACGGCCGCAAGGCGCAGCGCCACGCCGAGCGAGGAGCTGGCTTCGGCCCGCGCCCGCCATTTTGCGATCCAGGCCGACAACGGAACGACGGCAAAGGCGATCGAGAAGGTGGTGCCGCGCACCTGCCAGGCGCCGACCGCGAAGGCGACGACGAGCAGGGCCGCAACGAGGCTGTCCTGCCGCCGCCAGCCGCCGCGGCGCAAGTGCCGTGCCATCAGGACGATCGCGACCAGCGGCGTCGCGTAACGCGCCGCCACGCGCGCCGGATCGCGGACAAGCAGCGCGAACAGCGACTGGGCCTCGTCGATATGGTCGAGCCACAGTTCCTTGAGGCGTGGATCGAGGGAGGCATAAGGCGCGGAGAGGCATTGCGGGAACAGCACCGCCACGACCACGCCGAGCACGACCCCCAGAAGCGCAAGCGACCCCAGCCTGCGCCGCCAGCTGCCGGTGGCAGGCTCGATGAAGGCGATAGCGGCAAGCCCCACGCCGGCAATGGCCGCGACGACGAACTGCGCGACCGAGAAGGCGTCGCACTGCGCCACGCCCCATGCGGAAGGCGGAACGGTGACGGCGAAGACAAGCGCCGCGACACCGGCGAAGCCGAGGCCGAAATCCCGGGCGATCGCCCGTTCGCCGCCTGGATCGGCGACCAACAGCAGCGCCACGCAAACACCTACGGTGGCGACGTAGGGCACGGTTTCCATGCCGACGGCGAGCGTCAGCGCCGCGCAGAGGCCGGACAACAACGCGGCCCAGCGTCGGGAGGGCGCCTCGAGCAGCAAAGCGAGGCTCGCCATGGTGAGCATCAGCTGGGCGTTGTGGTGGTCGAGCGCGCCGGGGTCATAGATGCCGATGAAATAATAGCCGGCGGCGCCGATCAGGATGGCGGGAAGCACCGCGCCGCCACCGCCGAAGCTGCGCGCGGCGCGAGCGGTAAAGAACAAGGTCGACCAGAAGAGCAGCGCCGGCCACATCACCTGCGCCACGTCCTCGCCGAGCGGCCTGCTGCCGGTGAGCGCCGAGGCGGCAAATGCGATGGCGGCGATCGGCGCGTCGACCAGCCGCGACCAGTGCATGACGAAGCCGCCTTCCAGCCCCATCCGGTATTGGTGCAGGTCGAACCAGCCCTGGCCGGCGAGCAGGTCGCGGACCTCGACGAGGCGCAGCAGATTGTCGTTGTCGCCGCCGGAATCGGTCAGTTGGCCAAACCCGGCCCATGCATTGATAGCGAATGCGAGCAGGGCCGCAAGCAGCGCCAGCGCCAGATCGGACTTCCAGGCGGCGGCGCCGGTCTCGGCTGTGCCCATTGCTGTGGCCTTTGAAGGGAGAGGATCGGTTTTAAACCTAGCCTTAACGGCTTCAATAAATAGTAAAACGGCTCGACAGGGCCGGCATGAGCACGGCCGGAGGCTGGATCGGGCGTCCGGAGACAGACATGCCGCATGCAGTCCGCCACGAGCCGGTCATCGCCGTGCTCCTGCCTTGCTACAACGAGGAGCTGACGATCGGCGACGTCGTGCGGCGCTTCCGCGAGACGCTGCCTTCGGCCGCGATCTATGTTTACGACAACAATTCCAAGGACCTCACGGCGCTGAAAGCCCGTGCCGCCGGCGCCACCGTCGTGCGCGAGCCGCGCCAGGGCAAGGGCAATGTGGTGCGGCGCATGTTCGCCGACATCGACGCCGATATCTATGTGATGGCCGACGGCGACGGCACCTATGCGCCGGAGGATGCGCCGCAGCTGATCAACGTCCTGCAGACCGAGCGCTCCGACATGGTGGTGGGCACCAGGCGCGGCGTGGCCGACGATGCCGGCCGCAACGGCCACGCTTTCGGCAACCGTATCTTCAACCGCCTCTACAAGGGTCTGTTCGGGACCGACTTCACCGATATCTTCTCCGGCTACCGGGTCTTTTCGCGCCGCTTCGTCAAAAGCTTTCCGGCCGTTTCCGGCGGCTTCGAGATCGAGACCGAGATGTCGGTGCATGCCTCGCAGCTGAAGCTGCCGGTGAGCGAGATGGCGCTCGATTACGGCCGCCGCCCGGAAGGCTCGTCGTCGAAGCTGTCGACCTTCCGCGACGGCGCCAGGATACTGTGGATGTTCGCCATGCTGGTGAAGGAGACGCAGCCGTTGCGCTTCTTCGGCACGTTCGCGCTGTTCTTCCTGGCGGCCAGCATCGGCCTGATGATCCCGGTGCTGGTCGAGTTCGCGCAGACGGGGCTGGTGCCGCGCATGCCGACCTGGGTGCTGTCGATCGGCATGCTGCTTCTGGCCATGCTGTCGATGATGACCGGGCTGATCCTCGATTCCGTCTCGCGCGGCCGGGCCGAGCAGAAGCGCATTTTCTACCTATCGATTTCCTCCGGCCGCGCCGAGCGTGGGATATCCGGGCAGGCCTCGCCCAAGGGCGAACCGGGCAAGGCTTCGCGGGCGGCATAGTGGACCGCCTCATCCGCTTCATCCTTACCGGCGGCATCGGCTTCGTTGCCGACGCCGCGGCGCTCTGGCTGCTGCTTGCCGCCACGCCGCTCGGCCCGATGGCGGCGCGCCTGCTGTCGATCGGCTTCGCGCTCTGCGTTACCTGGCAGATCAACCGCCATCTGACCTTCGCGCCGTCGAGCCGGGGCATCGCGCAGGAAGGCGTGCGTTATGGCAGCGTCGGCACCGCCACCAGCATCGTCAATTACCTGGTCTATTGCGCCGTCCTGTTCGCCCTGCCGGCGCTGCCGCCGCTGGCGGCACTGGCCTTTGCCTCGATCGTCGCGATGACGCTGTCCTTCCTCGGCTACTCCAGGCTGGTCTTCGACCGCTGAGCCTCTGCACCAAGCGAGCACGATTGGCAGGCGCCGCCGATTTCCTTATATCGGGCGTCTGAGTTCCCCGGAGACCGCAAATGCCGCTGAAGATCGCCGTCCAGATGGACCATGTCTCCACCGTGTCGATCGCCGGAGATACGACCTTCGCGCTGTCGCTGGAGGCGCAGCGGCGCGGCCACAAGCTTTTCCACTACACGCCCGACCGGCTGTCGATGGTGGGCGGCAAGGTGTTCGCGCGCATCGAGGAGATGCAGGTGCGCGACGAAAAGGGCAACCATTACGCGCTGGGCGAGAAGGTGCGCACCGACCTCTCCGAGATGGACGTCGTGCTGCTCAGGCAAGACCCGCCCTTCGACATGAACTACATCACCACCACGCACATATTGGAGCGCATCCATCCGAAGACGCTGGTGGTCAACGACCCAGCCTGGGTGCGCAACAGCCCGGAGAAGATCTTCGTCACTGAATTCCCGGACCTGATGCCGGAAACGCTGATCACCAAGGATCCCCAGGAAGTGGCGGCCTTCCGCAAGGAATTCGGCGACATCATCGTCAAGCCGCTCTACGGCAATGGCGGGGCCGGCATCTTCCATCTGCACGAGGCCGACCGCAATCTCGCCTCGCTGCTCGAAATGTTCGGCCAGCTGTTCCGCGAGCCCTATATCGTGCAGCGCTATCTCAAGGACGTGCGCAAGGGCGACAAGCGCATCATCCTGATCGACGGCGACCCGGTGGGCGCTATCAACCGCGTGCCGGCCGAGCACGATTCCCGCTCCAACATGCATGTCGGCGGCCGCGCCGAAAAGACCGAGCTGACGGAGCGCGAGCGCGAGATCTGCGCCCGCATCGGACCGGCGCTCAGGGAGCGCGGCTTCATCCTGGTCGGCATCGACGTGATCGGCGACTACATGACCGAGATCAACGTGACCTCGCCGACCGGCGTGCGCGAAGTGCAGCGCTTTGGCGGCGCGGATATCGCGAGCTTGTTTTGGGACTGCGTGGAAGGGAAGCGGCTGAAGTCGGCCGCGTAATTGCCGCATGTTGACTCTGCAGCACGGATATCGGCCTCCTACCGTATCCGAGATTGTCGGAGCAATGTTGCGTCATCGCCGCTATCTCCGGAAAGAGTGGTACTCTTCCGCGAAGTCGCAACCTGCCCTTCAGGCAAGTTTGCTGTCGGACGATCCGTTCATATCCTATTCGGGAATGTCCGGTACGCCCCTTGGATTGGCAAGTCACATGCCTCTCCTTCCACGCAGTCACCGTGCCTGGTTTCTCATCTCGCCAACCTGGTCCATCGAAAACAATTCCAGCGTCAAAATGATTCGGACCTATGCCGTTCTGCACAGACTTGGGAACCCCCGTCACTCGCTAATCTTCCTATCCAACACACAAGCCGAGGCTGATCTCTTGAATCAGTCCGGTGAGGCCGCCGTCCTGCATAACAAGACTTCAACAACCTCCGAATACATATTCAGGCCCCTCGAGGACATCCCTGTAGAATTTGATGCAATATACAATGCGCAACTGGCTTCGTGGAAACGCCACGACTTGTCCCTTGGCATCGAGCGTTGTGCATTTGTCTTTTATCGTGATTCAGTGGGGTCATCCACGACGGAGTCGGAAAGGGCGCGGATAAATCGGCACAGGGAGCTCGCGCCGGGTCACGTGTTTATCAATGAGTTTGACAGCACCGGCAAACCTGTTCGATTGGCGCCGGCTCATGTGAACATGCATCTAAATCGTGCAGCCGTGGGAATTTGTCTCTCTGCAATAGAGGGACCAATGTTCGCCAGCACAGAGTATCTTCTCGCGGGGCTACCTGTTGTCACGACCCCGAGCCATGGTGGTCGAGACCTTTATCTCGATGACGAATATTCGCTTACAGTTCCACCCGACCCTCGATCCATCGCGGAGGCTGTCTTAGCGCTGAAGGAGCGACGAATCCCCCGGGCTTATATTCGTTCGCAAACTTTGAAACGAGTTGAGCGAGACCGCTGGCGGTTCATAGACCTTGTAAATGAGGTTTTTCTGGAAAGCGGCTCTTTGCGCCGGCTCGCCATGCCTTGGCCTTTCCGATATCCTGTCATGGAGTGGCTTCCACCCCACATCGCAATCGATCGATCGCTTTCAGGCACGGTCGATGCCTTCATCACCGCCTAGACGGCAACAGCCCGGATTGCCGGAGGGACTACTCGCCTTGTTCAACAGGTCGAGAGCACGCGGCGATAGCGGCTGCTCGGGCGCGCCTCGGCCTTTTAGCCCAGAAGAAGCTTTGGCCGAAATCCACCATCTTCGCGGATAGATGTTCCTGTAATGTTCTTGCGTGTTTCGAAAATCTATGGTTGTCTGCATTGTAGGCGCTCGCGGCTCGATGGTGGATACGGGCGCGTTGAGGCCGGGGGTTTTGGATAAATGGTAGCGCGGGTTCGCACGGTCGCTTTTCAGGGCATCGAGGCTTTGCCGGTCGATGTCCAGGTGATGGTCGGTCCGGGCAAGGTCGGCATGCAGATCGTCGGCCTGCCGGACAAGGCGGTGGCCGAAAGCCGCGAGCGCGTGCAGGCAGCGCTGCATGCGTCGGGCCTGTCGATGCCGTCGAAGAAGGTGACGGTGAACCTCGCGCCGGCCGATCTTCCCAAGGAAGGCAGCCATTACGACCTGCCGATCGCGCTCGGCCTGATGGCGGCGCTCGGCGCCATCCCCGGCGATATGCTGGCCGGCTATGTGGTGCTTGGCGAATTGTCGCTCGACGGCACCATCGCCGGCGTTGCCGGCGCGCTGCCAGCGGCCATCGGCGCCAATGCGGAGAGCAAGGGTCTGATCTGTCCCTTCGCCTGCGGCCCGGAGGCGGCCTGGGCAGGCAAGGATTTCGACATCCTTGCGCCGCGCAGCCTGATTGCCGTCGCCAACCATTTTCGCGGCACGCAGGTGCTGTCGCGGCCCGAGGCCGGCATCCAGCTTGCCGCGCACGACCTGCCGGATCTCGCCGACATCAAGGGCCAGGAGAGCGCCAAGCGGGCGGTCGAAGTGGCTGCCGCCGGCGGCCACAACCTTCTCATGGTCGGGCCGCCCGGCTCGGGCAAGTCGATGCTGGCGCAGCGCCTGCCCTCGATCCTGCCGCCGCTGGCGCCGAAGGAGCTGCTCGAAGTGTCGATGATCGCTTCCGTCGCCGGCGAGCTCGGCGAAGGCAAGCTGACCGACCGGCGGCCGTTCCGCGCCCCGCATCATTCGGCCTCGATGGCGGCGATGGTGGGCGGCGGGCTGCGCGCACGTCCGGGCGAGGTCTCGCTCGCCCATCACGGCGTGCTGTTCCTCGACGAGTTACCGGAATTCACGCCGCAGACATTGGATGCGCTGCGCCAGCCGCTGGAAACCGGCGACTGCATGATCGCGCGCGCCAACCACCGCGTCACCTATCCGGCGCGCATCCAGCTGGTGGCGGCGATGAATCCGTGCCGCTGCGGCATGTCGGGCGAGCCCGGCTATCGCTGCCTGCGCGGCGACCGCTGCCGCACCGAGTACCAGGCGCGCATTTCCGGCCCGCTGCTCGACCGCATCGACCTCAGGATCGAGGTGCCGGCGGTCTCGGCAAGCGACTTGATCCGGCCGGACAAGGCCGAGACGAGCGCTTCGGTGGCGCAGCGCGTGGCGCGTGCGCGCGCCATGCAGCGCGAAAGGCTGGAAAGATTGGGCGCGGGCGCCACCACCAACGCGCACTGCCCGCCGTCGATCATCGAGGAGATCGCCAAGCCCGATAGCGCCGGGCTGACGCTGCTCAAGGACGCCAGCGAAAAGCTCGGCTTTTCGGCGCGGGCCTATCACCGCGTGCTGAAGGTGGCGCGCACGCTGGCCGACCTCGACGCCAGCGAAACCGTCGGCCGTATCCATCTCGCCGAGGCGATCTCCTATAGGATGAGCGCGGAGCGCATGGCGCAGGCGGCGTAGGTATAGCTACTTGCTTTGCCGATAAATGCTCAGCGAGCCAAGAAACTACGATGCTAACGCGTCTTGCTGCCCTCTTTACTTTCGAATCGCTGGAAGAGGCGCAGGAGTGCGCCGCCCTGCTGTTGTACGAATTGAGATCTCCAGACTGATACATCACCACCTACACACTTGCGCCGGTTACTTTAGTGAGCAAGAATATGGCTTGGAATAGCCCCGGTGTTGCCATTTTGGCCAGCAATTCGCGAGATGGTGTTCGATGGGACTGGCAACGATCCGACGGATGCAAGTGAGTCGCAGCCGACAAATGTTTTTAATCTGAACACACTGATCGCCGAGAGTCGTATGGAACGTCGACGACCTCGATCACAGGTGACGTTCTACCTTCCTGGAATAGGAACACAATTCTACGTTCGAGGCGGCATGCTAGACCGAACTAAGCAGGTATTGTTCGGTGTTGGTCTCGATGAAATGGTCATGCGCGCCTATGTAAACCTCGCTTGCAACTACCGAGACGGAGATGACGTTGTCATAATCGGCTTCTCACGCGGTGCCGTTGCAGCGCGACTTTTCGCCAGATTGATTACCGACTTCGGGTTGCTTAAGCAACGATATGTGCGGTTTTTTACCGAATTATTCGATTTGTTTGATAAGGCGTCGAAAGCTACCAGAGATGAATATCTTCATGCCAGCTCCAGCTACCTAGAGGGGATGAAATCCAACTTGTCGACAGGCCCATAAACGTTAAGTTCCTGGGGCTTTTTGACTGCGTCATTGGCCCATTTGACTTTGATTATAAGAATTTTTTGAGCAAGATTGACAACGTCCAATCATCAAAAATTGATAGCTACGTCCACCTAATGAGCCTGCATGAAGTTAGACCATATTTTCCGGTCGCTCGACTAACCCCCACGACCAGTCGCGATCGGGAAATCTGGATGCCCGGCGTTCACTCCGATGTCGGCGGCGGGTACGAACAAGACTTGATTGCCCGCGTCAGCTTAATGACTATGGCTCAATTCTTGCGAGTTTATGCTGGAATCGCCCTCAACCACATCGCGGTGGATGACCTCGGGGACGTGATTAGGGTTCTCGCTAGGTCTGATAAGATTTACGTAAACTTGGAGACCGACCGCCCGGTATCCAAGGAATGCAGAAAGCCGTTACCGCCCCAGCAAGACAAAGTTCACTTCATCCACAAATGGCTTGTCGGGCGACCCGTGCACTGGAAGAACGAAGGTGAAACAATATACGAGAATCGGATCGGCAAATATTCTATCTGCCCGCTTACCAAAAAATTTACAGGGGCGTATTTCTAGTACCTGAGACTATAGGTCAAATCTTCCCCTTCTCGGCCGCGCACGCATCTCGGCCTCTATCGGACGAGCAGACTGAAGGGGTGTATGCGGCTGGGAGACCGCGAGCTCGTCGACTTTCTATACTTTCGAGGACGCCTTCAGCTCCAGCCGCCGCTTATGCAGCACCGGCTCGGTATAGCCGTTCGGCTGCACCGTACCCTTGAACACCAGGTCGCAGGCGGCCTGGAAGGCGATGGAATTGTCGAAATCCGGCGCCATCGGGCGGTAGAGCAGGTCGCCGACATTCTGGCGGTCGACGATGGCCGCCATGCGCTGCAGCGAGTCTCTCACCTGGATTTCCGAGCACACCTTGTGGCGCAGCCAGTTGGCGATGTGCTGCGAGGAGATGCGCAGCGTGGCGCGGTCCTCCATCAGGCCGACATCGTTGATATCGGGCACTTTCGAGCAGCCGACGCCCTGGTCGATCCAGCGCACGACGTAACCCAGGATGCCCTGCGCGTTGTTGTCGAGCTCGCGCTGGATCTCGTCCGGCGTCCAGTTCGGCCGCCTTGCGACCGGCACCGACAGGATATCGTCGAGCTTCGCCTTCGGCCGGCTCCTCAGCGCCGCCTGCACGGCGTGCACGTCGACCTTGTGGTAATGCGTGGCATGCAGGGTCGCGGCCGTGGGCGACGGCACCCAGGCGGTGTTGGCGCCGGCCTTGGGATGGGCGATCTTCTCAACCAGCATCGCCGCCATCAGATCCGGCATCGCCCACATGCCTTTGCCGATCTGGGCGTGGCCGGCGAGCCCGCATTCGAGGCCGGTGTCGACATTCCAGGCCTCATAGGCGGAAATCCAGGCGGCCTGCTTCATGTCGCCCTTGCGGATCATCGGGCCGGCTTCCATCGAGGTGTGGATCTCGTCGCCGGTGCGGTCGAGGAAGCCGGTGTTGATGAACACCACGCGCTCTCTTGCGGCGCGGATCGCTTCCTTGAGGTTGACGGTGGTGCGCCGCTCCTCGTCCATGATGCCCATCTTGATGGTGTTCTTCGCCATGCCGAGCAGCGCCTCGACACGGTCGAAAATCTCGACGGCGAAGGCGACCTCTTCCGGCCCATGCATCTTGGGCTTCACCACATACATAGAGCCGGCGCGGGAATTCATCCGGCGGCCGTTCGGGCCGACATCGTGCAGCGCGATCAGCGCCGTGATCGCCGCATCCATGATGCCTTCCGGCACCTCGTTGCCGTCACGATCCAGGATCGCCGGATTGGTCATCAGGTGGCCGACATTGCGCACCAGCATCAGCGAGCGGCCGGGCAGCGTAAGCGTGCCGCCGCCGCGCGAGGTGTAGGTGCGGTCCGGGTTGAGCTTGCGGACGAAGGTCTTGCCGCCCTTGGCGATCTCTTCCGCGAGGTCGCCCTTCATCAGGCCGAGCCAGTTGCGATAGACGACGACCTTGTCCTGCGCATCCACGGCGGCGACCGAATCCTCGCAATCCTGGATGGTGGTCAACGCGGCTTCGAGGAGGACGTCGGCGATGCCGGCCGGATCGGTCCGGCCGATCTGGTTGGCGCGGTCGATCACGATTTCGATATGCAGCCCGTTCTTGACCAGAAGCACCGCTTCCGGCGTAGCGGCATCACCGCGATAGCCGACGAACTGCCTCGGATCGGCAAGCGTCGTGGCGCCGGCGCCCTCGCCTGCTTTCAGCGCGCCGTTCGCCACCGACAGCCCATTGACGCCCGCCCATTTGCCGGTGGTCAGCGGCACGGACTGGTCGAGGAAATCCTTGGCCCAGGCGATCACCCTGGCGCCGCGCGCCGGATTGAAGCCCTTCCCCTTCTCGGCGCCGCCGGTCTCGGGAACGGCATCGGTGCCGTAGAGCGCGTCATAGAGCGAGCCCCAGCGCGCATTGGCGGCGTTGAGCGCATAGCGCGCATTCATCACCGGCACGACGAGCTGCGGCCCGGCAACGACGGCGATTTCGGGGTCGACATGCTCGGTCGAGACGCTGAAGGCCGGCCCTTCCGGCACCAGATAGCCGATCTCCTTGAGGAAAGTCTTGTAGGCCTCCATGTCGATCGGCGCGCCGTTTTCGCGATACCAGAAGTCGAGCTTCTCCTGCATGGCGTCGCGTTTGGCCAGCAGCGCGCGGTTCTTCGGCGCGAGGTCGTGGACGATGGCCGAAAAGCCGGTCCAGAATTTTTCCGCGTCGATGCCGGTGCCGACTACCGCCTCCTCGGCGACGAAGTCGTGGAGCTCCCGGGCAATCCGCAACCCGGCGATCTCGATGCGGTCGGTCATCTGCACGTCTCCAGATAGGTGGCTTGCCGGGCGTTTGGCATGTTTGGGGTTGCGGGGTCAATTCAGCTTAGGGTGTAGAGGGGCGCGGCCTTTTCCTTCTCCCCTTGTGAGGGCTTTGCACGGGAGAGTGAATTCTGTTTGTTGGGCTAATGAGGCGTTTTTTGAAGGCCATGGGAGGCGGTTTTGGGCGGCTTTGCGGGGCATTTGCCGGGTTAGGCGGCCAATCCGCTTGGCTGCGGACGCACTCCTCCTCATGCTCGTCTTTCAGCAGGTGGAAAGAGGGCGCCGATCATGGTCCTTAGATTGTAGGCGCAGGCCGCCAGCATGCACTGCGTGCGGTTGGTGGCCAGGTTGAAGAAGCGCACGAGCCGCATGCCATAGTGCTCCTTGAATACGGCGAACGGCCGCTCGACCGCCGCGCGCACCTTGGCGATCAGCCGGTTGCGCAGCTTTTGGCGCGGCGGCAGCTCGGGGTGATGCTTGTTGGCCCGCCGCATCAGCCGATCCTTGATGTTGGCCTCGGCTAGCCGATCGTGCCTGGCGTGGGTGTAATAGGCCTGATCGCCATAGGCCGCCTTCTCGTCGCCGCAGATCAGCTGGTCGGCCGGCTCGGTGTCGGTGAGCGAGGCGTCGCTCACCTCGACGCGCCGTATGATGGTGTGCGCCTGGTCAGCGCCGATGTGCATCTTGTAGCCGAAGGTGCTCTTCTTGCCCTTCTTGCCCCAGCGCGCATCCTTGTCGGACGACGGCTTGATCGGACCATGATGGCCCTTCTTGGGCTGCTTGGGCGGGCGGCCGCGTGCCTGCAAGAATGTGGCATCGACCAAGGTACCGCGCTTGACGATCAGGCTCTTGGCCTCCAGTTGGCGATTGATCTCCTCAAAGATCTTGTCGATCAGACGCTCGCGCGTCAGTTCCTCGCGGAAACGCCACAGCGTCGAGTGATCGGGCGTGCGATCCGAAAGGCTGAAGCCGGCAAAGCGGCGGAACGACAGCCGGTCCCGGATTTGCGCTTCAAGCGCGGGATCGCTCAGCCCATGCCACACGCCCAGCAGCAAACAACGCACCAGCGGCTCGGCTGGATAGCTGGTGTTGCCAGAGCCAGGACCGCTGCGATGACCAAGCAAGGTTCGGATCGGCGCCCAGTCCAGTTCCTTCGCTATCAGGTCGAAGATCGTCTCATCCGACGCCGCAAAACCGTCCGCTAGGCTCAATTGGCCAAGCACTCGATCGACCATCGCGAATCCCTCCTCGCCGGATATCCGCATGGAATCACCGATCCGATTCTGTGCAAAGCCCTTCTTGTGGGAGAAGGTGGATCGGCGCGCAAGCGCCGAGACGGATGAGGGGTGTTTCAGCGGAGTGAGACGCTGGCTTTCCCTGGAACACCCCTCATCCGTCGCCTTCGGCGACACCTTCCCCCACAAGGGGGGAAGGGGAGGCTGCGCTCACACCGCTATCCGTGGCCGCCCCGACGCCACGGCCACCACATGCGCCTCGATGAACATGCGCTGGCCCTCGATGGTCGAGACCTTGAACTCCGTGGAAACGTGAATCTCGGCGCTGTCGGTGCCCGCGTCCTTGGCGCGATCGGCGGCGAGCGCCCGCACATCGGCTCGCGCTGCCTCAATCGCCTTGTCCTCCTCGGTGAAGTCGCGCACCGTCTGGCCCGAGGCCAGCCTAAACACGCCTTCCTTGGGCTGGCTGACGCGGGCTTCGGCCGAGACGCGCACCTGGCCGACCACGGCGCCGAGCGCGTTGGCGACATCGGTGTCTTCCGGCACGATGCAGCCATTGCCGACCAGCGGCGGCAGGCCGGCATAATGCAGCGGCGCCGAGGCGCCGAGGCCGATGACCGGGCGGTCGAGCGCGACGGTGAAGCGGGCGATGCCGGGATGCGCGTCGACGGCGCGCTGCACCAGCGCATGCGCGACGGTGGCGGCGCCGTCCAGCCCGTCCTCGGCGAAGGCGGTCTCCAAAATATATTCGGCCGACCAGCGGGTCAGCGTGACGAGCACGCGCTGCGAAATCTCCTCCGGCGTCGCCGCGATCGTCTGGCCGCGGCCGTCGCGGCGGCGGGAGAACAGCTCGGCCCCGAGCCGGGCCGTGGCGGCGTCCCAATTGGCCTGTTTTCCCAGCACATGGGCGGCGTCGGAGGGCGTGAAGCCCGAGATATGCACCAGCCCGCGCGCGACCAGCCGGTTCAGCGTGGCGTTCTGCGCATTGGAAGCGAGCAGCCTGTCGAGCGCCAGCGGGGCGGCGCCGATCGCCTCGTAGAGCTTCGCTTCCGGCCCGGTGAGGCCGGCGGCGAGCCGGTCCGGCACGCCGGTGCGCAGGGCAAAGCGCCCGTCCATGCGGCCGGGATTCGGCGCGCGGAGCTGGCGCTCCAGCTCGGCGGTGACGGCCTCGCCATGCACCAGGCCCGCCAGCGCCAGCGGCACCAGGCGGCGCGGCCCAAGCAGGATTTTTGGATCGAGCGCGCCGTCTTCCAGCGTCACTTCGGAGTCGCCGCCAAGGCCGAATGTGCGCATGGCGACGGCCTCGACCATGGTACGGAAGCCGCCGACGGTGGCGCCTTCCGGATCAAGCCGCGGCCGGCCGCCGTCGAGCACGGCGACATCGGTGGTTGTGCCGCCGATATCCGAGACCATGGCGTCGTCCAGTCCGGTCATGTGGCGGGCGCCGACAAGGCTGGCGGCCGGGCCGGACAGGATCGTCTCGATTGGCCGCTGGCGGGCAAACGCCGCCGAAACCAGCGCGCCGTCGCCGCGCACCACCATCAACGGCGCGGCGATGCCGCGTTGGCCAAGAAAGCCTTCGGTCGCCGCCACCAGCCGGTCGATCATCGAGATCAGGCGCGCATTGAGCAAAGTGGTGAGCGCGCGGCGCGGGCCGCCGAGCTTGGCGGAAAGCTCGTGGCTGGCTGTGACCGGCAGGCCGGTCTTGTCGCGGATGAGGTCGCGGGCCGCCAGCTCATGCGCCGGATTGCGGGTGGCGAAATAGGCGCAGACGGCAAAGCCCGATACCGAGCCGCCCAGTTCCGGCAGCGCCGCCTCGAGCCCGGAAAGGTCCAGTTTTGCCGCATTGCCATGCACGTCATGCCCGCCGGGGCAGAACACCACCGGATCGGTGCCAAGCGCCGTCTTCAGCCCGTCGCGCGCGAGGTCGGCCTCGGAAAAGCCGATCATCACCAGCGCCACGCGCCCGCCCTGGCCCTCGACCAGCGCGTTGGTGGCGAGCGTCGTCGACATCGAAACCAGTTTGATCGAGGCCGGATCAGTCCTGGATTGTTCCAGCACCGCGTCGACCGCGCCGGAAATACCGACGGCGAGATCGTGGCGCGTGGTCAGCGACTTGGCCTTGGCCAGCACCTTGCCCTTCGGGCTGCCTTCCTCCGACCACAGCACCGCATCGGTGTAGGTGCCGCCGGTGTCGATGCCGAGGAAGAGAGGGGGAGGCTTGGCGGTCATTCTGTGAGGCGGTCCAGGGTCAAGGGCTTTGTTGCGAAGCCCTTAGCCGATACCGGCAGGCGGATAAAGGCGGGAGAGGTGGGCCAGGGGGAGGCGCTGGAGTTTATTGGAAACGTCGACGCGAGGCCCCCCTCTCTGGCCTGCCGGCCATCTCCCCCTCAACGGGGGAGATCAGATGTGGCCGGCGCTTTCGCCAAACGTCGCAAAGGGGGCGCCGGCGTCCAAGCTGCCAATCTCCCCCCTTGAGGGGGAGATGCCCGGCAGGGCAGAGAGGGGGGCCTCGCGCCGGCCTGCGCAGCAGTCCTTCAAGCGCTGGCGTTTCCTATTTCGCCGTGACGGTGCCCGTCATCGAGCTGTGGATCGCACAATGGAACGGATGCGCGCCGGCGTCCGATATCTTGACCTTGGCGCGCTTGCCCTTGGCGAGTTGCCCGGTATCGAAGGAACCGTCATCCGCGGTGGCGGTGTGCGTCTTGGAATCGGCGTTGGTGAAGGTCACGGTGTCGCCGACGGCGACACTGATCTTGGCCGGGTGGAATTTCATGTCCTTGATCTCAACCGCGTGGTTTGCGGCGAAGGCAGGCATTGCGACGGCAAGCAAGGCAAGGGCGAGCATGGTGCGCATGGCGGATTCCTCCTGAGAGTCCTCCCCCTAAGCTAAGGCGGGCGCGGCGTTTGTCATGCCACGAAGCCCACTCTTTTATGCGACCCGTCGCAAAACGGCTTGTTGGCCGAGTGCCCGCAGCGGCAGAGGAAAACTTTGGTGGTCCGCGCGATGGTATGCCCCGTGCCGGTGACGATCTCGGCATTGCCTTCGACCTTGAGCGGGCCGTTGACGGTGGGGGTGACCGTCAGCGGGCCGTCCCGCGCCTCCAGCACCTGCGCCTCCTTCAGCGGCGGCTCGCCGGTGGCGGTGAAGCCGGCCTTGATGTGGCTGTTGTCGCAGAACGGCTTGTTCTGCGACAGGCCGCAGCGGCAAAGCGTGGCGCGGAAGAGGGTCTCCTCGCCGAGCACGATCTCGGCATGCACCGCCAGCGGGCCGTTCTCACGCAGCCGCACGGTGTTGACCACCGGCGGCTTCTCCTGCGGCCCGCCATCTTTTCTGGTGTAGGTGATGGCGCCCGAGGGGCAGTTTTCCGCCAGCGCCACGACCTGCTCGACGCTGGCCGCGTCAGGGTGGATCCACTCGCCCGGCGCGTTGGGCACGAAGACATGCGGATTGCCAAGCACGCAATTGCGCGAATGGATGCAGCGCTTGCCGCTGAAGGAAACGTCGATCTTCTCGCCTTCGACCGTGCCTGCCATGTGGGTGGGGTCTCCTGTTGGGTTGAGACGAGGCTAGGGCGGCGGTGAGAGGGGCGTCAAGAATGAACTCCCCTTCTCCCCTTGTGGGGTGAGAAGCGGTCCGCGTTAGCGGACGAAAAGCCAATTGCTTGGCTTTTCGAGCTTCGAACGCCCTGAGCCTGCGAAGGGCCGGGTGGTGGCTCGGCGCGCAGCGCCGAGACGGATGAGGGGTGCTCCAGCTTGGCAGGAACGCCGATGCACCGCTACCGCCAGGGTTGCAGACTCTCATCCCTCACATAGGCAATGATGGTGTCGCAGACAGCATCCAAATCCTTCAGCACATCGTCGTTCCAGAACCGCAGCACGCGAAAGCCCCTGACTTTCAGCTCGGCATCGCGTTCCTGGTCATGGCGCGATTCCGCATGCTGGCTGCCGTCAATCTCAACGACAAGCTTGGCCTCGGCGCAAAGGAAATCCGCCACGAACCTACCAATCGGCACTTGCCGCCTGAACTTGATGTTGTCGAGACGACGACCGCGCAATTCCTGCCATAGACGGTCCTCCGCGTCGGTCGACTCACGGCGCATCGACCGAGCGAAATTCCTTTTGGCCGGGGTTACGGGTTGGTGGGGCATGGCGGAAGACTGGCCGATGTAGGTGATGGCTCAAATATCCGGCGTGCCACTCAGCTGGAGCACCCCTCATCCGTCTCGGCGCTGCGCGCCGATCCACCTTCTCCCACAAGGGGAGAAGGAGAAGAGCTACTCCTCCAGGTCGATCTCCTCGGTCTGGCCGCCGCTGCAGGTGTAGCAGCAGTCCTCGCAGGTTTCCTTGTTGTTGGGGCCGACGCCCCAATAGGTTTCTTCATCGCCGTCGACCCAGGCGCCGTAGCAGATCTTCTCGCCCTCGTTGCACGAGATCGGCAATTGCTTGGTCTCGCCGTCGTCGAGATAGAAATCCTTGCCATCGCCCGGCCAGACATAGTCGCGGTCCTGGCTATAGAGCTCGACACGCATGGCGTTCGGATGATTGTTCTTGATCTGGAAGGTGACGTCGCCGGCGTGAGCGGCGGGCGCGATGAGGACGGCAAGCGAAAGCGCGGCGGCAACGCGGCGCGCGAAGGTGGAAGACATGAGAACCCCCGAGGTCGAATCGGCCCCCACGGCCGATGGTTGGATGATGACATGGCGGGCGCATATGCCAAGGGGCGGCGGCGAAAAATGGCTGACGGAATTTGGGGGACTTCCCCTTCTCCCCTTGTGGGAGAAGGTGGCTCGGCGCGCAGCGCCGAGACGGATGAGGGGTGTTCCAGCTTGGCGAAGACGCCCGGTGGCATCACCGCCAGGGCTGCAAACTCTTATCTTTCACATACGCAATAATGGTATCGCAGACCGCATCCAGCTCTTTCAGCACATCATCGTTCCAGAACCGCAGCACGCGAAAGCCTCTCGCCTTCAATGCGGCGTCGCGCTCCAGATCACGGAGCGACTCCGCATGCTGGCTGCCGTCGATTTCGACGATGAGTTTTGCCTCGGCGCAGAGGAAATCCGCGACGAACCTGCCTATCGGCACCTGCCGCTTGAACTTGATATTGTCCAGTCGCCGGCCGCGCAATTCGTGCCATAGACGGTCCTCCGCGTCGGTCGACTCACGGCGCATCGACCGGGCGAAATTGCGTTTGGCCGGGGTTACGGGTTGGTGCGGCATGGCGGAAGATTAGCCAATGTTGGTGCCCGCTCAAATATCCGGCGCCTCACTCCGCTGGAGCACCCCTCATCCGTCTCGCCGCTGCGCGCCGAGCCACCTTCTCCCACAGGGGGAGAAGGGGAAGCGCCCCGCTACTCGGCCAGATCCACCGTCTCGGTGGAATGCTCGGTGCAGATGAAGCAGCAGGTGTCGCAGGGCTGGTCGTTGTCGGGGCCGACGCCGGCGGTGACGGAATCGTCGCCGTTCACCCAGGCGCCCCAGCAGATATGCTCGCCCGGCTCGCAGGAGATCGGCACGGACTTTCGCGCCTTCGGGCGGATGAGGAACACCTTGTCGTCGCCCGGCCAGACTTTTTGGCTGTCGCGGCTGAACAGCTCGACCGCGACGCCGTCCGAACGCTGGTTGCGCACGAAGACCGACATGTCGGCGGCTAAAGCCGGCGAGGTGAGCAGAAGGAAGGCGAGCAGAGCGCGAATCATGGCGAGGTCCCCCGAGGGAGTAGAGCACGGGTTGAGACGGGGCGCGACCTCCCCTTCCCCCCTTGTGGGGGAAGGTGGCTCGGCGCGTAGCGCCGAGACGGATGAGGGGTGCTCCAGCTTGGCGAGGCCGTTCGTTGCAAGCGGCGCATTGTACCCAATCGCCGATGCCTCATTCCTTCCAACACCCCTCATCCGGCCGCTTCGCGGCCACCTTCTCCCACAGGGGGAGAAGGGAAAGTCAGCGCCTCACCACATGCGGCGCGAATGTCTTCACCGCATCCACAATCTCCTCTCCCCGCACGTCGAGCGAGGAGATTTCCATATGCACAATGGTTTTGCCGAAGGGCATCAGGCCGAAGGCGTTGGCGGAGGAATAGCGGATTGCGTCGGGCGGCTCCTCGGTGAGCTCGAAATTGAGCATCGCCGCGCCCTTGCCGCCGGCGGCGAGCCGCACGCTCCGCACCTTGCTCCATGGCACCAACACGTCACCGGCGCGGGCATCTCGGAAACCCTGGCTGTCCAGCACCACCTTGACCGAGGTGTCGAAGGCGCCGCGAGCGATGAAGGCGCCGAGCGCGAGGCAAGCGGCGCTGAGCAGCGCGATCCACAGCACATGCCCGCTGTTCGCGCCCGAAGCCACGCCCTGCAGCGCGCCGAAGCCGAAAATGCCGCCAAGCAGGATCGGTCCAACGGCGGGCAAGATCTTTCCCGACGGGCTGTTGCGGATTTCGAGCGGCGCGGCCATTGCCTTGGCGCTCAACGCTCCGGCTTCAGCAAAGTCCAGATCCAGCCGATGAAGGTCAGCACCAGGAACGGATAACCGAGCGCCGGCAGCGGCGCCGAGGTGGGCAGAAGCGGCGCGCCCCACAGGATCATCAGGATCGAGACGGCGAACAGCACGGCGGCGACGGAGGCCGTAAGCCGCATCCACAGCGCGAAAGTGGCCTGCGCGCTGACCATCACCAGCCCCGCCGCCCACAGCGCAATGCCGCCGGCATAGGAAGGCACGGAGGCCTGCAGCCCCGCCGCATTGCCGGCCAGAAGCAGGCTTTCGCCGGCCAGGAAGGTGAGGAAACCCGCCGCGACGAGATCATGGCCGAGCCGCTGGTATTTCATCGTCAGCAGCGCCGCGGCGACGACGATGCCCACGCCGTCGATGGTCCAGACCGTCTCGCGCAGCGCGTCGCTGGCAACGAAAGTGCCCGCCAAGCCAAAAGCGCCGCCGATGGCGAGGCCGATTGCGGCGACGAGATCGAGAGTGGAGCGCATGTGATGTCTCCCCAAGCCGGGGAGAGGATACAACAGCGCCAAACGTTCTCAAAGATTGGTCGGGGCGGAGCGGGCCGAGAGTCGACCCTTTGAAGCTAACGGATGAGGATGCCGACGACCGACGCGTTCCAAGTCATGGTTGTCCGCTTGACTCTTGAGCAGATGATTACATTCTGGAATGAAATGCATTTCATCTACATCGACGATTCGACTGACCGCCCCGCGAATGTATTTTCGGCGCTGGCAATCCCGCACCGCCAGTGGAACACGGCGTTCGAATACATCAAGAAGTGGCGTATACATCTCAGAGATACGCATGGCGTCCCGCTTGGATTTGAGATTCATTCGACGGCATTTCTATCTGGTAGAGGAAGCGACGGAGCGCTTGCGCACCTGAGCAGACACACTCGTGCGCAGATATTTCATAAGCATTTCGAAGTGGTCGAATTCATGCATCGATGGGGTGTTCGGGTCTTTAACGTCTGTAATAATGACGACGATCAATATCGGGCGTTCGAGCGCCTGTTGAATCGCATTAACCGCACGATGGTAGCCTGGGATTCCTTCGCGCATCTAATTTGCGACGAAGGGAAGGAGCGGCAATACATCGCCATGGTCAGGCGTATGCGTGTCCACAATCCCATACCAAGTAATCAGGGCGGCTGGCCTGATGGTGGCGTTACCAAGAACATCCCGATTGAGCGGATAATAGAAGATCCGCAGTTTAAGAGCTCACAAAAGAGCTACTTTATTCAGGTTGCTGACGTTCTGGCGTTTGGCCTTCTAAGGCATGAATTGCCAACCGCAAAAGCACGGCAGCGTAGGATCCATAGATCGTTTGAAAAACTGGATCTGACTCTCACCAGAGAGTGCAACAGGCAGGATCCGCTCGGTATCATAAGATAGCGAAGGGCGGCGCCGATCTCTCGGCACCGCCCTTAAGCAAGACTTACCCCGGCTTCTACCACCGGCTCAGTCGAGCTCATACAAGATAGGCTCTTATTCTTAAAAGGTCAACATGTTCAATGGCTTATCTGATTATTTTATGATAAGTCATTGAAAATGAGTCGCTTTTCCTTGTGGCAAATCCATTGCCCAAGTGCCTCGTCCAAGTCCTGCGATCGGCTCCGGCTCACTTTTTGATTTTTTGCCGCGATAATCGGATCTTCCGGCTGGCGAATAATCTCCACCGCGCAGCTCCAGCGTTGCGCTGGCGGGGGACCGCTGCCTTCCGGCAGCTCCCCCGCTTTCGAAGCCTGCCATCGATTCACTGGATCGATGGCTTGGCGCACTGCGCGCGCCAACCGGCTTCTCAATCCCCCATCTTCAGCGCCTGGATAAACGCCTCCTGCGGGATATCCACCTTGCCGAACTGGCGCATCCGCTTCTTGCCCTCTTTCTGCTTGTCGAGCAGCTTGCGCTTGCGGGTCACGTCGCCGCCATAGCATTTGGCGGTGACGTCCTTTCGCAGCGCCGAGATGGTCTCGCGGGCGATGACCTTGCCGCCGATGGCCGCCTGGATCGGGATCTTGAACAGATGGTGCGGGATCAGCTCCTTCAGCTTCTCGCACATAGCGCGGCCGCGCTTTTCCGCCGCCGTGCGGTGCACCAGCATCGACAGCGCGTCGACCGGCTCCTCGTTGACCAGGATCGACATCTTCACCAGGTCGCCCTCGCGATAGTCGGTCAGGTGATAGTCGAAGGAGGCGTAGCCCTTGGAGATCGACTTCAGCCGGTCGTAGAAATCGAAGACCACCTCGTTGAGCGGCAGGTCGTAGGTGAGCATGGCGCGTTTGCCAACATAGGAGAGATCGGCCTGGATGCCGCGCCTGTCCTGGCAAAGCTTCAGGATGCCGCCGAGATAATCGTCGGGGGTCAGGATGGTGGCGCGGATCCACGGCTCCTCGATCGAGGCGATCTTGACCACGTCGGGCATGTCGGCCGGGTTGTGCAGTTCCTTCACCGAGCCGTCATTGAGGTTCAGGCGGTAGACGACGGAGGGCGCCGTGGCGATGAGATCAAGGTTGAACTCGCGCTCCAGCCGCTCCTGGATGATCTCCAGATGCAGCAGGCCGAGGAAGCCGCAACGATAGCCGAAGCCGAGCGCGGCGCTGGTTTCCATTTCATAGGAGAAGCTCGCGTCGTTGAGGCGCAATTTGCCGACGGCGGCGCGCAGATCCTCGAAATCGGCGGCGTCGACCGGGAACAGGCCGCAGAACACCACCGGCTGCGCCGGCTTGAAGCCGGGGAGCGCCTTTTGCGTCGGGCGGCGGTCCTCGGTGATGGTGTCGCCGACGCGGGTGTCGGCCACTTCCTTGATCGAGCCGGTGAAGAAGCCGAACTCGCCGGGGCCGAGCTCGTCGACATTGACGCGGGCCGGCTTGAACACGCCCGTCCTCTCGACGAGGTATTTCGCGCCGGTTCCTATCATGCGGATGGTCTGGCCCTTCTTCATGACGCCGTCGATGACGCGCACCAGAACGATGACACCGAGATAGGCGTCATACCAACTGTCGACCAGCATGGCCTTGAGCGGTGCCGCGATGTCGCCCTCGCGCGGCGGCGGCAGCTGGTGGACGATCGCTTCCAACACGTCGGGCACGCCAAGCCCGGTCTTGGCCGAGATCAGCACCGCGTTCGAGGCATCGAGGCCGATCACCTCCTCCACCTGCTCGCGGATGCGCTCGGGCTCGGCCGCCGGCAGGTCGACCTTGTTCAGCACCACGACGATCTCGTGATTGTTGTCGATGGCCTGGTAGACATTGGCCAGCGTCTGCGCCTCGACGCCCTGGGAAGCGTCGACCACCAGCAGCGAGCCTTCGCAGGCGGCCAAGGAGCGCGACACCTCATAGGCGAAGTCGACATGTCCGGGCGTGTCGATGAGGTTCAGCACATAATCCTCGCCGTTCTTGGCGCGGTAGTTCAGCCTCACGGTCTGAGCCTTGATGGTGATGCCGCGCTCTCGCTCGATATCCATCGAGTCCAGCACCTGCTCCTTCATGTCGCGCTCCTCCAGCGTGCCGGTGAGCTGGATCAGCCGGTCGGCAAGCGTGGATTTGCCATGGTCGATATGGGCGACGATGGAGAAATTGCGGATGTGGTCGAGCGGGGTGGTCATGCGGCGCGCTTTAGCAGGGGCGGGGTTGAGGGGCAAGCGGAACGCCTTTTTCCCTTCTCCCCTTGTGGGAGAAGGTGGATCGGCGCGCAGCGCCGAGACGGATGAGGGGTGCTGGACGGAACTCAGCGGCCAGCTAATGTGGCGCAAATGCCGCACCAGCCTGTCACCCAAGCCAAGCGCAGTTTTGCCCGAACGCTCCGCCGTGAGATGACGGAGGCTGAGCACAAGCTGTGGCAGGAATTGCGCGACCGCAGGCTCGATCGGATCAAGTTTCGCCGACAGGTGCCCATTGGAAAATACGTCGCCGATTTCGCTTGTCTCGAGGCGCGGCTCATCGTCGAGCTGGATGGTAGCCAGCACGCGGACTCGGAATCGGATTTGGCCCGCGGAGCTGAATTGAAGGCGAGAGGATTTCGGATCTTGCGCTTTTGGAATGATGATGTGCTGAAGGATCTGGACGGCGTCTGCGATACCATCATCGCCTATGTGAAGGATCCCGGTCTGCAGCCGTGGCGGTGAGCGGGTAGACGTCTCCACTCCGCTGGAGCACCCCTCATCCGTCTCGGCGCTGCGCGCCGATCCACCTTCTCCCCGTAAACGGGGCGAAGAGAAGCAATCACAAACCGGTGAAGCTGTAACGAACCTCTCCACCACGACGAATTGAAGCATGACCCCGCAACGGAGACTGCTTCCCATGACCGGATCGACAACAAGGATGGCCCTGCTCGCCGGCGCGATGCTCGCGGCCACGATGGGCGCGGCGACCGCGCAGCCGCTCACCGTGGTCGAGCTGTTCACCAGCCAGGGCTGCTCATCCTGCCCGCCGGCCAACGCCAACCTGATCAAGGTCAAGGACCAGCCGGGCGTGCTGGCGCTGTCGTTCAACGTCACCTATTGGGACTATCTCGGCTGGAAGGACACGTTCGGCCGCAAGGAATTCACGGAACGCCAGGTGACCTACGAGCCGTCGCTCGGCCGTGACGGGCCGTTCACGCCGCAAGTGGTGGTGAACGGCAGAAGCGACGGCGTGGGCGCCGCGCCGGGCGAGATCCAGAGCCTGATCGCCCGAAGTCAGACCAGCAAGGGCGGTCGCACGCAGGGGCCGGAGCTTTCGCTTGGGCAGGGCAAGGTCAGCATCGGCGCCGGCAAGGCGCCGGGCGGCGGCGCCGACATCTGGCTGGTGCGCTACACGAGAGGCGTCGTCGAGGTGCCGGTGGCGCGCGGCGAGAACACCGGCCGCACACTGCCGCATGCCAATGTCGTTCATGCGCTGACAAGGCTCGGCAGCTGGAACGGCACGACGACGACGCTGCCGCTGCCGGCAGCCGCCGGGGGCTTGAGCACCGCGGTGCTGGTGCAGGCGCCAGGCGGCGGACCGATCCTGGCCGCGGCGGCCAACTGATTTTTCCTTCTCTTCGCGCGGGGCCGCATGAAAGCGGCAACGCTTCACCAGGGCCCGCATGCGCGCGCCAAAACCAAGGAGACTACCCATGTCCAAGTTCCTCACGCTGCCGGCGCTGGCCTTCGCGCTTTCCGCGTCCGTCTTCGTCGCCGGCGCGCGCGCCGACGACACGGCCAATGCGATGAAGCCCGCCAATGCGATGGCGACCGACGCCATGAAGCCGGCGGACGCGATGAAGCCGGCGGACGCGATGAAGCCCGCCGATGCCATGAAGCCCGACGCGATGAGCACCGAGGCGATGAAGCCGGCGACGGATGCGATGAAGCCTTCGACGGATGCCATGAAGCCAGCGGACACCACCGCCCAGTAAGGTAAGCTTGCGATCCGCTTGCGTCGCCGGCCTGCGAGGCAATCGCACAGGGCAGCGCAGCCCCCGCTCCGTCTCGGCGCTGCGCGCCGATCCACCTCTCCCCCGCTTTGCGGGGGCGAGGAAACGCCAATCACGGAGGACGCGGCCTTTGTACGCCTGGGTTCCTCGCCCCCGCCTAAGGCGGGGGAGAGGTGGCTCGGCGAAGCCGAGACGGAGAGGGGGAGCGCCCTCGGCCATTGGCCGCACGGCAAAGTGAGGACCGCTTCGAGGCTTCGATCGTATATAATGAAGCAACAACAGGAGATCAGGACATGAACGGCATAAAGGCAAAGGCCGCGCGGCGATCGCCATTCTTCGCCCGCGGCACGTTGGCAATGCTCGGCCTTGCGGCCGTGGCGGCAGCGGCCCTGTGGCAGACACCGGCCCGCTCGGCCGAGGACGCGGTGGTGATCCCGCCGCCGGCGATTGACGAGAAGGCGGCGAGCGGCACCGAAAAGGCGATCTTCGCCGGCGGCTGCTTCTGGGGCGTGCAGGGCGTGTTCCAGCACGTCAAGGGCGTCAGCAAGGCCGTCTCCGGCTATACCGGCGGCAGCGCCGAAAACGCCGTCTATGAAGTCGTCGGCACCGGCCGCACGGGCCACGCCGAATCCGTCGAGATCACCTATGACCCGTCGAAGGTCACCTACGGCCAGCTGCTGCAGGTCTATTTCTCGGTCGCGCATAATCCGACGCAGTTGAACTACCAGGGGCCGGACCAGGGCACGCAATACCGCTCGACGATCTTCGCCGAAAACGACGAGCAGAAGAAGGTCGCCGAGAGCTATATCGCCCAGCTCGACAAGGCCAAGGTGTTCGCCAAGCCGATCGTCACCACGCTGGAGACCGGCAAGACCTTCTACCCGGCCGAGGACTACCATCAGGACTTCCTGACGCTGAACCCGACCTATCCCTATATCGTCTACAACGACCTGCCCAAGATCGAGAATTTGAAGGCGCTGTTCCCCAAGCTTTACAGCGAGAAGCCGGTGCTTGTGCTGGCCTCCAGCAAGAGCTGAGCGACACCCGCTCATCGTCATCCACGGGCGGAGCAAGGAGCGAAGCGACGCGCGCAGACCCGAGGATCCATTCCGGGGCGTATGAGCGCCGCTACGGTACAGAATTCTGCTCCGCTGCAGCCTTCGATCAAGGTCACGGAATGGATTCCAGGGTCTGCGCGACGCCGCCTCGCGGCTGCTCCGCCCTGGAATGACGAAGCTGGGATTTTTCGATCGTCAGGTATGTCCGCGTGGGCAGGTAACACGCCTTTGCGGTTGGCCGAAACGGCCCGGCCTCGTCATCCACGGGCGGAGCAAGGAGCGAAGCGACGCGCGCAGACCCGAGGATCCATTCCGTGACCTACGAGCGTCGCTCACGGTGCCGAATTCTGCTCCGCTGCACGCTTCGATCAAGGTCACGGCATGGATTCCAGGGTCTGCGCGACGCCGCTTCGCGGCTGCTCCGCCCTGGAATGACGAGGCTGGCTCCGGATGGTAGCAAAACCATCCGCCCTTTGTTTTGCTGGCAAAACAGAACACAATGTGAAGCAGTTCATAGAATTATACTTGACGCTGCAAAACATTGACATCCGATCTTCTGCCGCCACATAATCATCGCCGTCACTCTTTTGAAAATTCTGTTTCAGCTGATCCGGAGCGCTGCTTCCGGGGCGGATTCTTGTTGGCTGCATTGTTGGGCCGGGCATGCCGGCCGCGCTTCGGGAACAACGACGGATGGGGAGGAACGACAGATGGCCATCGACATAAAAGTCTCCGTCTACACCAATGGCGACGACGCCTTCGTCGCCTGGGCGCCGAGCGACTTCATCGCCGGGTGCCGGGGTTTTCTGCTCGAGCGAGGCCGCAAGGCCGGGGCGAGCGAGAGGATCGAGCCGGTGGAGAATCGCGTCGGCTTCACCAAGGACAAGCCGAAATCGGGCGACCACAGGCCGTCGGATGTCTGGCCGTTCCAGCGCTTCAACTGGACCGACCATGCGGCCGATGTCGGCAATGTCGTGCGCTACCGGGTGACAGCGATGATGAGCGCCGGACCCGGCAAGCCGCTGACCAAGGGGGTGTCGAGCGACTGGACGGACTGGGCGACGCTCGCCACCGACGCCGGCGGCGGCTTTTCCTGCTACTTCAACCGCGGCCTGGTGTTGTCGCAATTCGTCGCCCGCTACATGGCCAAGAACAAGCTTTCGCCCGCAGCCTTCAAGAAGAGCCTGCAGACCAATGGCGACGCAAAATTCCGGGCTTTCCTCGAAGGCGATCTCGGCCTGCGCATGGTCGGGCTGACGCAGGTCGCCGGCGACGAGCTGCATGCCGCGCTCTACGAGCTCGGCGACGCGATGCTGGAGACGGCGCTGATCGGGCTCGGGCCGCGGCTCCATCTCATCCTCGCCAACGGCTCCGACAAAAGCGGCGACGGCAACAAAGAGGCGCGCAAGAACCTCAACGACCACGGCATCGCGACCATCGACCGGATGCTGAAATCGAAAGGCCTCGGCCACAACAAATTCGTCGTCGTGTCCAAGGACGGCGAGCCGAAGATGGCGTGGACGGGCAGCACCAACTGGAGCACGACCGGCCTGTGCACGCAGGTCAACAACGGCTTGCTGATCGAGGACGCGGCGGTCGCGGCGCATTTCCGCAAGCATTGGGACCTGTTGAAGGACGCCTCGCCGCCCAAGACCGACCCGGCCAATTTCACGCCGGCGCTGATGGCGGACAACGATGCGCCCAAGACTTTTACGGTCGGGACTGCCAAGGCGACCGTCTGGTTCACCCGCACCTCGGATGGCGCCGACATGGCGGCGCTGCGCGACGTCATCGCCTCGGCCAAGCAGGCGGTGCTTTTCCTGATGTTCACGCCGGGCAAGCAGGGGCTGCACACGCTGGCCGGGCAGCGCGCCAGGGAAAAGGGCATGTATGTGCGCGGCGTGGTCTCGACCCTGAGCGCGGAGGAGGGCGGCACCGAGCAGAATTTCCTCGATATCGGTCTGGTGAGCAGCGACCGGAAATTCACGCCCGACCGCTACGCGGTGGCGCAGCCGCAGGGCCTCGACGCGCCGCTCGGGCCATGGATCGCCGAGGTCAACCGGCCGACCTTCCTGTCCCAGATCGGCCACGCCATCGTGCACTCGAAGATCCTGGTGACCGACCCGCATTCGAACGACTGCGTGGTGGTGACCGGCAGCCACAATTTCTCGGCGCCGACGAGCCAGAAGAACGACGAGAACCTGGTAATCGTGCGCGGCCACAGGAAGCTCGCCGCCGCCTATGCCACCTACGCGATGTCGGTCTACAGCCACTATCGCTACCGCTCCTACATCCGCGAGATGCGGGCCCAAGGCAAGACGCCGTGGAGCTATCTCGACGACGACGACCAGTGGCTGAAGACCGAGCTCAGGACTAAGGCGCAGGAGATCGCGTTCTGGACGCAGACCTGATTTCCTTCTCCCCGTTCCACGGGCAGAAGGTGTCGCGAAGTGACGGATGAGGGGCAGCGCCGGCATCTGCGGCTAACCGCCGACCCATGCCTGACAGGTCAGTGCCGCCCCTCATTGCCCTGTCGGGCATTTCTCCTGGCGCGACTGATCAGGCCGAGGCTTGATTGCCACGTGGTTCCCCCAATCCGTCGCTGCTTCGCAGCGCCACCTTTCCCACCTCCGGAGGGAAAGGAAGGGAGCATTTCTGGACGGGCGTTGACGGCAAAAGCTTGGCGCCTTTCCTCTACCCCGTCGATCGGGGGAGAGGTGGCTCGGCGAAGCCGAGACGGAGTGGGGGGTCGACCAGCGCTACATTAGCCAATACATGCGCCAAGCTGCCATGCACGCTATCGCCAAAGACCAGCCGCTTGTGTGCATGCCGCAGCGTAACGGGGAGAAAGAATCTGTCGCCAGCGCCGGCGCTCCAGTCGCCGCGGCCGGTATACCTGGTCTGGCAAGGGCCGCCAGTTGGGCGTTCCCTGTCCAGAACTGTCAGCAGCAGCGGCGATTGACAGTTGCACCCGGCGGCATCCGACCTATATGAGATCACCTTTTCCAGCCGGCCGTATTTCAGCATGTCATCCATCATCTCGATCTCCGGTGTCACGAAAACCTATGCCACCGGCTTCAAGGCGCTGAAGGAAATCAATCTCGACATCGAGCGCGGCGAAATCTTCGCGCTGCTCGGGCCGAACGGCGCCGGCAAGACGACGCTGATCTCGATCGTCTGCGGCATCGTCAACCGCTCGTCGGGCACTGTCACGGTGGGCGGCCACGACATCGGCCGCGACTACCGCGCCGCGCGCAGCCTGATTGGGCTGGTGCCGCAGGAGCTCACCATCGACGCCTTCGAGACGGTCTGGGCCACGGTGAACTACAGCCGCGGCCTGTTCGGCAAGGCGCCCAACGCGGCCTTCGTCGAGAAAGTGCTGCGCGACCTCTCGCTGTGGGACAAGAAGGATTCCAAAGCGATCACCCTGTCGGGCGGCATGAAGCGCCGGCTGATGATCGCCAAGGCGCTGTCGCACGAGCCGCGCGTGCTGTTCCTCGACGAGCCGACGGCCGGCGTCGATGTCGAATTGCGCCAGGACATGTGGGCGATGGTGCGGCGGCTGCGCGAGGACGGCGTCACCATCATCCTCACCACGCATTACATCGAAGAGGCCGAAGCGATGGCCGACCGCGTCGGCGTCATCAACAAGGGCGAGATCATCCTGGTCGAGGGCAAGGCCGAGCTGATGCGCAAGCTCGGCCGCAAGCAGATGAATCTGGAGCTGCGCGCGCCGCTTGCCGCCGTTCCGGACGGCCTATCGCACTATTCATTGGAGCTGTCGGACGACGGCAACCAGCTCACCTACACCTATGACAACCAGAGCGACCGTCCGGGCGTCGCCTCGCTGATCCGCGACCTCGAGGCGGCCGGCGTCCAGTTTCGCGACCTCGACACCAAGAACAGCTCGCTCGAAGAGATCTTCGTCAATCTTCTGAGGCAAGAGCCATGAACCTGCGCGCGGTATGGGCGATCTACCGGGTGGAGATGGCGCGCGCCTTCCGCACGGTGCTGCAGAGCATCATCTCGCCGGTCATCTCGACATCGCTCTATTTCGTCGTCTTCGGCTCGGCCATCGGCTCACGCATCACCGAGATCGACGGCATCGCCTATGGCGCCTTCATCGTGCCCGGCCTGATGATGCTGTCGCTCTTGACGCAGTCGATCTCCAACGCCTCCTTCGCCATCTATTTCCCGAAATTCGTCGGCTCGATCTACGAGCTTTTGTCGGCGCCGGTCTCCTACCTGGAAATCATCATCGCCTATGTCGGGGGTGCCGCGACCAAGTCCGTCATGCTCGGCCTGATCATCCTGGCCACCGCGGCGCTGTTCGTGCCGCTCAGGATCGAGCACCCATTCTGGATGATCACCTTCCTGGTGCTGACCGCGGTGACCTTCAGCCTGTTCGGCTTCATCATCGGCATCTGGGCAAAGACCTTCGAGCAGCTGCAGCTGGTGCCGCTGCTCATCGTCACGCCGCTCACCTTCCTCGGCGGCAGCTTCTATTCGATCCACATGCTGCCCGGCATCTGGAAGACGATCACGCTGTTCAATCCGGTCGTCTACCTGATCAGCGGGTTCCGCTGGAGTTTTTACGGCAAGGCCGACGTCTCGGTCGGCGTCAGCCTCGGCATGACGGTGATGTTCCTGGCCATCTGCATCGCGATCGTCGCTTGGATATTTAAAACCGGCTACCGGTTGAGAAACTGACGGAGTTCCTCTCCCCATGGCTACGCTATGCACATATTCCGAGCAGCTGGCCTTTGGCGATAGCGTGCACGGCAGCTTGGCGCAAGCATTGTCCAACGTAGCGCTGGTCGACCCCCACTCCGTCTCGGCTTCGCCGAGCCACCTCTGCCCCGATCGACGGGGTAGAGGAAAGGCGCCAAGCCTTTTGCCGTCAACGCTCGTCCAGCAACGCTCCCTTCCTTTCCCTCCGGAGGGGGGAAAGGTGGCGCTGCGAAGCAGCGACGGATTGGGGGAACCACCTGGCAATCAAGCCTCAGGTCGATCAGTCACGCCAGTCACAGAAGATATGTGCATAGCGTAGACCAAGTGGGGAGAGGAAGCGCCTGCCTAAACCGCCTTGATCAGCCGCAGCAGGCCCAGCATTTCCACGAAAGTCCCTTTGCGGAATGCGATATAGGTCGGCTCCTCGACACCGTGGAAGCGGCGCTTGAAGGCTGCCTGGCCCTGCAGGTTGAAGCGCGAGCGGTTGACCCAGGGCGAGTCGTAGGCGCGCTGGAAGGTGCCGCGCCAGAAGCTCGATTCGGCGAAGCCGCTCGGCTCGATGTCGAGCAGCGGCGAGAGGCCGAGCGTCACCTGTGAGACGCCCTCCTCGCGAAAGCGGTCGACGGCGAATTTGGTCAGGCCGATCTCGGCATGTGGCGTCGCGTCGACCTGTTTGCGCTTGAAGGAGGTGGTATAGCCGATGACCTTGCCGTCGCGAAACAACGGGTCGAAATCGAGGATGGCGAGAAGCCGGCCTTCAGGTCCGTGCAGGAGGAAGCGGCGCATGTCGGCGCCGATCTCTTCGGAAAAACGACGGTTGAGGAAACCCATTTCCCAGCGCTTGATGATGCGCTCCTTGCGCCAGTCGGCGGAAAGCTGCTTGATCTCGTCCTGCAGCCCGTCGCCCTTGTCCTCGGCGAGGGTAAAACCCTTCTTCGTCAGCCAGCGCTCGGAATAGCGCACGGTCTCGTTGCGCTTGCCGGAAAAATCATGCGCAGGCAGCGGCAGCCTGGTGTCGATGCCGAGGCGATTGACCTGGTAGCCGAGGCCGGCGAGCACCTTGGCCGTGTCGGCGCCGACCTGGACGAACCAGGGGCTGCCTGCGGCCTCGACGAAGCGCTTGATATAGGCCGGACGGTCGGCCGGGTCCGCCACCGGATCGCCAAGCGCGAAATGACGGCTCATCTTGGTGCCGAAGGCGATGTAGCCGTCGCCATCGCTGAAATAGGACAGTTTCTGCTGCACCGCCGTCGAATAGGCGAGCGAGAAATCGCCGTAACGGCGCACCAGCGCCAGGCGTTCGTCGTCCGTCAGGTCGCGTCGCGGGACCTTGGGTGCCACGGCATCGAGAAGCCTGTCGAAATAGATGCGCAGGGGCGCCATGAGCTCCGCGTGCCAAGAATGGATGACCTGCCGCCCTCAGGTCGCGAATCGCTGGCGACCGCTGCGGGCCGCGTGCGTCAACGCGATATAGGATGCAATTGACCGCGAATGAAGGGCAAACGTCCGAAGGCGGTGCTGTCGCTCATCGGCTGCCGCAACGGACATGCGAAAGATCGGCTTGATATTTTCCATACATTGTTATATATCAAATTATCGATACGCGACGAGGCTGCTATGGAAGACGTTCTCCGATCCCTCGGCTTTCTGTGCCTCGGCAGCCGGATGAAGCGTATAGGTGAGCAGTTGCAGGCCGACACGCAGCGCGTGCTCGACCGCCTGGACATGCGCATCCAGTCGAGCCAGTACCCGCTGCTCGCCGCGCTCGACAGGCTGGGCCCGTTGCCGGTCGGCGAGCTGGCCCAATCCTTGGGCATCGCCCAGCCCGGCGTGACGCGCAGTGTGGCGCTGCTTGCCGAATTGGGGCTGGTCGAGGTCAACCCTTCGCAAGACGACCAGCGGCGCAGGATCGTTTCGCTGAGCCGCAACGGCCGGCGGCTGGTCGACCAGGCGAAGCGGGAGATCTGGCCCAGAATCGAGAATGCCGTGGCGGATGTGTGCGCCGATCTTTCCGGGCCGCTGCTCGGCCAACTTGCGGCAATCGAGGATCGTCTGGCCGCAACGCCGCTCCATCGCCGCGCCGAGAACGCCAAGGTGGCCGCGCCGTGAAACATGTTCTCGACCGCCCCATCTGGAGCGCGCTTGCAACGCGGCACCAGACCTTCGCCGAAGGCGGCGACCTTGCCAGGCGATATCGTCCGTCGATCGTGCCCTTCGCTGCCACTGCCGCCAACGATGCGGACAGCTTGCGGGCGCTGGCCGGGCTTCTCCCGCCGGGCGAAACAGCCATCCTCGTCCAGGCGGATGAGATCGCCCTGCCGCCGGAAATTTCCGCGATATCGGCAGCGCCGCTGGTGCAGATGATCGCCGAAGCGCCGATGCCGACTGCATCAGACGGGCGTATCCGGCAGCTGACCAAGGACGATGCGGCGGAAATGCTGGCGCTCGCCTCGCTCACCAAGCCCGGCCCCTTCACGCTGGAGGCACTGAGCCTCGGCGATTTCTGGGGCATCAGGATCGACGGCAGGCTGGCGGCAATGGCCGGCGAGCGCATGAAGCAGCCCGGCTACAGCGAGCTCAGCGGCGTGTGCACGCATCCGGACTTTCGCGGCGGCGGCCTTGCCCGCCTGCTGTCGGTGTTCGTCGCCGGCCGGATCGCGGCACGCGGCGAGGTTCCATACCTGCACGCCTATGACAGCAACGCTGCGGCGATCAGGCTTTACGAGTCCATCGGCTTCCGCTTGAGAAGCAAGATGAACATGGCCATGGTCCAACGCGCGGAGTGACGAAAGGGAGGATTTGATCGAAATCCTCCCTCTCGACGTCTCAGCTACAAGAGGTCACACTGCGATCTTGCCGCCGCCCTGCTTCGTGATCGCAACGACGGACGGCCGCACCGGCATGTCCGGCTTGAAGTCCGGCCAGCGGGTCGACGGGTCCTCGTAATAGGATGGGCGGCCAAAACCTTCCCAGTCCTCGCCACCGTCGCCCGGGTGCTGGACGGCGACGAAAGCTGTCTGGTCATCCGGCGCGAATAGCGGGCCGCACATTTCGGCGCCGATCGGCACGCGGAAGAACAGTTTCGACGTTGCCCGCGCAGCACCCTCGGTATCGACCGCCCAGAGACCGTCGGTGCGGCCGGTGGCCTTCGGGCCCTGGCCGTCGGTGGCGACCCACAGGCGCCCGGCGGAATCGACGGCGCAATTGTCCGGCATGCCGAACCAGCCATGGGCGGTGGTCGCGGTCGAGAAAGTGGCGCCGACATCGGCAACGGACGGATCGCCGCATTTCAACAGCACTTCCCATTTGCCCTTGGTGGCGGCGAAGTCGCCGCCATCCTCGACGATCTCGATGATGTGGCCGAAAGCGTTCTCGGCGCGCGGATTGGCGGCGTCGACCTGCTCGGCCTTGCGCTTGGAATTGTTGGTCAGCATGACATAGACCTTGCCATTGCCGGCATTGGGCTGGATGTCCTCCGGCCGGTCCATCTTGGTGGCGCCGAGCAGGTCGGCGGCGCGGCGCGTCTCGATGAGAACGTCGGCCTGGGAAGCAAAACCGTTCTCCCCCGTCAGCGGGCCTTGACCGAAAACGATCGGCATCCATTCGACCGAGCCGTCCTCGGCGAATTTGGCCACATGCAACGTGCCGTCATCGAGCAGGTCCAAGTTGGCGGCGCGGTCGTTCGGGTTGAAAATGCCCTTGGTGACGAATTTGTAGACATAGTCGAAGCGCTCGTCGTCGCCGAGATAGAAGACGACGCGGCCGTCCTTGGCGACGATCGACTCGGCGCCCTCATGCTTGAAGCGGCCCATGGCGGTGCGCTTCTTCGGGGTCGAGTTGGGATCGTTGACGTCGACCTCGACGATCCAGCCGAAACGGTTCGGCTCGTTCGGCTCCTTGGCAAGGTTGAAGCGGTCGTAATGCGCGCCCCACTCATACGCGCCTTCGGGGATGCCGAGGCGCTTGTAATTGGCCGCTTCCCTGTGGCCTTCCGGCAGTTCGCCCGAGAAATAGCCGTGGATGTTCTCCTCGGCCATCACATAGGTGCCCCAGGGCGTGACGCCGCCGGCGCAATTGTTGAGCGTGCCGAAGACCTTGGTGCCGGACGGATCGGCATTGGTCTTGACGCGGTCATGGCCGGCGACCGGGCCGGACAGCGCCATCTCGGTGGTCGACATGATGCGGCGGTTGAGCTTGCCGTCGCGCACCACCTGCCACTTCCCGTCCTGCTTGCGGATCTCGACGATGGTGCCGCCATGCGCGGCCATCTCGACATCGACTTGCTCCTTTGAGAGCGGCGCGACCTCGGCCTTCTTCTTGCCGTCCTTCTCGACGACCGAGACGATGCCGGGAAACATCAGATGCGGGTTGGTGTATTCGTGGTTGACGACCAAAAGGCCGTGCTCGGCCGAGCCGTCGACCGGGATATAGCCGACATAGTCGTTGTTGTAGCCGAACTGCTTCGCCTGGGCTTCGGCCGACTGCTTCAGCGGATCGAACTCGGGCGAATCGGCGAACAGCGGATCGCCCCAGCGCAACAGCACGTCGGCGTCATAGCCGGGCGCGACATGGTGCTTGTCGTCGATGCCGGCTTCGAGCTCGTCGAACTTGAAAGCCGAGGCTTCGGCGGCGCGCGCCTCGTCGGCCGCAATCAGCGCCAGCGGGCTGACGGTGGCGGCGATGGCCGACACGGCCAGCGAACCCATGAGAAAGCCGCGGCGCGAGAAACGCGCGGCGATGATCTCGCCCATGGTGCTGTTGCCGGTCGGGTTGACCGGCGGGCCGTCATTTTCCTCGAGCTGGCTGGTCCGGAAACGGGTCTCAGGGGTCACGGTCATGAGTTTGTCCTCTGGCTTCTGAGTGGCTGGGGATTTTGACCTTTCGACCCCTAAAGCGCGCCCATCACATTTTCGTGACACTGCCGTGATAGAACCGCAATAGTTGTTTGCCGGCTCGCGGCGGCTTTTGCGACACCCGGCTTCAGTCCCTTGAGCGCCCGCGCTTCGCTGCGGTCAGCTTGACGGCATCGCCCGCTTCGGAAACAAGGGCTGGCCGGCGTGGCGACGGCGCTTCAAAAAAGGGACGGCAAGGTGAGTTTCTGGGGACTGGCGCAGCTCGGCATTTCGACCGTGATATTCCTGCTGGCGGCGACGGCGGCCAAGCAATGGGGGATGGCGCCGAGCTTGGCCAAGCTCCTTTTGACGCTGGCGCTCTACTCGGCCGGCAATCTGATCATGCTGAGACTGGTGCGCGAGTTCGGCATGTCGGTATCGTTCAGCCTATCGGCGGTGATCCAGCTCGTCGCGGTCAATGTCGTGGCGCTCGCCTTCTTCGGCGAACGGCTCAATGCCTTGCAGGCGATCGGCATGGTGCTGGCGATCGCCGCGGTCGCGCTGATCACGCTCGGGCCCTATATGCAGCGGCTGTAGCTGGACCTGAGGGCTCGAATGAAATCGACCGCCAACGCGCTCCTCAACAGGTTGGAATTCCCGGTGCTGCTGGCTGGGCTGGTGATCGCCGGCGGGCTGTGGGGCCTGGTGGAACTCATGGAGGTGGCGCGCGCCACGACGCCGCATACCTTCGATACGGAGATCCTGCTCGCCTTCCGCCGCGCCGGGCAGCCGGATAGCCCGATCGGCCCGCTTTGGCTGGAGGGCGCGGTGCGCGACATCACCGCGCTGGGCAGCACGGCCGTGCTGGCGCTGATCACGACGGCGACGATCGCCTATCTGCTCCTGATCCGCAGGCCCTCGACAGCCCTGTTCATGTTCGCGGCCGTCGCCGGCGGGCAAGCGCTCTCCAGCCTGCTCAAGCTCGAGGTCGACCGGCCGCGGCCCGATCTCGTCTCGCATCTCGTCACCGAGACCTCGCTCTCATTCCCCAGCGGGCATGCCATGCTGTCGGCCGTGACCTATCTGACGCTAGGCTCGCTGGCGGCCCGCTTCCTGCCGGACCGGACGACCAAGGTCTTCGTGCTCGGCTTTGCTGTGCTCACCACCGTGCTGGTCGGCGCCAGCCGCGTCTATCTCGGAGTGCATTGGCCCTCCGACGTGCTTGCAGGCTGGTGCGCAGGTTTTGCCTGGGCCATGCTGTGCTGGCTTGCGGCGCGGCTGCTGCAGCGACGCAAAGTCGTCAAGGATAGCGAATAACCGATGTCCCATCTACATAAATGACGCTTGAAACATCACTATGCTTGTATTATCCATTGATATCGCAGACTCAGACAAAGGTTCTGGCCGATGATCACTGCTGCGCAGATGCGCGCCGCAAGGGCGTTGGCCGGTATCGACCAGCGAACGCTTGCCGAGCGCGCCGGCGTTTCGCTTCCGACGATACAGCGTATGGAAGCGAGCGAGGGCGTCGTGCGAGGCGTCGTTGACACGCTGATGAAGGTCATCCATGCCCTCGATGAGGTCGGGGTGGAATTGATCGGCGAGAACCAGACCAGCGAACGCGGCGGCAGGGGCGTGCGCCTCAAGGCCACCGTGGCGCAGAACCCGCAGGGCTGAGCCGCAACCGTGTCCGTCTCGGGAACCGTTGCCGGTTTTCGGGCAGCGATGCGGCGTCGCAACGGTTTTATCGCGACGGCGACCGCCGACGTCCAGCCGACGATCCCGCCGCCCTGTGGAGCGGAAGCAGTTCATGGATCAGGCGCGGCGGGCAATTCACCACCAAGCACGGCCGACCTTCGCCGAGCTGTTCACACCAAAGCTGGTGACGGTGCTGCGCGAGGGCTACCACCTCAAGCAGCTGAGGGCGGATGTGATCGCCGGCCTGACAGTCGCCATCGTGGCGTTGCCGCTGTCGATGGCGATCGCGATCGCCTCGCATGTGGAGCCCGAGCGCGGATTGTTTACGGCGATCATCGGCGGTTTCATCGTCGGCACGCTTGGCGGCAGCCGTTTCCAGATCGGCGGGCCCGCCGGCGCCTTCATCGTGGTCGTGGCCTCGACGGTCGACCGGCACGGTGTCGACGGACTGATCCTGGCAATGCTCATGGCCGGCGTCTTCCTGCTCGCGGCCGGCTATCTCAGGCTCGGCGCCTATGTGAAGTTCATTCCCTATCCGGTGACGGTGGGTTTCACTGCGGGCATCGCCATCATCATCCTGTCCAGCCAGTTGCACGACCTGTTCGGCCTGACGCTGCCAGGCAAGGAGCCAGGCGACCTGCTGCCGCGGCTTATCGCGCTCGGCAAGGCGGCCCGAACGGCAAATCCGGCGGCCATTGCGCTCGCCGCGCTGACGATAGGGATCATCGTGGCCATGAAGCGCTGGCGCCCTTCGTGGCCGGGCCTCCTGATCGCGGTGACTGCGGCCTCGCTGGCGACGACGCTTCTCGGTCTTCCCGTAGAGACGATCGGAACGCAATTCGGCGGCATTCCGCGGATGTTACCGGATCCGGCTCTTCCGGCGCTGGATGCGCAGAAGCTCGTCTCCGTGGTGCCCGACGCAATTTCCTTCGCTCTGCTCGGAGCAATCGAATCGCTGCTTTCCGCCGTGGTCGCGGACGGTATGACCGGACGACGGCACCGCTCCAACTGCGAACTGGTGGCACAGGGCATCGCCAATATCGGCTCGGCGCTGTTCGGCGGGATCTGCGTGACTGGACTGATCGCGCGCACGGCGACCAACATCCGCGCGGGCGCGCATGGACCGTTGTCGGGAATATTCCATTCCGCCTTCCTGCTGCTGTTCATGCTGGTGGCTGCGCCGCTTGCCAGCTACATCCCGCTGGCGGCGCTCGCCGGGGTGCTGGCCACGGTGGCCTGGAACATGGTGGAGAAGCCCGCCTTCCTGGCGCTGATCCGATCGTCCTGGGGCGACGCCCTGGTGCTTCTGGTCACTTTCGGACTTGTCATCTTCCGCGACCTCACCACCGGCATCGTGATCGGCTTTGCGCTGGGCGCTCTGCTGTTCATCGGGCGGATGGCGCGTTCGGTCGAGGTGGAGGCGCATGTCCCGCCGGTGACGGAGGACCGCGCCGACGACGCAAATGGCGGGCGCGTTGCCTATGACCTCGCCGCCGCCACCGATCCTGATACTGTCATCTATCGCATATCGGGGGCGTTCTTCTTCGGCGCTGCGGCAACGATCGCGACCGTGCTGGACCGTATCGCCGACCAGCGCAGGAACTTCATCCTCGATTGCTCGGCGGTGCCCTTCCTCGATTCGACCGCGGCAAACGTCATCGAAAGCACCGCGAACAACGCAAGGCGCGCCGGAGGACGCTTCATCATCGCGGGCGCCTCGTCGCAAGTCAGGCGCACCCTGATAAGCCATGGCGTCAAGCGGCCGCTGGTGACCTATGCAGCCTCGATCCGTGACGCGCGGGCGCAACTGGGCGGAAAAGCGGAGACGGCGTAGGCGCCCTGCTCAAACCGTCGCTTCGATCGGCTCGGCAAGCTTGGGGCTGGCTCGTGCGGCGATCAGGCAGCCGGCGACGATGAGACATGCGCCCGCCAGCGTGGTCCAGGCCACCTTCTCACCGAAGAAGAACCAGCCAAGCGCGATCGCCCAGATGAAGGCCGAGTATTCTGTCGGGATGAGATATTGCGCTTCGGCACGGGCGTAGGACCAACTCATCAGGAATTGGCCGGCGAGCGACAGCATTGTCACGCCTGCCAAGGGGAGCCAAAGTTCTCTCGGCAGAGCGACGGCAAGCCAAGGCGCTGCGCAACCAAGGATGATCCCGACGAAGATATTCTGGAACAGCATGATCTCGACCGGCTTGGCCAGAAGCGCCTGTCGCCGGGCGAGGATCAGATTGTAGCCGTAGAAGACCGTCGATACGAGCACGGCGACCGTGCCCAAAAGCGCATCCTGCGAATGGCCTGCCTGCCCGAACTGGCCGGCCAGTATGATCAAGACGCCCGCGATGCCGGCCAGCGACGCCCACACCGCCTGCCGCCTTATGCGCTCGCCCAGCAGCAATGCGGCGAGGAAAAGCGCAAACAACGGCGCGACGAAGCTCAGGCCTATGGCCTCGGCGAGCGGCAGCCTGGCGAGACCCCAGAAGAACGAGACTAGGACGATGCCGACAATGACCGCGCGCAGCGCATGCAGACCGAGCACCGGGAGGGTCGGTTTCGAGCGTGGCCCCGTCGACCAGGCCGCGCCCGCGACCACGATCGCGACCATGCTGCGCCATAGCACCGTATTGTAGACGCCGACCGCGATGACCAGCGACTTCATCGCCGCATCCATGCCCGACAGCAGGAAGATCGCCAGCGCGCAGGCGAGCACCGGGATCGTCGGTGAAACGGCGCCGTTCAGGCTGGATGTGTTCACGGCTTTGCTCACATGAGGGTTGCCGCCGAATAGTCCGGAGCGGGTGGCGAAACCAGATGGCAGCCGCACCGACATGGCGGTCCAATATCGAGCGGCGAGGCGAAAAGCTCGCCTCATCGCTGAGTGCCGAGATGCGAAACGCTGTCCCGCCGGCGTTGCAATGCTTCTCCGCCGCGACATGCTCAATCCAGGGACAGCGCCGCGACCTTGCCCTCGCCCATCAACGGCACATAGATGGCCGCCTTGCCGTCCGTGCCGATATCGGCGCTGCCCGGCTTGAAGGTCGCTACCACCGCCGGCGCGCCGCCGGGCTTGTAGCTGTAGAGCGTGCCGGTCATGTAGGCGGTGGCGTAGATGGTGTCGCCAATGGCGATGACGCCGTCGAGATCGGCGAATTTTTGGGCGCCGGGCAGCGGCGTGATCTCCTTCGTGGCAAGGTCGACGGACAGCAGGCCGCCGGGCTCGGCGGTGCTGAAATCGGTCCTGTTGATGCCTTTGCCCCAGGACGCGACGATCAGCTGGGCGCCATCGGCGAAGACGCCGTTGGGGGAGGCGAGCAGCGCATCCTTGACGAACAGCTCCGGTCTGTCGCCGTCGATGCGGTAGATCGTGTCGGCCAGCATGTCGCTGACATAGACCTTGCCGGCACTGTCGGCGGTCATGTCGTTGAGAAACACGGCGCCCGGCACATCGATAGTCTCGACCAGTCTGCCGCTGGCGAGATCGACGACGCGCACCTTGGTGATATCGGCGGTGTAGAGCCTGCCGCCGGCGATCGCCATGCCCTTGGGTGCGTCCAAGCCCTCCACCCAGTGACGCGCGAGGACCTTACCGTCCATCGACAGCAGCGACAAATAGCCATTGCCGTCCGCCGCGCCGGGATTGCCGACGATGTTGGAAACGACGATGCGGTTGTGGGCGGCATCGACAAGGGCCGATTCCGGCTGCTCGAAGCCGGCGGCGCGCCAGAGCTCGCCGGCCTGCGCGGCGGACATGACGGAGATGGCGGCGAAGGCGGCCGAAGCGATGAGATATTTCATGGATGCTCTCCTGTGATGACGGCCGAGAGCTAGGCTTTCCGATACTTTCCGGGAAGCCGGAACAGGACTAGTATCGCAGTTCAATACGAATTTGCACGAATGAGGCGCAGTCCATGAACGGTCCGATCTTCGAGGCGCTGAAACGGACGCTGAAGGCCAAGGGCCTGACCTATCGGACGCTGGCCAAGCGCATGGGCATTTCCGAGCCGACGGTGAAGCGCATCTTCCATGAGAAGAACTGCAAGCTCGACCGGCTGATGGAGATCTGCGCCGCCGCCGATGTCGAGCTGGAGAACGTTCTCGGCGCGATGAACCGCGGGCCGGGGCCGGCCAACCGCATCGCGCCGGAGATCGAGCGCCGGCTGGCGGCGCGGCCGGCGCTGCTCTTCGTCTTCGTCATGCTGTCGGAGAAGTTCACGCCCGAAGGCATCATGCGCTCGCAAGGCCTGAGCGAAGCTTCGATGTTCCTCTACCTGCGCGACCTCGAGGAGCTCGGGTTGGTGGCGCTGGGGCGCGGCCTGTCGGCAAGGCTACTGGTCGACGCGCCGATCCAGTGGGATTTCGAGGGGCCGCTGAAGCCGCATTTCGAGATGACCAACAAGAACTTCATCGGCTGGGCGATCGGCCATATGGAGCAGGCCGCGACCTTCATCAGCTTTTCCCGGCGGATGCGGCCCGAAACGGCGGAAATGCTGCGCCGCGAGGCCGACGAGCTCGCCGAACGTGCCAGGCTGCTTGCCCATCACGACCAGCACACCACGCCCGAGGACCAGCTCACCGGCTACAAGTGGACCTTCGCCTTCGGCGCGACGCCGTTTCCGGCGATCATGCCGATCGGGCCGCATCCGAGGGATGCGGGCGCCAGGGCGGCGAAGGAGAAACGGGCGCTGCCGGCGTAGCGCTGCCCCTTCTCCCCTTGTGGGAGAAGGTGTCGCCGAAGGCGACGGATGAGGGGTGTTCCAGGGAATGAGACATCAGCGACTAACGAGCGTGTTGGCCAAGCTGGAGCACCCCTCATCCGTCTCGGCGCTCCGCGCCGATCCACCTTCTCCCACAAGGGGAGAAGGGAAGAGCGTCACGCCGCCTTTGCTTCTTCCTGCGGTCCGGCGAGATCGTCGCGCGCCTTTCGGGCCAATCTCTTGGCCGAGCGCTTGGGGCTGTCGCCGAACAGCTCGGCGGCATCGGCAAGGCAGGCCTTGGCCAGGCTCTTTTCGGCACGTTTCAGAAGCTTGCGCAGAAGCTTCGTCTCGTCGGCGGGGCCGAGCGGCTCGCCTTCGGCGTCGAGCAGGGCGCAGATGACGAAGACGTCGTGCAATTCGCCGAGCTGCTCGCCGAGCCTGTCGACCGCCTTGCGGCGCGCCTTGATCGGCGTCGGCCACAGGCGGCCGAGCAGCGACAGATGCATGGCGTGGGTCTTTGCCGCCTTGCGCAGGTCGTGAAAATCGTCGGCCGCGCCGCGTGATTCCGCCTTGTCCAGCGCCTTCTTCGCCCGCCGCAAGGTGGCGCGGGCGCCCTCGGCCAATATATCGGCCGCCTGCTCCGGCTGGTCGGGCAAAGTCAGCCTGTCGATGCGTTCCAGGCCTTCCCGGCATGCGGCGATCGCCGCATTGATGGCCGCGTCGAGGCTCGGACCGGCGTGGAGCTCGTGCTGGCGCAGCACCAGCCGCTCGCGTACGGGGTCGAGACCGCCGCCTGCCGATTGTTCCGGAAAGGCATCGGCCAAGCGGTCGACGGTCTCGATCAAGGCGGTCGCCTCGCGCGGGCCGGCCAGCAGCGCCGACACCTGCTTATAACATTCATTCTCGGTCTGGCAGAACGGTTCGTCCCCGGAACGAACCAGGCGTAGCAAGGCGCGCACGCTTTTCAGCCGTTTGCGGCATTTGTGAAGTCCCTGCTCCGGTTTCTCGCGCGCCATCTCGAGATGAGCGACTGCCTTGCCGATCTCGTCGGCCAATATGCGCCTGACCTCGCCGGTCAGAGGCAAGCGCGGATCGATGCGGAAACTCATGCGGCGATCTCCGGAATCCCCCCGAGGGCCAGCGACGCGTTGTAGAACCTTGACTCGCCGGTGACCTCGCGACCGAGCCAGTCGGGCAGCATTTCGTCAGATACGTCCTCCGGCGTCTCCAGCTCCGCGATCACCAGCCCCGCGAGCTTTCCGCCGAAAACATCGACTTCATAGAGATAGCCGCGGTGTCTAACATGGTGGCGTGTCTTCTCGATGACACGTCCGACGGCGAACGCCATCAATTCCTCGGCCTCGGCAAGCGGGATCGAATATTCGAATTCGTCACGCTCGCGCGCCCTGTCGCCAAACTTCAGCGTCAGCTTGGCTGAGCGCCCGTCGCTGATGCGCACCCGCACCGTGCGGCCGGGCTGCGCGGCGACATAGAATTGACGAATGCGGATTTTCGCCTCGACCTCATCGCGCCAGGCGGGACTGGAGACCAGGAATTTGCGCTCGACTTCCTTGCTCATGGCCGGGCACTAAAGCCTGTGAGGGTCGGGAAGGCAAGCCGAGCCGGAGTCAAATTTGACTTTAATCAATCGATTGATTAAAGTGCGGGCATGAACAAACGATCAATCGCAAGAAGGCCGCAGCGCGAGGTGGGCACCGCCGATCAAACGCGCGCGGCGCTTGTCCACGCGGCGCTCAGGCTGTTCGGGCGAAAGGGTTTCGACGGCACCTCGACGCGGGAGATCGCGGCCGAGGCCAAGGCCAATATCGGTTCCATCGCCTATCATTTCGGCGGCAAGGAGGGCCTGCGCGCCGCCGCTGCCGACTTCATCGTCGACACCATCCAGGGAATTGCCGGCCAGGCGCTGGGCGGCGTGCAAGCAACGGCTCCCCTGGACCCGGAAGCAGCCCGAGCGCAGCTTTTCGCGGCGCTCGAGCGGATGGTGGGTTTCGTCGTGGCCAGTCCGCAGGCCGGCGAGATCGTACAATTCGTACTTCGCGAGCTCTCGCATCCGACCGCCGCGCTCGACCGCATCTATGACGGCGTGTTCGAGCCGACGCACCGGCGGCTGTGCCAGGTCTGGGAACAGGCGACCGGCGAGCCGGCCGAGAGCGAAGCGACCAAGCTTACCGTCTTCACCATGATCGGCCAGGTCATCTATTTCCGCATCGGCCGCGAGGCGGTGATGCGCCGGATGGGCTGGCGCGACATCGGCAATGAAGAGGCCGCCAAGGTGGTGGCGGTCGCAACCGACAACCTCAGGGCAATGCTGGCCGCGCGGGGGGCCGCCGGCAAGAAGGGCAAATCATGAGCTTTCTTTGTTCGCTGCCGCTCGCGGCCCAATTGTTCGGCGCCTGCGCGCCGGCCGCACCTTTGGCCGTCGGCTATGTCGAAGGCGAATATGTGCTGATGGCGCCGATCGAAGTGGCCCAGGTGGCGACGGTGTCGGTTCGGCGCGGCGACCGCGTTGAGAACGGCACGGCGGTGGCGACGCTGGAAGACGCCGACGCCAAGATCGAGGTTGCGCAGGCTAAAGCCGCGCTTGCGCAGGCGCAGGCGCAGCTTGCCGACCTTCAGGTCGGCAAGCGCCCCGAGGAAATCGCCGTGCTCAAGGCCGAGGTCGACATGGCCAAGGCCCAGGCAGCCGACGCCAAGCGCAAATACGACCGCGCCAGCGACCTCTACAAGCGCGGCACCGGCACCCAGGCCGATTACGACACCGCCTCGGCTTCGCTGGAGACCGCCAATGCCCAGGTCGGCCAGGCGGAAGCCAATCTCGCCGTCGGCAATCTGCCGGCGCGGGCCGAGACCATCAAGGCCGCCGACAACCAGGTCAAGCAGGCGCGGTCGACCCTTGAGCAGGCCGAGTGGCGGCTGTCGAAGCGGGTGCTGGCGGCGCCCTCGCCTGGCCGCGTCAACGACGTCATCCGCAATCCAGGCGACACAGCCGGGCCGACCGCGCCGGTGATCTCGATGCTGCCGGACGGCGCCGTGAAGCTCAGCGTCTATGTGCCCGAAAGCGCGTTCTCGGCGGTCAAGGTCGGCACCGAGCTCAACGTCCGTTGCGACGGCTGCGGGACGGGACTGAAGGCACGCGTCAGCTATGTCTCGCCCGACCCCGAATTCACGCCGCCGGTGATCTACTCGCTGGAGAACCGGCAGAAGCTGGTCTATCTCGTCGAGGCGCGGCCGGAGGGCGATGCGGGACCGCTGCAGCCCGGTCAGATCGTCGATGTCGATCTTGCGGATCTGGGGCAATGAACGCCATCGACGTTCGCGGCCTGGTCAAGCGCTTCGGCGACAAGACCGTCGTCGACCATGTGACGATGACGGTCGCCGAAGGCGAGATCGTCGGCTTCCTCGGGCCGAACGGCTCGGGCAAGACGACGACCATCCGTATCATGTGCGGGCTTTTGACGCCGGACGAAGGCGATGGCACGGTGCTGGGCTTCGACATCCGCACCGACGCGCTCAAGATCAAGCGCGAAGTCGGCTACATGACGCAGAAATTCTCATTCTACGAGGATCTGACGATCGGCGAGAACCTCGAATTCGTGGCGCGGCTCTACCGGCTGAGGCCGGTCGAGGAGTATGTCTCGCGCACGCTTCAGGATCTCGGACTGGCCAGCCGCCGCAACCAGCTGGCCGGCACGCTTTCCGGCGGCTGGAAGCAGCGGCTGGCGCTGGCCGCCTGCATCATGCACGAGCCGAAGCTGCTGCTGCTCGACGAGCCGACGGCCGGCGTCGATCCGAAGGCCCGGCGCGAGTTCTGGGACGAGATCCATCGCCTTGCCGGCGGCGGGCTGACCGTGCTCGTCTCCACCCACTACATGGACGAGGCCGAGCGCTGCCACCGCATCAGCTACATCTCCTACGGCAAGATGCTCGCCACCGGCACCGTGGACGAGGTGGTGAAGAATGCCGGGCTGACCACCTTCGTCTTGCAGGGGCCGCGGCTCGACCAGGTGGCCGAGGCGCTGCAGGGCCGGCCCGGCGTCGACCAGGTGGCGCCGTTCGGCGCGACGCTGCATGTCGTCGGCTCCGACAAGACGGCGCTCGAAAAGGCGCTGGCCGACGTCGAGAAGGAACACAAGGGCGTCACCGTGAAGCCAGGCGAGACCAGCCTCGAGGATGTGTTCATCCAGTTCATGGCCGGCTCGAAGGACAATATGGCATGAAAGCGGTCTTCTCCTTCGCCAGGTTGGGCGCGCTGCTCATCAAGGAATTCATCCAGATGCGGCGCGACCGCATCACCTTCGCCATGATGCTGGGCGTGCCTCTGATCCAGCTGGTGCTGTTCGGCTATGCGATCAACAACGACCCGAAGAGCCTGCCGGCCGCGCTGGTGGCGACCAGCAGCGATCCCTACACGCGGGCGATGGTCTCGGCGCTGCAGACCACCGGCTACTACCGCTTCGACCATGTCGCGCAAAGTGCGGCGGAAGCCGAGTTCCTGATGGCGCGCGGCGACGTCTCCTTCGTCGTCACCATCCCCGCCGATTTCGCCCGCCGCGTCGAGCGCGGCGACAACCCGCAGATCCTGATCGAGGCCGACGCCACCGACCCGGCGGTGGCCAGCGGCGCGATCTCGACGCTGAGCACTGTGGCCGGCCAGGCGCTGCTCAGGGCACAGGGCACTGAGGAAACGGCCAAGGAGGCGGCGCGCGGCCAGCTCGATGTCGTCGTGCACCGGCGCTACAATCCCGAGGGCATATCGCAATACAACATCGTTCCCGGCCTGCTCGGCGTCATCCTGCAGATGACGATGGTGATGATGACCTCGATCGCGCTGACGCGCGAGACCGAGCGCGGCACGATGGAAAACCTGCTGGCCATGCCGTCGAGCCCGCTCGAGATCATGATGGGCAAGGTGCTGCCCTACCTGGTGGTGGGCGCAGTGCAGGTGGTGGTGGTGCTGGCGGCAGCGAAGCTTCTGTTTGCCATTCCCTTCATGGGGTCGCTGTCGCTGCTGCTGTCGACCGTGCTGGTGTTCGTGCTGTCGCTGGTGCTGCTCGGCTACACGATCTCGACGATCGCGCGCACGCAGATGCAGGCGCTGCAGCTCACCTTCTTCTTCTTCCTGCCCTCGATCATGCTGTCGGGCTTCATGTTCCCCTATCGCGGCATGCCGGGCTGGGCGCAGACCTTTGGCGAGATCTTCCCGCTGACCCATTTTCTGCGCATCACCCGCGCCGTCATGCTGAAAGGGGCGGAGCTGCCGGCGGTGGCGACGGAAGTCGGCTGGCTGGTCGTGTTCGTGGCATTGTTTGCCGGGGTAGCGCTGGTGCGCTTCAGGCGAACGCTGGATTGAGATCACGGAAAATCTTGCGCACAAAAGCCTAAGGCTGGCGGGACAGCGCCCCCTCTGGCCTGCCGGCCATCTCCCCCACAAGGGGGGAGATCGGACGCCTCGCCGACCGTCGCCAACCTCAAACGTTGCAGAGATGGCGAGGCGCCGAAACTGCCAATCTCCCCCCTTTGTGGGGGAGATGTCCGGCAGGACAGAGGGGGGCGCGAAGGATCACAACGATTCTCGCGTGCAGGCCGCGCCTCTATGCCGCCGCCATGATCTCCGCATAGGTGCCGAAATCGACATTGCCGCCGGAGAGCACCACGGCGACGCATTTGCCGGCAAGGTCGATCTCGCCGGATGACAGCGCGGCAAAAGCGACGCAGCCACCGGGCTCGACCACCAGCTTGAGATAGGCCATCGCGTCACGCATCGCCTGGGCGGCGGCCTTGTCGGAGACGGCGATGGCGCCGGCGAGATTCCGGCGGTTGATCTCGAAGGTGATGGCGCCCGGCTCGGCGGTGAGCAGCGCATCGCAGATCGAGCTGTGGCCGGGCTCGTTCGCGACCCGCTCGCCCTTGGCCAGCGAGCGGCGCGTGTCGTCGAAATGCTCGGGCTCGACCGCCCAAACTTGCGTGCTCGGCGAAGCGTCCTTGACCGCGACGGAAATGCCGCTCGACAGGCCGCCGCCGCCGCAAGGAACGACGACGGCGTCGAGCGCTGCGCCAAGCGCTTTCGCCTGCTTGATCAGTTCCAGGCCGATCGTGCCCTGGCCGGCGATGATCGCCGGATCGTCGAAGGGCGGCACCAGCGCCATGCCCCTTTCGATATAGGGGCGAACGACCGTCATGCGGTCGTCCTTGTAACGGTCGAACGGCACCACTTCGGCGCCCATCTTGCGGACATTGCCGACCTTGAGCGCCGGCGCATCGGCCGGCATGGCGATCACCGCCTTGGCGCCGAACATGGCGGCCGAGGCCGCCACGCCTTGCGCGTGGTTGCCGGAGGAGAAGGCGACGACGCCCCGGCCGCGCTCTTCCTCGCTCAGGGTAGACAGCTTGTTATAGGCGCCGCGAATCTTGAAGGAGCCGGTTCGCTGCAGCGTCTCGGGCTTGAACAGAATGCGGCCGCCATAGCGCTCGTTGAGCTCGGGCGATTCGATGAGCGGCGTTTCGACGATCAGGCCGGAAAGCCGCTCGGCGGCGGCGCGGATGTCGGAGATGCCGGGCAGGGTGAGCATGATGAGCCTCGCGGGATGAGCCCCGTCATGGTGCACGCAAACCGAGGCGTCGCGCCAACGAAAAAATGTCATGGAGACAAGCTTTTGGAAGATGCGCCAGCGGCTGTCACCTTCGTCATTCCAGGGCGGAGCAAGGAGCGGAGCGACGCGCGCAGACCCTGGAATCCATGCCGTGACGTCCGTGACGCGCGAAAGCGGACCAGAATTGGGTCGCCGTTCACAGCGAATTTGGAACGATTGTTCTGCACCGCCGCATTCTACGGCAGAAGTCACGGCATGGATCCTCGGGTCAAGCCCGAGGATGACGAAAGCGCAGGTTCACCCCAGCAGCGTCTTCGTCCTTTTGCTGCCGCCCAGCTTGCGCCAGGAGTTGAAGCGGTGGGTGGCGGCGGCGAAGGATATCTTCATCTGCTGCGAAACCGTGTAGCGCGACTTGCCTTCGTCGAACATGCGGTAGCAGCACTCGGCGCCTTCCTCGGTCAGCTTGCCGTCCGGCGTCTTGTTGTGCGGATTGGCGGGGTCGAATTTATCGAGCTGTTCCTCGACAAGACCTTTCAGGCGCTGCAGGTCGGCCTCGATGCTGGCGATGAGATCGAGAACCGGCTTGGCGTCAAATGCGTGCGGGGGCTTCTTGTCCGTCATGCCGGGCGTCCTTCAATTTCGGTGGCGGTCAGTTATATAGGCAAACATTCGGCAATAATGAAGGGTTTGGCCTCGCGCGATCAGCGTTCGCGCGCCCGCAGCCCGCGCCGTTGGCAATTGACCTTCAACTGCCAAGATCATAGTTTAGAACAATTCTAAACTAGAGTGATCCCATCATGCTTTCCCGTGTTTTCGGCTTCGGCCGCCGTTCCTTCGATTCGCTTTCGGAGCAGGAGATCCTGGCGCTGGCGATCTCTTCCGAGGAGGATGACGGACGCATCTACCGCGCTTATGCCGATGGCCTGGCACAGGACTTTCCGCACTCGGCAAAAGTGTTCGAGGCGATGGCCGAGGAAGAGGACGGCCATCGCGATTCGCTCATCGAGCTTCACCGCAAGCGCTTCGGCGAGCGCATCCCGCTGATCCGGCGCGAGCATGTGAAAGGCTATTTCGAGCGCAAGCCGGACTGGCTGGTGAGGCCGCTCGGCATCGAGCATGTGCGGCGGCAGGCCGAGGAAATGGAGCGGCAGGCCTATCGCTTCTATGTCGAGGCGGCCAAGCGCACCACCGACGCCTCGACGCGCAAGCTGCTCAATGACCTCGCCGCGGCCGAGCAGGGTCATGAAAGCTCGGCGCATGAATTGGAGCAGCAGCATGTGCCGGGAACCGTCAAGGTGGAGGAGGCGACGGCCGAGCAGCGCCAGTTCATCCTCACCTATGTGCAGCCCGGGCTGGCCGGGCTGATGGACGGCTCTGTGTCGACGCTGGCGCCGATCTTCGCCGCGGCGTTCGCCACGCACGACACCTGGCAGACGCTTCTGGTCGGCCTCGCCGCCTCGATCGGCGCCGGCATCTCGATGGGTTTCACCGAGGTCGCCTCTGACGACGGCAAGTTGTCGGGGCGCGGTTCGCCAATCAAGCGCGGGCTGACGGTCGGCCTGATGACTTCGCTGGGCGGTCTCGGCCACGCGCTGCCCTACCTGATCCCGCATTTCTGGACGGCCACTGCCGTGGCGGCGGTGGTGGTGTTCTTCGAGCTCTGGGCGATCGCTTTCGTCCAGAACCGCTACATGCAGACCCCCTTCTGGCGCGCCGCCTTCCAGGTGGTGCTGGGCGGCGCGCTGGTGTTCGGGGCGGGCGTGCTGATCGGCAATGCGTAGCGCCGGCGCTCTCCTTCTCCCCTTGTGGGAGAAGGTGTCGCCGAAGGCGACGGATGAGGGGTGCTCCAGGGAAAGCAAGCGTCTCACTCCGCTGGAACACCCCTCATCCGTCTCGGCGCTTGCGCGCCGATCCACCTTCTCCCACAAGGGGAGAAGGGGGAGCCTACCCATTCACCTCGCGGCTATCCTGCGGCGCCTCGGCCCTTTCCTCCATACCATAGTCGCGCATGACATGGGCGATGCGCAGACGGTAGCCGGCAAAGATTCCGCCGCGGCCGGCTTTCTGCGCCTGCCGGTGCTCTTCGGTGTTGCGCCAGGCTTTCACCGCTTCCTCGTCGCGCCAGAAGGACAGCGACAGCACCCGCCTCGGGTCGGTCAGGCTCTGGAAGCGCTCGACCGAGATGAAGCCGTCTATGCTCTCGAGCAGCGGCTTAAGCTCGGCGGCGGTGCCGAGATAGGCATCGCGCTCGCCTTCCGCCGGCTCCACCTCGAAGATGACAGCGATCATGTCTCGACCCCCTCCTTGACAACCACGTCGGTGCGAAAGACCTGTCTCGGCCCATGCGGCCCCGACACCAGCTTCAGGAAGACGCGATCTTCCTTCAAGATGAATTTCTCGCGCCTGGCAAATTCGTAATTTGCCTTGCCCGCCGGGTCGGCGGCAAGCCGGGCGCGATAGCCTTCATAGGCCGCGAGGCTCTCGATGTTGTAGGCGGCATAGGCCGTGGTGGCCGAGCCTTCATGCGGGGCGTAATAGCCGATCAGGTCGGCGCCGCAGCGCGGAATGGCCTGGCCCCAGGCCCGCGCATATTGCTCGAAGGCCGCCTTGCCGAACGGGTCGATCTCGTAGCGGATAAAGCAGGTGATGGTCATGTCGGTCTCCTCGTCGGCTGATTTTGGACGACGACGGTTCGACCGCGGTCGAAACATCGCTTGTGCCTTTGTGCTAGGCATTCTCCTGTCAGGAGAGTTTGCCGCGCTGCTTGAGCCGACCGCAGAATAGTGCTTCCCTGACAGGAATGCTTCGATGAGGATCGAACCATGCGTGAAGGACCCGACATCGCCCGCATCGCCAGCCTGGTCGGCGACCCGGCCCGCGCCAACATGCTCAACGCTCTCATGGGCGGTACGGCGCTGACCGCGTCGGAACTGGCGCTGGAAGCGGGTGTGTCGCTGCCCACCGCTTCCTCGCATCTGTCGAAGCTGATGGATGGCGGCTTGCTGACTTTGGCCAGCCAGGGCCGACACCGCTATTACGGTCTCGCCGGCGCGCAGGTGGCCGGCATGATCGAGGCGATCATCGGCGTCGCCGAAGCGGTCGGCCCGAAGCGTGTGCGGCCGGGACCGCGCGACGCGGCCATGCGCGTGGCGAGGGTCTGCTACGATCACCTGGCCGGCGAGCAGGCGGTGGCGATGCTCGACCGGCTGCTCGACAGGAAGCTTTTGCTGCGCGGCGACAACCAGATCAGGCTCTCGCCGTCCGGGGCCGCGCATTTTTCCGCGCTCGGCATTGAGACCGGTGTCAAGGCGCGGCGGCCGGTTTGCCGCGCCTGCCTCGACTGGAGCGTGCGGCGATCGCACCTCGCCGGCACGCTTGGTGCGGCCATCCTCGACAAGATCATCGCCGAGAAATGGGCGCGGCGCGAAAAGGACAGCCGCGCCGTGGTGTTCTCGCCGACGGGCAAGCAGGAGTTTGAGCGGGTGTTTCTGGCGTAGGGTCACGCGCAAGCGATACCTTCGCAATGTTGGCGCGAGGCGCCCCCCTCTGGCCTGCCGGCCATCTCCCCCTCAAGGGGGGAGATTGGCAGTTCTGGCGCTCCGCCATTCTTGCAAGTTGGAGATTGGCGAAACCGGCTGAGCGATTAATCTCCCCCCTAGAGGGGGAGATGGCCGGCAGGCCAGAGGGGGGCGCGAAGGATCGCGGCTTTGCCGGCTCTGCCGTCCACGCAAACCTACCCCCGCTTCAGTGGCTTCCCCAGCTTGAAGAACTCCTTCCACGGGTCGGCCTTCTTCAGCTCGTTCAGCGTCGTCTTATCCCCAAGCGGGAACGCATTCGGCGCCAGGCCCTTCTTTATCTCCGGCCAGGTCGCCGGCATCGATATCGTCGCGCCCTTCTTGGCGCGCGAGGAATAGGGCGCGACGGTGGTCGAGCCCCTGCCGTTGCGCAGATAGTCGACGAAGATCTTGCCGGTGCGCGCCTTCTTCGACAGCGTCGCCGTGTAGCGGTCGGGCGCGGCCTGCTCGAGCGCGCGGGCGAAGTCATGGGCGAAATCCTTGACCTCGTCCCACTCCGCCGAGGGTTTCAGCGGCACCAGCACGTGATAACCCTTGCCGCCTGAGGTCTTGACCAGGTTCGGCAGCGACAGCTCGTTGAGCTGCTCGTGGATGTCGAGCGCCGCCTCGCGCACGCGGCCGACATCGACGCCTTCATCGGGATCGAGATCGAAGATGATCTGGTCCGGCTTTTCCAGCTTATCGATCGTCGAGCCCCAGATGTGCACCTCGACCACGCCGTACTGGACAAGCGCGGCCAGCCCGTCGAAATCCTTGATGAACAGTATCTCCTCGCCATCGGTCGGGTCCTTCATCCTGGCGATCTTGTCGCTCATGCCGGGCGAGGCGTGTTTCTGGAAGAAGCGCTGGCCGTGGATGCCGTCCGGTGCCCGCACCAGGCTCAGCGGCCGGTTGACGACGAATTCTGCCATGCGCGGCCAGACCAGCGCGTAATGATCGAGCAGGTCCCGCTTGGAAACCTTTTCGTCGGGCCATAGCAGCTTGTCGGGATGCGAGAGCTTGATCGAGGTCTTCGCCGTTCCGGCCGAGGGTTTCGGTGCGGTCTTTGCACCCGGCTTCGCCCCGGTTTCGGCCTTCTTCGGCTGTTCCTGCACGACTTCCTCCGCCGGCTTGTCCTCGCGCAACCCCTGGAACGAGGCGTGCCGGATTATACGGTCGGAAGTCCAGCTGCGGAACTCCACCTCGCCGACAAGTTCCGGCTTGACGAAGGTGAGGCCCTTGCCCTTGGGCACGGCGGCCGAGAACGGCGAGGCCGTCGCCTTGAGGCCGTCGAGCTTCTTCTTCAAATCCGTCATCACCTTGCCGGAAAAGCCGGTGCCGACACGGCCGGCATAGTGCAGCTTGCCGCCTTCGTTGAAGCCGACCAGCAGCGAGCGCAGGCCGCGCCCGGTCTTGTCCGAGGGCAGATAGCCGCCGATGACGAATTCCTGGCGCAGCGTGCATTTGGATTTGATCCAGGAGAGCCCCCGCCCACTGCGGTAGGGCGCGTCGGCGCGTTTCGACACCACGCCTTCCAGGCCCATCCGGCAGACATGCTGCAGCATGACCTTGCCCGGCTCGTGGAAATGGTCGCTGAAGCGCAGCGCCGAATGGTCGGGCTGCTGGCCCAGCAGCTCTGCCAACGCCTGCTTGCGTTCGACCAAGGGCTCGCGGCGCAGGTCCCTGCCGTCGAGCCGCATCAGATCGAAGACATAGTAGACGAAGCGGTCGGCGCGGCGGGCCGACAGGTCCGCCTGCAGCAACGGGAAGGACGACACGCCGCTGTCGGCCAAAACCACGATCTCGCCGTCGATGATGGCGTCGCGGCATTTCAGCCTGGCAAGCGCAGCGGTGACCGGACCATCGAATTTGTCCGTCCAGTCGAGACCGGCGCGAGTGAGCAGCCTGACCTCGCTGCCGGCGATCTGCGCCTGCATGCGGTAGCCGTCGAATTTGACTTCATGCAGCCAGTCCTCGCCGGCGGGCGCATCCTTTTCCAGCGTCGCCAGCTGCGGCTCGATGAATTCGAGACGCTTGCCAGGCCCGGCCTTGGTCTTGGCGGCAGCCGGCCTGTTGGATTGCCAGACTTTCGGTGTCTGCCCCCTGGCGGTCTTGCCTTCGCCCACCTCCTCGATGGTCAGGCCCGACTTCACCGACTTCGGTTCCTCCTCGAGAACATCCTCGCCGGGCCGGGCGGCGGCATCGTCGGATTTGATCAGCAGCCAGTTGTCGCGCTTCTCGCCCGGGCGGGGCCGCAGCCTGACCAGATGCCAGCGGCCGTTGAGCTTGTGGCCCTCAAGCTCGAAGTCGATATGGCCCTTCTTCATGCCCTTGGCCGGATCGCCATCCGGCGTCCACTTGCCTTCGTCCCAGACGATCACCGAGCCGCCGCCATATTGGCCCTTCGGAATGGTCCCTTCAAAAGACGCGTAGTCGATCGGGTGATCCTCGACATGCACGGCCAGCCGCTTCTCATGCGGATCGAGGCTCGGGCCGCGCGTCACCGCCCAGCTCCACAAGACGCCGTCATGCTCAAGCCGGAAATCATAATGGAGCCGCGTGGCGGCATGCTTCTGGACGACGAAGATGCCGCCGCCTTGCTTTTGCCTGCCGACCTTGCCGGCCGGCTCGGCGGTCTTCTTGAAGTCGCGCTTGGCGTGATACTGCTCGAGGCCGGCCATGCCGCCATCCTCCTATGCGGATTTGCGTTTTGGCGCGGCCTTGCTCTTGCTTTTCCCGGCCGCCGCTTTCGATGTGGCCTTGCCGGCTTTGCCGCCGCCTTCCGCGTTCAGGCTCTTCTTCAACGCATCGAACAGGTTGACCACATTGGACGGCTTTGGCTGCGCCTTGGCCTTGGGCGCCTTCTTGCCCGCCTTTTTGGCGCGGATCAGCTCAAGCAGCGCCTCCTCGTAGCGGTCGTCGAATTTCGACGGGTCGAACTTCGTCTTCTTGCCGTCGATGATGTGCTGGGCCAGGTCGATCATCTCCTTGTCGGTCTTCGCCGCCGCGATGTCCTCGAACACCGTCGCCGGCCGGCGCACCGTGTCGTCGTAGCGCAAGGTGGTCAGCACCATGCCCTTGCCGAGCGGCTCGATCGCCACCGGCCGCTCGCGCCGATAAAGCACGATGCGCGCAAGTCCCGCCATCTTCCTGGCCGCCATCGCGTCGCGGATGACGGCGAAGGCTTCTTGCGACACCTCGTCCGCCGGGGAAACATAGTAGGGCGTGTCGAGGTAGATCTGCTCGATCGAGGATTTCTCGACGAAGCCGTCGAGGCTCATCGTGTGTGAGGATTCGATCTGCACCGCCTCGATCTCGTCCTCCTCGATATGGACGAAGTCGCCGTCGCTCACCTCATAGCCCTTGACCTCGTCGCCCTCCTCAAGCGGCTTGCCGGTGCCCGCATCGACATAGATGCGCTTGACGGCGTTGCCGGTCTTGCGGTTGAGGATGCGGAAAGAGACTTTCTCGGCATGGGTCACGACGTTGGTGAGCTCGATGGCGCATGTGACCAGCGACAGTTTGAGATAGCCCTTCCAAGCCGGGCGTGGTGCCATTGCGAACTCCTGCGCGATGCGGTTTCAATCGCAACGGACAGGGGTTCGCTTGGGTTCCGGGAGGGCTGGCCACGCAGCCTGCTATTCGGCGGCCTGCAGGTTGACCTTGCTTTCCGCGATCTCGGTGAGCTTGCGGTCCGTCGCCTCTTCTTCCTTGAGGTTCTTGGCCAGCACGTTGGCGCAGTCGCTGCGGCCGAGCTGCTTGGCCCAGGCGATCAGCGTGCCGTAGCGCGTTATCTCATAGTGCTCGACGGCCTGGGCGGAGGCGATCAGCGCAGCGTCCAGAACCTCCTTGTCATCGACATCGCCGCTGACTTCGTCAGCCTCCGCGAGGATGCCGTCGATGGCAGGGCAATTGACGGTCTTGGCCTTGACGCCGTGCAGCTCGAACACCTGCTCGACCCGCTCGATGTGACCCTTGGTCTGCGCGAGATGCTTCTCGAAGCCGCCCTTCAATTGCGGATCGGTCGCCTTGTCGATCATCTTCGGCAGCGATTTCTCGATCTGCTTCTCGGCATAATAAATGTCGCGCAGCGTGTGGATGAAGAGGTCGTCCAGCGTCTTGATGTCTTTCGAAAAGAAGCCCATGGCGGTTGCCTTTCCATGTTTCGCATTGTCGGGAAGTTGCGCGGCAGAGGGCCGCCAACACGGCCGGTTCGCCCCCGGCCTTGAGGGGTCAACGTCGTGTTCCGGGACAGGTTCCTGCCCGACCAGGCGCACGAAAGGAAATTCCCTGTCACCGGCCGGACGTGAAACAGATGCGCGCGCAAGCGACATCGGAACGAAACATATGTGATGCAAAAGTCACACGGAGCGGAATCGCGACGAAAGGCGCCGAAAGACCCCGAATCAGCCGCAATCCCGCCACGAAGCAACGTGTTTCGGACCAGAAATTAACATCACGTTCACCGACTATTCACGCCTCGAAGCTATGCTCTCGAACAATTCGGACGGGACATCCGAAAGCGGGACAGGGACCAGGTAAAATGAACTTCTGGAATCACATCGCCGGCTATGCCGCAGCCATTCGCGAATTCGTCGCGCCGACCTATCGGCCGGAGCGCTATTACATGCGCGGCCCAGGCCCGGCCTGCGCGCGCCGCGGCAACTCGCTAGGCGTCGGCGTGAACTGATCATGACCCGCGAACGAGCCCACCATGGCCGCATCTGCCGGCCGGCCGCCGACCAGCGCGCCACCACCTATCGCGCCGAGCGCTTGACGCTCGCCGGCAACTGGCGTGCGACAACGCCGCGACTTTGACGCCGCCGCCGGCTGCCTTAGTGTCTCCCCTAGCTTAGTGCCTAGGGTCACAAGCAGCCGGGGCCGCCATGACCGACCTGCCCGAACGTCCCATCTTGCCGCGCCGGGCCTATGACGCCCGCCAGCCGCTGATCGTGTTCGACGGCGTCTGCGTGTTCTGCTCGGGCTTAGTCCAGCTCATCCTCAAGCTCGACCGGAAAAACGTTTCCGCTTCGCCACCGCGCAGTCGCCGCTCGGCGAGGCGCTGTTTCGCGAGCACGGCCTGCCGACCGACGACTACGACAGCAACCTCGCCATCATCGACGGCGCCGCCTACACGAAGCTCGACAGCTTCGTCGCCGTCATGGCCGCGCTCGGCTGGCCATGGCGCGCCGCGAAGGCGCTGCTCATCCTGCCGCGGCCGCTGCGCGACTGGCTCTATGACCGCGTCGCCAAGAACCGCTACGCGCTGTTCGGCCGGAAAGACAGTTGCGAGATACCTTTGGCCGAGTTGCGGGAGCGATTGATCGGCTGACGGGGGTTACGGCAGGCTTGGGGGCAAGGCATGAAGCTTCTCATCGTCGGCGGCTACGGCACCTTCGGCGGACGCATCGTCCGATTGCTGGAGAACGAGCCACGCCTCGAGCTCATCATCGCCGGCCGGTCGCTCGCCAGGGCCGAGGCTTACTGCAAAGGACGGGGCGCGACCGAGGCCAGGCTTGTGCCGACGGCATTCGACCGCGACGGCGACCTTGCCGCGCAACTCGCCGGCATGCTGCCCGACATCGTGGTCGACGCCAGCGGTCCGTTCCAGGCCTATGGCGAGGGGCGCTACCGGCTGATCCAAGCCTGTATCGGTGCGCGCATCCACTATCTCGACCTTGCCGACGGTTCGGACTTCGTCGCCGGGGTATCAGCCTTCGACGCGGCGGCTAAGGCGGCCGGCGTGATGGTGCTCTCCGGCGTGTCGAGCTTTCCTGTGCTGACGGCGGCGGTCGTGCGACGCCTTTCGGCCGGCATGGCGCGCGTCGACAGCATCCGCGGCGGCATCGCACCGTCGCCCTTCGCCGGCGTCGGCGAGAACGTCATCCGCGCCATTGCAAGCTATGCCGGCCGGCCGGTGCAGATGCTGCGGGGCGGCAGACCGGCCGAAGGTTATCCGCTCACCGAGCAGATGCGCTATACGATCGCGCCGCCCGGGCGCGTGCCGTTGAGAAACACGTTGTTCTCGCTGGTCGACGTGCCGGATTTGCGCGCGCTGCAGGCGTTGTGGCCGGAAACGAAGATGATCTGGATGGGCGCCGGCCCGGTGCCCGAGCTGCTGCACCGGGCGCTGATCGGCCTGGCTTGGCTGGTCCGCGCTGGCCTGGTGCGGTCGCTGTCGCCGCTGGCGCCGCTGATGCATTGGGCGACCAACCGGCTGTCATGGGGCGAGCATCGCGGCGGCATGTTCGTCGAGGTCGACGGCGTGGACGAGGTCGGCAGGCCGATCAAACGGTCCTGGCACCTGTTGGCCGAGGGCGATGACGGGCCGCTGATCCCGTCCATGGCGGTCGCGGCGATCGTCTGCAAGGCGCTCGACGGCCGCATGCCCGGGCCGGGCGCGCGGGCGGCGGTGCACGACGTCGAGCTCACGGACTATGAAGCGCTGTTCGCCGACAAGACGATCTACACCGGCTTCAGGGACGACGCCGGCAAAGGGAAGGCGCTCTATCTCGATCTGCTCGGCGATGCGTGGGAAAGCCTTCCGGCTCAAATCCGCGCCATGCATGAGGGAGCGGCGATGGCGAATGGACGCGCCAGCATCGAACGCGGCGGCGGCATTCTTAGCCGGCTTGCCGCCCGCATGGCCGGCTTCCCACCTGGCGCGGCCGATGTCCCCGTCAAGGTGCGTTTCGCTGCCGACGGGCACGGCGAGACCTGGACGCGGACTTTCGCAACGTACGGTTTTTCGAGCCGGCAGTTTGCCGGGCGTGGCCGATCGGAGCGGCTGCTTTGCGAGCGCTTCGGCCCGCTCACCTTCGCCATGGCGTTGGTGGCGGGCAAGAACCGCCTGTCGCTCGTGCTGCGCCGCTGGAGCTTTCTCGGCCTGCCGCTGCCGATGTGGCTTTGTCCGCGCTCGACCGCGTACGAAACCGTCGAGGACGGCCGCTTCCGCTTCCATGTCGAGATATCGCACCCGGTCGCCGGGCTGATCGTGCGCTACCGCGGCTGGCTCGAGCCGCCGCACGGTTCGAGCACGGTGGGTTCGCCGGCCGTCTCGCCCAATTCGCGGCAGCCGGCGGCCGTGCACAGCGTCCAACCCTTCCCGGTGGCGCCGGACGCCGCGAGCACCAGGCGCGGCTGGGGTCCGATCCGTGGCGCATAGACCCACCAGCCGCTGCGCAGCACCGAGCCCTCCGGCGGCTCCATGCCGGCGCCGGAGCCCTTGACCCGCGCCTCGACGGCCTGCAGCCCGGCCGGCGACACTTTCCAATCCTCCTGCCAGCGCGTCCGTTCCACCGAATGCGTCCAGGACAGCGTGAAGGCGGCGACGGCAAGCGTCACCGTCTTGCCGGCGGCAAGGATGCACAGGCTCATGCGGTCCCCGCCGTGGACAGCCGGCGGGCGCGCCACCAGTGCCAGCCGATCCAGACAAACGCCAGCGCCCAGCCGGTCTCGTCGGTGAGCGGCAATGCGGCCACCAGCAGCAGGCCGGCGCAGAACGCGACGAGACGCTCCCACCAGGCCATGCGGCGGGCGAGGAAGCCGACGGCGGCGGCGCCCCAGAGCACGATGCCCATGCAGGCCTTCATGAGGATATAGCCGACCTCGACGGGATAGCCGAACGACGCCGCGATGGGACCGGCGTCCTGCAGCATCAAGGCCGGCGTGTAGACGGCCATGAACGGCACAACGAAGCCGGCAATGGCGAGCTTGGTCGCCTGGATGCCGATCTTGAGGCCGCTTTCCTTGGCCATGGGTGCTGCGGCAAAGGCGGCGAGCGCCACCGGCGGGGTCAGGTCCGCCATGATGCCGAAATAGAAGACGAACATGTGGCTGACCACCAGCGGCACGCCGAGCGACAGCAGCGCCGGGCCGGCAAGCGAGGAGGTGATGATGTAGTTCGGGATGGTCGGAATACCCATGCCGAGAATCAGGCAGGTGAGCATGGTCAACACCAGCGACAGGAACAGATTGTTCTCGCCGATCGAGATGATCCAGCCGATGAAGGTGGAAGCGATGCCGGTGAGCGTCAGCGTGCCGATGACGATGCCGACAATGGCGCAGGCGATGCCGACGGGCAGGGCGTTCTTCGCCCCTTCGGCAAGCGAATCGACGCAAATGCGCAGCGTCTCGCGTCCGCCCTTGAAGGCGAGGCAGGCGATGACGAGCGCTGCGATGACGAGGCTCAGCACATTGACGCCGAAGCGCATGAAGGATGCCGCCGCAAGACCGAGCGCCAGCCAGAAAACGAGGCGAAAGGCGAACGGCCCGATCAACGCTGCCAGCGGCGTGCCGAGGATGAGCACGATGGTCAGCGCAAGGCCCATCGTGCCGGCGAAGATCGGCGTGTAGCCGGCAAACAGCAGATAGACCAGCACCGCGAGCGGCAGCACGAGCGGCCAGTGCTTCCTGACCGCTTCCCAGGGATTGGGCAACTCCGCCTTGGCCATGCCGTGCAGGCCGGCCTTGCCGGCCTCCAGATGCACCTGCCAGAAGCAGGCGCCGAAATAGAGGAGCGCCGGGATGACCGCCGCCTTGACCACCTCGGCGTAAGGGATGTTCAGGGTCTCGGCCATGATGAAGGCGACGGCTCCCATCACCGGCGGCATGATCTGGCCGCCCATCGAGGAGGTCGCCTCGACCGCGCCGGCGAAGGCGGAGCGGAAGCCGAAGCGCTTCATCAGCGGGATGGTGAACTGGCCGCTGGCGACGACATTGGCGACGCCCGAACCGGAGATGGTGCCCATCAGCGCCGAGGACAGCACGCAGACCTGGGCCGGGCCGCCGCGCCACGAACCGACGAGACCGAGCGCGAAATCGTTGAACAGCGCGATCATGCCGGCCCGTTCGAGGAAGGCGGCAAAGACGACGAAGATGAAGATATAGGCCGCCGAAACATAGACCGGCGTGCCGTATATGCCTTCGGTGCCATAGGCGAAGGTGTCGACAAGCTGCGCGAAATCATAACCGCGATGGATGAAGGGCGGCGGCAAATGATTGCCGACGAAGCAATAGGCGAGGAAGATGAAGGCGATGACCGCCAGCGGCAGGCCCATCAGCCGCCGCGCCGCCTCGAAGACCAGCACCACCAGCAGTGCGCCGACGATCAGGTCCGGCGTGGTGAGGAAGCCGGAGCGGCGGATGAGGTCGGCATAGAAGACCCAATTGTAGAGGCCGGTGGCGAATCCCAGCACGCCAAGCACCCAGAAGCCCACCTTCGCCGCGGCGCTCCTGGCGCGCAGATTGGCGATCAGGCCGAAACCGAGCAGCAGCAGGAAGCCGACATGCATGGCCCGCACCACCTGGCTGGGCAGGCTGCCATAGGCGGCGATGTAGATCTGGAAGACGGAAAAGGCGACCGCAATCAGGAAGGCCGCCTTGCCGGCGAGGCCTTCGCCAAAACCAGGCGGCAGACCTTCGACTTGTTCCTCGGCGACGGGAAGATGGAACGTGGGCGGGTTGCCGTCGCTTGTTGTTGCGGGCTTGGCTTCGGTCATCCGACGGGCTCCAGGATGAACGAATGACAGTGCGAGGCACCCCCCTCTGCCCTGCCGGGCATCTCCCCCGCAAGGGGGGAGATCGGAAGCGTCAATGACGGCGCTCTTCCTGCTACATCGGCGATTGGCGAAGCGCGCGGCGACAGCCAATCTCCCCCCTTGCGGGGGAGATGGCCTGCAGGCCAGAGGGGGGTGCTTGGCGAAGACATCTCAGCTAGTCGCACCACTCTTTCTACTTCAGCAGCCCTTTTTCCTTGTAATAGCGCTCCGCGCCGGGATGCAGCGCCACCGGCATGCCGTCCAGCGCCTTGGCCGGATCGATCGCTTTGGCGGCGGCATGGGCGGCCACCAGCTGGTCGAGATGCTCGAACAGCAGCTTGGTCATCTGGTAGGCGGTCTCGTCGGAGACGTCGGCCCGGGTAATCAGGAAATTGCCGACCGCGGCGGTCGCGACATCCTGCGTCTGGCCTTCATAGGTGCCTTTCGGGATAACCACGGAAAGATAGGGCGCGCCGATCTTGGCGACGTCCTCGGCCGGCACGGCGACGACGTTGATGGGAATCGAGGTGGCGAGATCGCGGATGGAAGCGACGCCGAGGCCGGCCGACTGCAAGGTGGCGTCGAGCTGGCGGTTCTTGATCAGCTCGACCGACTCGGCGAAGGGCAGGTATTCGACCCGTCCGAGATCCTCGTATTTTAGACCGGCGGCGGCGAAGATGGCGCGCGCGTTGAGCTCGGTGCCGGAGGCAGGCGCGCCGACCGACAGGCTCTTGCCCTTGAGGTCGGCGAGCGTCTTGATGCCGGAGTCCTGGCTGGCGACGATCTGGATGTAATTGGGATAAATCGCGGCAATGCCGCGCAACTTGTCGAGCTTGCCCGGGAAGCCGGCCTCCGTGTTGCCTTCGGCAGCCATCTTGACCGAATCGCCGAGCGCAAAGGCGATCTCGCCCTTGCCCTGCTGCAGCAGGTTGAGGTTCTCGACCGACGCTTTGGTCGCCTGAACCTGCGTGCGGGCGCCTTCGATGCCCTTGCCGTAAATCTCCGACAGGGCGACCCCGAGCGGATAGTAGACACCAGACGTGCCGCCGGTGAGCACATTGATGAATTCCTGCGCCCCGGCCGACACGGCGCCAAGGCCGAGCGCCAAGGCCAGCGCGCCGGCGGCAACAAGCTTGGTCCTGAAATTGAACATCGCGATTTCCTCCCTGAAATGCTGGCCCGCAATCCGCCCCTCCTGGCGAGCCTGCGACGAGTTTAGACGGCGGAAGGCAAATGCCAACCCGCAATTGCGTGCGTTAGACCAATGGTTGAGTAGCGGCGAACGACGGCTTGCGCTCGATGGCTTTGGGGGCGAAAGATTTTCAAGACGCCTGTCGAAATCGGCCGATGCCGCACGACATAGGTCGGCACGCGACGATGCGGCCTTCAAGAAAACGGGAGAACTTCCATGCGTTACATGCTTTTGATCTACAATGACGAGGCCGCGATGGCGAACGTGTCGAAGGAGCAGACCCAGCAGGTGCTCGCGGCCTATGGCGCCTATACCGAGGCGCTGAAGAAATCCGGCGCATATATCGCCGGCGAGCGGTTGCGCCCGACGCAGGCGGCCACCGCGGTGCGGATGGCGAACGGCAAGACCAACGTGCTCGACGGCCCCTATGCCGACACCAAGGAGCAATTGGCTGGTTTCTACATGATCGAAGCGGCGGATATCGACACGGCCATCGAATGGGCCGCGCGCTGCCCGGCGTCCAGCACCGGCACGGTCGAGCTGCGGCCGATCTGGGAAATGGCAGAGTACGTCGCCGCCGCGGAGTGACCCGCGATGGATGATCGCTCGGAGATCGCGCGGGCGGCGGCCGAGGCGGCCGCCCGGCGCAGCTACGGCAAGCTGGTCGCCTGGCTGGCGGCGCGCACGCGCGACGTCGCCGGCGCCGAGGACGCGCTGGCCGATGCCTTCGCGGCCGCGCTCGAACGCTGGCCGCGAACCGGCGTGCCGGCGCAGCCGGAAGCCTGGCTTCTGTCCGTGGCGCGGCGGCGCGACGTTGACGCCGTGCGGCGGCGGCTGACGGGCGAGGCGGCGCGCGACCATCTGAAGCTGATCGCCGAAGAGATGGAGGAGCGCGTGCGCGGCGAAGACCTGCCCGATGACCGGCTGCGGCTGATGTTCGCCTGCGCCCATTCGGCGATCGAGGCCAGCGTGCGCGCGCCGCTGATCCTGCAGACGATCCTCGGTTTCGACGCCGCGACGATTGCCTCGGCCTTCCTGGTTTCGCCGGCTACGATGGGCCAGCGGCTGGTGCGGGCCAAGGCGCGCATCCGCGAGACCGGGATTCCGTTTCGCGTGCCGGAGCAGGCGGAGCTCGGCGAGCGGCTGGGCGCGGTGCTGGAGGCGATCTACGCCACCTTCGCCGAAGGCTGGTCGGATCCGACCGGCACCGACAGCCGGCGGCGCAATCTCGCCGCCGAAGGGATCTGGCTCGGTCGGCTGGTCGCCTCGCTGATGCCGGACGAGCCGGAAGCGCTCGGCTTGCTGGCGCTGATGCTTTTCGCCGAGGCGCGCCGCTCGGCGAGACGCGACCCGGAGGGGGATTTCGTGCCTTTAGCCGAGCAGGACATCGCGCTCTGGGACGACAGCCTGATCGACGAGGCGGAAGCCTTGCTGGTGCGCGCCGCGCAAAGGGGGATCATCGGCCGCTACCAGCTGGAAGCCGCCGTGCAGTCCGCCCATACGGCACGCCGGCGCGGCAGCGGCACCGACTGGGCGGCGATCCGCCAGCTCTATGACGCGCTGCAGGCCGTGGCCGGCTCGCCCGTGGTGGCGATCAACCGCGCGGTGGCGATCGCCGAAACCGAGGGCGCTACGGCCGGCCTAGCGGCGCTTTACGTGCTGGGCGACGACAAGCGGCTGCAGGACTACCAGCCCTATTGGGCGGCCCGCGCCGGGCTGTTGGCCAGGCTCGGCAACACCAAGCAGGCGGCAGAATCCTACGACCGGGCGATCGGCCTCGAGCGCGACGCCGCGCTGCGGCGTTTCCTGCAGGGCGAGAAGGCGAAGCTCGTCAGGAACTAGCTTTCGGGCCACATCTCGTGCGATGCGTTCAGCTTGCGCATCAGCTCATTCTCGCGCAGCCTCGCCCACAGGCGTTCGATGTTCGGCCAGGCGCCGCGCGCCTTCTGGACCTCGGGATGCCAGGCCACCAGCATGACGAGGTAGATGTCCGCCAGCGACAGCGTCTTGCCGGCCAGCCAGTCGCGGCCGGCCAAAGCCTGATCGAGAATGGCAAAGCCGCGATCCATCTCGGCGACCGCCGCCTGCTTAACCGGCTGCAGGCCGTCGCCATCGGCGGTGTAGCGATGGGCATAATAGAGCCGCAGCACCGCCGGGTAGAGCACCGACGACATGAAAGCCAGCCAGCGCAGGAAATCGGCGCGGGCGGGCGAGCCCGCTTGCGGCGCGAGACGAGCTTCAGGGTGGCGCTCGGCAAGCAGGATGCAGATCGCCGCAGATTCGGTCAGCGAATGACCGTCCGGCAGTGTCAGCACGGGCACCTGGTTCAAAGGGCTGATGGCGAGGAAGGCCGGATCCGGCGGATCCTTCTTGGGCACGTCGATCTGCTCGAAGGGCACGCCGGCCATGGCAAGCGCGGCCTCGGCGACGAAGCCGCCGCTGTTTGGGCGCGTATAGAGCTTGTACATGAAAATCCTCCCACCGGCCGATTGGGCCGGCGGCGATATGAGCCGGAAGCGGCGCCTGCCTCAAGCCGCCGACGAATGCCACCGGCGCCTTTTCAGCGGTCCAGTCCGTTCAGGCCCCCAGCCCGTCGAACAGGATGGTCGAGAGATAGCGCTCGGCGAAGGAGGGGATGACGACGACGAGGGTCTTGCCCTTGTTCTCCGGCCGCGAGCCGACGACGATTGCCGCCTGGAGTGCCGCGCCCGACGAGATGCCGACCGGAACGCCTTCGAGCCGGGCGACGAGACGCGCATTGGCGACCGAATCCTCGTTCGAGACCCTGACGACCTCGTCATAGATCGAGGTGTCGAGGATTTTGGGCGCAAAGCCTGCGCCGATGCCCTGGATCTTGTGTGGGCCGGGCTGGCCTCCCGACAGAACCGGCGAGGCTTCCGGCTCGACCGCCACGACGTGCAGCGAAGGCTTGCGCTTCTTCAGCACCTGGCCGACGCCGGTGATAGTGCCGCCTGTGCCGATGCCGGCGACGAAGATGTCGACTTCGCCATTGGTGTCGTTCCAGATTTCCTCGGCCGTGGTGCGGCGGTGGATTTCGGGATTGGCCGGGTTCTCGAACTGCTGCGGGATGATGGCGTTGGGTAGCGTGGCTGCGAGCTCGTCGGCCTTGGCGATGGCGCCCTTCATGCCTTTCGGGCCCTCGGTCAGCACCAGCTCGGCTCCGAGCAGCGCCAGCATCTTGCGGCGCTCGACCGACATCGTCTCCGGCATGGTGAGGATCAGCTTGTAGCCCTTGGCGGCGGCGGCGAAGGCGAGCGCGATGCCGGTGTTGCCGGAAGTCGGCTCGATCAGCGTGGTCTTGCCGGGCGAAATTTTGCCGGCCTCCTCCAGCGCCTCGATCATGGCGACGCCGATGCGGTCCTTGACGGAGGCGATCGGGTTGAAGAATTCGAGCTTGGCCAGAAGGTTGGCGACGATGCCCTTTTCCTTCGCGAACTTGTCCAGCCTGACCAGCGGCGTGTCGCCAATCGTCTCCGTGATCGAGTTGAAGACGCGGCCGCGGCCGGGCACGCGCGCGGAGGTGACGGGCTTGTTCATTGGTTTCGCTCCCAAGGCAATGGCACAGGCAGACAGAATAAGGCTTTCAGCCGCGCAAGATAGGCTGAGGCTGGAAAATATCCGAGTGGGGCGGTTGCTCAAAAGCGCCCGCGGCCGGAAATGCATTTTCCGCCAAGCCGGGTTTCAGGAATAGTTTGGCCGAATCCGGGATCGGTTGAGATTGGAACCTATTGACGCGCCGCTATGGCGGCAGCCGCGCCCATCATGAAGCCGGCGGCGGTGCGGTTCAGCACCTTCAGCGCGCGCGGCGATTTCAGGAACCAGCGCGCCTTGGCCGCGAGCGCCAGATAAGGCACCAGCACCACGAACAGAACCGCCACGGTGAGCATCGCAAGAATCGCGTAGTCGGCGAGCGTGATCGTCTTCAGGTCGACGATGGTCGGCGTGATGGCGAGATAGAAGATCATCGTCTTGGGATTGCCGAGCGTCACCGTCAGCCCGGCGATGAAGCTCGACACCAGCCCGCCTTTGGCCTTCCGCGCCTCGACGGTCTCGGGCGTGATGCCGCTTGTCCAGAAGCGCCAGGCGAGGAAGGCGAGATAGGCGACGCCGGCCCATTTGATGGCGAGGAAGACCATGCCGAAGGTCTGCGCGACGAAGGCGAGCCCGAGCACGACGGCGGTGAGATAGGTGAGGTCGCCGAGCATCAGGCCGAACGACATGGCGAGCGAGGACCGGAAGCCGGAGCCGAGCGCGCGGGCGACAAGCGCCGTGACGCCGGGGCCCGGAATGGCGGCGGCGACGCCGAGCGCGGCGCTGTAGGCAAGGAATCCGGTGAGTGTCATTGGTTCTGGCCTGGCGTATGTGGGGCTGGGTTTTTATCACGATGCCGGATCGACGGTAATTCCCTCGCACTGGAATTCGTTACGCCAGCGCGACTGGCACGGGCATTTGGCCGGTCGCCCGGCGGGCGCCTTGGAGATTGGCTGGAGCGTCCCAACCTCGTCATCCACGGGCGGAGCAAGGAGCGAAGCGACGCGCGCAGACCCGAGGATCCATTCCGTGACCTCCGAGCGCCACAACGGTGCAGAATTCTGCGCCGCTGCACTCTTTGATCAGGGTCACGGAATGGATTCCAGGGTCTCCGCGACGCCGCTTCGCGGCTGCTCCGCCCTGGAATGACGAGGTTGGGGGAGCTACCCACCATATGTAATACGCCAGATCGTCCCGTTGCCGTCCTCGGTCAGGATCAGCGCGCCGTCGCTGGCCACGGCGACGCCGACCGGCCGGCCCCAGACCGCGTCGTCGGATATGACGAAGCCGGTGGCGAAGTCCTCGTATTCGCCGGTCGGCTTGCCGTCCTTGAACCTCAGCCGCACCACCTTGTAGCCGGTGCGGACATTGCGGTTCCACGAGCCGTGCAGCGTGAGGAAGGCGTCGCCCTTAAAATCGGCCGGGAAGTTGGCGCCATCATAGAAGGCGATGTTGAGCGGCGCCGAATGCGCCTGCATCAGCACGTCCGGAACCGTGACCTTGCCGGCGAGATCGGGGCGGGCGCCCTCGTGGCGCGGGTCCTCATTGTCGCCGATATAATACCAGGGCCAGCCATAGAAGGCGCCTTCCTTCACGGCGGTGGCATATTCGAAGGGGGTGTTGTCGCCAAGCTCGTCGCGCTCGTTGACGACGCACCAGAGCGCGCCTGTCTCGGGCTGCATGGTCATGCCGGAACAGTTGCGCAGGCCGGTGGCGACCGTCCTGCGGTTGTTGCCGTCGGGGTCGAAGGCCAGCACGTCGGCGCGGCCCTGTTCCGGACCCCAGGCCTCGCCCAGCGGCTGCGATTTCGTCCACGCCTCGACACCGCCCTTCGGCTTCGCGCCCATGTCCTCGGCGATATTGGAGCCGGAGCCGACCGACAGATAGAGCGTCTTGCCGTCGGGCGAGAAGGCGATGTCGCGCGTCCAGTGGTGGCTGGCGGGGACTTTGGCGACGATGGTTTCCGGCTTGCCAGACGCTTCCAGGTCACCCTCGCGATAGGGGAAGCGGACGACGCTGTTGCTGTTGGCGACATAGACCCATTGCGGCTTGTCGCCCGGCGGATAAAAGGCGATGCCGTAGGGCCGGGTCAGGCCCTTGGCGAAGATCGACTCCTGTGCAGGCTTGGCGCTGCCTTCTGCGAGGCGATAGACGCGCACCTGGCTCGCCCGGCTGTCGGCAACGAAGAGGTCGCCGTTCGGCGCCACCCGCACGACGCGCGGACTGTCGACGCCCGACGCGATCAGCTCGGCGGAAAAGCCGGGCGGAAGCTTTGGCTTGGCATCCTCGGGACGATCGGTGACGCCGCCGCCGTTGGAGGCGGATTCCGTCATATCGGGTTTCGGCAAATCCTCAGGTTTCAGCAGCCGGCGCACGCCCGGACGGTCGGCTTTCCAGTCGCCGAAAGCTTTTTCGCCGCTGAGCAAGGGCTGATCGGTCTGCTGCGCAAAGGCAGCCGTGGCAAAAACCAGTGCGAGGCCCGCAAGGCCGGCGATCCGCATCATGCTGTCCTCCGTCTCTGCCACTATGTCCCGCCTTCGGGTGCCTCAGTCGATAAGGCCCCGGAGATAGAACATATTGGGCTAACGATCGAAAAGAGAAGCTCGCGCACGTGACTTGCCGGCCTCAGGCCTCTTCGGCATCCAGATCGTCGTCGAGGCGCTTTTCCAACTCGACGAGATCAGCCGGCAGGGGCAGGCCCATGGCGCGCATCTCCCTCAATTTCTCGCGCAGCTGCTCCTGGATCTCGTGCTCGTCCTCGGGCTGGTTCACCATTTCCTCGAGCAGCAGGCTGATCTGGGCCTTGAGCGATTCCAGCGCCATGTTCTTCTCCTTTGCACCCTCAGCTGTGTCGAGGTTCAGGTCAGGCCGGCCTCACCTGAATATCGATACACCTAACGAAGCATGCGGGAAATCAGTTGTGCAGTGTAATCGACCATCGGCACGATGCGGGCGTAGTTCAGCCGGGTCGGCCCGATGACGCCAAGCGCGCCGACGACGCGGGCGTCCTTGTCGCGATAGGGGGCGACGACCAGCGAGGAGCCGGACAGCGAAAACAGCTTGTTCTCCGAGCCGATGAAGATGCGCACGCCCGGCCCCTCTTCGGCGAGATCGAGCAGCTGCAGCAGTCCGTCCTGGGTTTCCAAATCCTCGAACAGATGGCGAAGCAATTCGATGTCCGCTTGGGCGGTGACGTTTTCCAGGAGATTGGCGCGGCCGCGCACGATAAGGCGCGCCGGCAGGCCGCTTTCGGCGCCGGCCCAGACCGCGAGGCCTTTCTCGACCAGATCCTGCGACAGCGTGTCGAGGGCCGCCCTTGTCTCGTCCTTGATGCGGGCGATTTCCGCCCGCGCCTCGGCCAGTGTTCGCCCACGGATATGGGCGTTGAGGAAATTGGACGCTTCATGCAGCTGCGACACGGTGGTGCCGGCCGGCAGGTCGACGACGCGGTTCTCGACATCGCCGTTCTGCGACACCAGCACGGCGAGCGCCTTTGCGGGCTCGAGCTGGATGAATTCGATGTGCTTCAGCGCCACCTCGTGCTTGGAGGCGAGCACGAGGCCGGCGCCGCGCGACATGCCCGACAGCATCTGGCTGGCCTCGGTCAGCATATGCTCCAGCGTCGCGCCCGAGCCGGAGGCGCGCACCTGCGCCTCGATGGTGCGGCGCTCGTCGTCGGAAAGGTCGCCCAGCTCCATGAAGGCGTCGACGAAAAAGCGCAGCCCGGTCTGGGTCGGCAGCCGCCCGGCGGAAACATGCGGCGCGTAGATCAGCCCCAGATGCTCGAGGTCGCTCATCACATTGCGGATGGTGGCGGGCGACAGCGAGGAGGGCAGGATGCGCGACAGGCTGCGCGAGCCGACCGGCTCGCCGTCGCGCAGATAGGAATCGACAATCCGCCGGAAGATATCGCGCGAGCGCATGTCGAGTGACTGAAGTACCGGCGACTGCGACGTCGGATCGACTGGTTTGTTCATTCCGGCGAGAAACCTCCTTCCGAAAGATATAGACTTAAGCTACGGCGGCGCAACCCGGTGCCGCGCTCGCGGTCACACGGTGCCGCGTTTGCGGTCACCGGTGGCGCGTTTGCGGTCGCGCGGCCCGTTTTCCGTTGCGACCTCGTTTTCCTTTGCGCCATGCTGCGCATACGTCTACAAGCCGGCCACGATTCCGGAAACGACAAGAAAGAAGGCCGAATGCGCCCCTCCAAACGCCAAGCCGACGAAATGCGCGCCATCTCCTTCGAACGCGGCGTCTCCAAGCATGCCGAAGGCTCGTGCCTGGTGAAGTTCGGCGACACGCATGTCCTGTGCACGGCGAGCCTGGAGGAAAAGGTGCCGGCCTGGATGCGCAATTCCGGCAAGGGCTGGGTGACGGCCGAATACGGGATGCTGCCGCGCTCGACCGGCGAGCGCATGCGGCGCGAAGCTTCCGCCGGCAAGCAGGGCGGCCGCACGCTGGAGATCCAGCGGCTGATCGGCCGCTCGCTACGCGCCGTGGTCGACCTGCAGGCGCTGGGCGAGCAGCAGATCACCGTCGACTGCGACGTCATCCAGGCCGATGGCGGCACCCGCACGGCCTCGATCACCGGCGGCTGGGTGGCGCTCTACGATTGCCTGCGCTGGATGGAAGCGCGCCAGATGGTGAGCGTCGCCAAGGTGCTGAAGGACCATGTCGCGGCGATTTCCTGCGGCATCCATGACGGCCAGCCGGTCATCGATCTTGATTACCTGGAGGATTCCTCGGCCGGCACCGACGCCAATTTCGTCATGACCGGCAAGGGCGGCATCGTCGAGATCCAGGGCACGGCCGAGGGCGAGCCTTTCTCCGAGGAGCAGTTCGCGGCGCTGATGGGCTTGGCGAAGAAGGGTATTTCGCGGCTGGTGAGCCTGCAGCAGATGGCGGTGGCGTAGGTTTCCGAATGCCGAGCCTAGGCCCCCCTCTCTGGCCAGCCGGCCATCTCCCCCTCAAGGGGGGAGATTGTATGTCACGGCGGCTTTCGCCAATCGACAATGTTGCAGAAGAGGTGCCGGCGTGGCCGCAGCTAATCTCCCCCCTTGAGGGGGAGATGCCCGGCAGGGCAGAGAGGGGGGCCTCGTGATACCCTCTGCAATCCTCGAATACACCCTCTACGTCACAGACCTACACGCCGCCGAAACCTTCTACCGCGACATCATCGGCCTCGAAGCCTTGGGCAAGGTCGAAGGGCGCCACGTCTTCTTCCGCTGCGGCGACGGCGTATTGCTTCTCTTCAATGCCGAGGTAACGAAAATCCCGCCGGCGCCGGACGCTCGGCTGAAGGTGCCGCCGCATGGCACGACTGGCGAAGGGCACCTCTGCTTTGCGGCAACCGCCGATGAAATCGCCGCATGGCGCAGTCATCTCGCCGCCAACAACATCGCCATCGAAAGCGATTTTGAATGGCCGCAGGGCGGGCACTCGATCTATATCCGCGACCCGTCGGGCAATTCGATCGAGTTCGCCGAGCCAAGGATCTGGGGTTTCTGATGCACTCGCTCAACGGAAAAAAGATCGTCGTCGCCAGCCACAATGAAGGCAAGCTGCGCGAATTCGCCGACCTGATGGCGCCGTTCGGATTCGAGGCGAAATCGGCCAAGGAATACGGCCTGCCCGAACCCGACGAGACCGGCACCACCTTCGAGGAGAACGCCTATATCAAGGCATATGCCGCCGCCAAGGCGACCGGCCTGCCGGCGCTGTCGGACGATTCCGGGCTCTGCGTCGACGCGCTCGACGGCGCGCCCGGTGTCTATACCGCCAACTGGGCCGAGACGCCGGACGGCAGCAGGGATTTCGGCATGGCCATGCAGCGCACCGAGGTGGCGCTGCAGGAGGTTGGCGCTACGGAGCCCGCGCAGCGCACCGGCCGCTTCGTCGCCGTCATCTGCCTGGCATTTCCCAACGGCGAGGCCGAATATTATCGCGGCGAGGCCGAAGGCAGGCTGGTGTGGCCGCCGCGCGGCACGCTCGGCTTCGGCTACGATCCGGTGTTCCTGCCCAACGGTTTCGACAAGACTTTTGGCGAGATGAGCGCGGAAGAAAAGCATGGCTGGAAGCCCGGCCAGGCGACGGCGCTGTCGCACCGCGCCCGCGCCTTTCAGAAATTCGCCGAAGCGCGATTGAATTTGGCCAGATTGGATTTGGCGCGATCAGGATCCGCATGAGCGCAGTGACCCTACCGCTCGACCGCAGCCCCGGCTTCGGCGTTTATATCCACTGGCCGTTCTGCGCAGCCAAGTGCCCTTACTGCGACTTCAACAGCCATGTCCGCCACCAGCCGGTCGACCAGGAGCGTTTTGCCCGCGCCTTCGAGACGGAGCTCGCAACCATGCGCGCCCGCACCGGGCCGCGCGCGGTGACCAGCATCTTCCTCGGCGGCGGCACGCCATCGTTGATGAAACCGGAAACCGTCGGCGCGGTGCTGGAGGCGGTGGCGAGGAACTGGACGGTGCCGGCCGGCATCGAGGTGACGCTGGAAGCCAACCCGTCCTCGGTCGAAGCCGAGCGTTTCCGCGGCTACCGCGCCGCCGGCGTCAACCGCGTCTCGCTCGGCGTGCAGGCGCTCAACGACAAGGATCTGCGCTTCCTCGGCCGGCTGCACAATGTCGAGGAGGCGCTGCACGCCATCGGCCTCGCGCGCGAAATTTTCCCGCGGCTGTCCTTCGACCTGATCTATGCGCGACCAGGCCAGACGCCGGAAGCATGGGGGGCGGAGCTGGAACAGGCGATCGGCTATGCCGTCGACCACCTGTCGCTCTATCAGCTGACCATCGAGGAGGGCACGCCCTTCCACGCGCTTTACGCGGCACGCAAATTCACGCTGCCCGACAATGATCATGCTGCCGACCTCTACGCGCTGACGCAGGAGGCAACGGCGGCGCAAGGCCTGCCGGCCTATGAGATTTCCAACCACGCGCGGCCGGGAGCCGAGAGCCGGCACAACCTCACCTATTGGCGCTATGGCGAATATGTCGGCGTCGGCCCCGGCGCGCATGGCCGCTTCGTCGAGAACGGCCGCCGCACGGTGACCATCGCGGAAAGAATGCCGGAAACCTGGGCCAATCTGGTCGAGGCCAAAGGCCACGGCGTCACCGGCGGCGAGATCCTGACGCGTTCCGAGGAGGCGGACGAGTTCCTGCTGATGGGACTGCGGCTGGCCGAAGGCATCGACCTGCAGCGCTACGAGGCGCTCTCGGGTCGCGGCCTTTCAAGCGCGCGGCTTTCGGTGCTGCAGGAAGAAGGCCTGGTGGCGCCTGTCGGCAACGCCCGCCTGCGCGCCACGACGGCGGGGATGATCGTGCTGGATGCGGTGGTGGCGGATTTGGCCAGGTAAGCCAAAGGCTGCTCCCGCAAGTTTTCTTCGAAAACGAACTCCGATATCATCCTGACCGGGGGTGCAGATGATAAGGGACGACTGGCGGGAAAAATCCAAGGTATTTGCGCGAAGCGCGCAGTTGCTTCTGCGCAGCGGGGAGCACGACACAGCCTACTATCTGTCGGGCCTGGCTGTTGAATGCGCCCTGAAAGCAAAGATCGCTTCTTCATTCCGGGCTAACGACCTACCCGAAAAGAACTTTGTCAATCAGATATATGGCAACGGCCATAAACTGAGCGAGTTGGTAAAATTGGGCCAATTGGCTGCCGCCTTAACGGCGGAGGAGCAGGCCAGTGCCGCCTTTAGGGCCTATTGGAATACGGTGAAAGCTTGGGAGGTCGAATCGAGATATAAGTTTTGGACTGCAGCTGAAGCGACTAATATGGTCACGGCGGTGACGCATCGCAGAACAGGTGTGTTGGCATGGATAAGACGACACTGGTAGAATCCGACATTGAAGCTGGATTGACGGCGGTCAAGGCGCTGGAGGCCGCAGGGTTACCCATCGCTGCGGCGATGTGGCTGAGGCTGCATGACTCGTCAAGATGGCAGCTTTATATAACTTCGCCAGATGTGGAGACGTACGGGCCGACAACTGTGAACCGGTTCATTGACCGTATTTTGCTCACAATAAAGTCGCCCATTTCTTTAGACGAGGTGACCGTCGCCAACACTACAAACCACTTTGTGAACAAAATATCTCCGCTCTCGGTTCTTACAAGCGGAAACTCAAATACTTTAACTGTTGCAGAAAATCGTTTGCGATTTGGAAACAGCGCATTTGACGGCGTGGACGTAGATGAAGGCGTAATCTATAAGATTACTCCTGGCGTGAAAGCCTCAAAGGAGGCTCCGAAGCCGGATTTAGCAGCAAAAAGAAAAGCGCGAGCCCTCGCTGCTTGAACATCCTCTTCGTCTGCAGCCAGAATCGGCTGCGCAGCCCGACTGCCGAGCAGGTGTTTTCCAAACGCCGCGACATCGAGGTCGAATCGGCCGGCACCAATCACGACGCCCACAATCCGTTGACGCATGAGCTGGTCGCCTGGGCGGACATCATCTTCGTCATGGAAAAGGCACACCGCGCCAAGCTGCAGAAGAAATTCCGGTCGAGCCTGAAAGGCGCCAGGGTTATCTGCCTCGATATTCCGGACGACTATGAGTTCATGGACCCGGAACTGGTGCGGCTGCTGGAAGCGAGGGTGGGTAGATACCTTTGAAAGAGGCGAATGCCTCTCGCGTTCGTCATTCTCGGGCTTGACCCGAGAATCCATTCCGTGACCAACGCGCAGGACGCTGCGGAACAGAATTCTGCACCGCTGGCGGAACGTCTATGTAACGGCCTGGACTCCAGGGTCTGCGCGCGTCGCTTCGCTCCTTGCTTCGCCCTGGAATGACGAAGTGGGGCCGCTCGCGGCCAATGACGATGGACGCGACGCCTTAAGCATCGTGCTTCTGGCGGTGCTTGCCGCGGTGCTTCTCGCCATGCGCCTCGCCGTGACGGACAGGCTTCTGGTCGGCCTTGTCGCGGCGCGCGCCGGACTCGGCGGCGATGGGGTGTGGAGGGATGCCCTCGCGGGCGGTCTTGCTTTCAAGTCGGCTGATAAAAATATCGAAGCGATTGGGCATCGTTCGGTCCTGCCTCCTCCCGGGGAATCAGGGGTTAAATTCGCCGATGTGGGTTTCGTTCCGCACTGTGGCAAAGGCAAGGCGATTTCGTTGCCTCGGCCTCACGTTTTGCAACGGGGCGTCAGCCATGCGAAACAGATTTGGTTCTTTCGCAATTCCGGACGGAAAACCGCGACACACTTTTCCTGGAATTGCTCGGAATGAGGGGCATTCGGTGACCGGCGACAAACGCAGCTATCTGATCGGACAGAGCGAGATCGCGGCGCGGCCGCTTCAGCCGGCGCTCTATCTGGTGGCGACGCCGATCGGCAATCTGGCCGACATCACGCTGCGCGCGCTGGAGACTCTTGCCGCCGCCGATATCGTCGCCTGCGAGGACACGCGCGTCTCGCGGGTGCTGCTCGAGCGCTACGGCATCCGCCGCCGCACCACCGCCTATCACGAGCACAATGCGGGCGAGGCCGGGCCGAAGCTGATCGAGGCGATGGCTGCCGGGCAGAGCGTCGCGCTGATTTCCGACGCCGGCACGCCTTTGGTCTCCGATCCCGGCTACCGGCTGGTCGGCGAGGCGCTGGATCATGGCATTCGCGTCGTGCCGATCCCCGGACCCTCGGCCGCGCTTGCAGCGCTGACCGCGTCGGGCCTGCCGTCCGATGCTTTCCTGTTCGCAGGGTTCCTGCCCGTGAAGACCGGGCAGCGGCTGACCAAGCTGGAGACGTTCAAGCAGGTGCCGGCGACGCTGATTTTCTTCGAATCGCCGCGCCGTCTGGCCGAGACGCTCGGCGCCATGGTTGAGGCGCTGGGCGGCGCGCGGAAAGCCGCCATCGGGCGCGAACTGACCAAGACGTTCGAGGAGATGCGCACCGGAACGCTTGCCGAGCTGGCCGACCATTACGGGGCGGCCGACACGCCGAAGGGCGAGATCGTTATCTGTGTCGGTCCGCCCGAAGCGGCGGAGGACCAGCCGGCCGACATCGACCGCCTCCTGCTCTCGCTTGCGGCCGAAATGCCGGCATCGAAGGCTGCAGCGGAAGCGGCAAAAATGACCGGCGGGCAGAAGCAGGCGCTTTATCGGCGACTGCTGGAGCTGAAGGCGGACGGGGATGGCTGAACGCACGGTCGGCCATCGCCGAAAGGCCTATCGGCGCGGCCATCGCGGCGAGTGGCTGGCGGCGCTGGCGCTGATGCTGAAAGGCTATCGCATCCTTGCCCGGCGCCACCGCACCAGGCTCGGCGAGATCGACCTCATCGCCCGGCGCGGCGACCTCGTGCTGTTCGTCGAGGTCAAGGCGCGGCGGACATTGGTCGAGGCGATGGAAGCGATCGGCCGCGAATCGGAGCGCCGCATCGAGGGCGCCGCGGATTTGTGGCTGTCGCGCCAGCCGGATTACGGCCGGCTGTCGATGCGCTTCGACATGGTGGCGGTGTTGCCCTGGCGCTGGCCGGTGCATGTCGAGAACGCGTTTTACGGGAAGAGTTGAGGGTCTGCCAACGGCGATGGGCTGGCGGGACAGCCCCCCTCTGGCCTGCCGGCCATCTCCCCCACTAGGGGGGAGATCAGGTGTCGCTCTCGCTTCGCCAATCGCCAACGTTGCAAGAGGTGGTGCCGCTGGCGGAACTGCTAATCTTCCCCCTCGTGGGGGAGATGCCCGGCAGGGCAGAGGGGGGCGCGAAGGAACTCGACGAAGCAGTATAAGAGAGCGACCTCAGTTCACCCCCAGACCATCAGCGCCGCCAACCCGAGTCCTCCAACCACCAGCCGCCACCAGCCGAACAGCGAATAACCGTTGCGCGAGACGTAATCGAGCAGGAAGCGCACCACGATGAGCGCGGTGACGAAGGCGGCGATGAAGCCGACGGCGATGATCGGCAAATCGGCCGAGGTCAGCACGTTGCGGTTCTTGAAAAGATCGAAGGCGAAGGCGCCGACCATGGTCGGCATGGCGAGGAAGAAGGAGAATTCGGCCGCCGCGCGCTTGTCGACGCCCATCAGCAGCGCGCCGACGATGGTCGAGCCGGAGCGCGAGGTGCCGGGGATCAGCGACAGGCACTGGAACAGGCCGATCTTGAGATAGACGCTCAACGGGAAGTCCTCGACATCATGGTGGACCGGCTTGAGGTTGATGCGGTCGACGATGAGCAGAACCACGCCGCCGATGATCAGCATGATGCAGATCAGCCGGGGCGATTCGAACAATATGGTCTTGATGAAATCATGCGCCAGCGCGCCGATGACGGCGGCCGGCAGGAAGGCGATCAGGATACCGACGACGAAATGCCGGGTCTGCGGATCGCTGGGCAGCTTGATCAGCATCTGCCACAGCTTGCTGAAATAGACGCTGAGGATCGCCAGGATCGCGCCGAGCTGGATCAGGATCTCGAAGGCCTTGCCGGTGGAGTGGAAGCCGAGGAAATGCCCGGCAAGCAGGATGTGGCCGGTCGAGGACACCGGGATGAACTCGGTCAGGCCCTCCAGCAACCCAAGCAGCAGCGCTTCGACGATGGTCTGGCTTTCCATGGCAACCTCTGCTTTTGAATGACGGCTAAGGCAAGGGCTTGCTTGTCATGGGGCGGAAGTCCCCCTATAGGTCGCAACACCATGACAGTCCCTGGAATCGGCCGGCCAAGACTTATCGGCGCTGACACCGATTCGCCAGTGCGCCTTTTCATCGCGGAACCATGCTGACGCTTTTCCATCATCCCATGTTTGCCACCTGCCGCTTCGTGCGCCTCGCTTTCGGCGAGTATGGCGAGGAGTTGGCGCTGATCGAGGAAAAGCCGTGGACGCGGCGCAAGGAGTTCCTGGCGCTGAACCCGGCCGGCACGCTGCCGATCCTGCTCGCCGAAGGCGACGTGCCGATCGTCGGCGCCATGGTGATCGCCGAATATCTCGACGAGACGCGCGGTGTGCTCAAGCGCGACAAGCGGCTGTTCGCTGAGGACCCGATGCAGCGGGCCGAAATCCGCCGGCTGACCGACTGGTATCTGGCGAAGGCTGAAAGCGAAGTGACCCGCCACCTGGTGCGCGAGCGCGTGCTGAAGCCGGTCATGCCGGAAACCGCCGGCGGCGGCTCGCCGGACTCGGCCGCGATCCGCGCCGCGCGCGCCAACATCCGCCAGCACATGAAATACACCAACTGGCTCGCCGGCACGCGCCATTGGCTGGCCGGCAACAAGGTGACCTATGCCGATCTCGCGGCGGCGGCGACGCTTTCGGTGCTCGATTATCTCGGCGAGATCGACTGGCGCGAACATGGCGCCGCGCGCGAATGGTACACGCGGGTGAAATCGCGGCCGTCGTTCCGGCCGCTGCTTTCAGACCGGGTGCGCGGCCTTTCGCCGGTATCGCATTATGCGGACCTCGACTTCTGAAACCTTGCGCGCGCTGATCGAGGCGGAGGCGCGCCGCGCCGGCTTCGAGGCTGTCGCGGTGACCCGGCCGGACGCGATCCCGCTGGCGCCGGCAAGGCTCGCCGAATTCGTCTCCGACGGCTTCCACGGCTCGATGGAGTGGATCGCCGAGACGATTCAGCGCCGCGCCGAACCTTCGACACTATGGCCGGAGGTCCGCTCGATCATCGTTCTCGCCATGAATTACGGCCCGGACCATGATCCGCGCGCCATCCTCGAGAAGCGCGACCGCGGCGCGATCTCGGTCTATGCGCAGAACCGCGACTACCACGACGTGATGAAGGGCCGGCTGAAGGAGATCGCCGGCAAGATCGTGGCGAAGGCAGGCGGCGACGTGAAGGTGTTTGTCGATACGGCACCGGTGATGGAAAAGCCTCTTGCCGAAGCGGCCGGACTCGGCTGGCAAGGCAAGCACACCAACCTGGTCAGCCGCGCGCATGGCTCGTGGCTGTTCCTCGGCACTATCTTCACCACGGCCGAGCTGGAGCCGGACCAGCCCGAAATCGACCATTGCGGCTCCTGTCGAGCCTGCCTCGACGTCTGCCCGACCGGCGCGTTCCCCGCGCCCTACCGGCTCGATGCGCGGCGCTGCATTTCCTACCTGACCATCGAGAACAAGGGGCCGATCCCGCGCGAGTTCCGCGACAAGATCGGCAACCGCATCTATGGCTGCGACGATTGCCTGGCCGCCTGCCCGTGGAACAAGTTCGCCAGCGCGGCGTCCGAGGCAAAGCTGGCCGCGCGCGCCGATCTTCGCGAGCCGCCGCTCTCGGAGCTGCTCGCGCTCGACGACGCGGCGTTCCGCGCTTTCTTCTCTGGCTCGCCGATCAAGCGCATCGGCCGCGACCGCTTTGTCCGCAACGTGCTGATTGCCGCCGGCAATTCGGACGACGCCTCGCTAACGCCTATTGTGCATCACCTGCTCGACGACGCCTCGCCGCTGGTGCGGGGTGCGGCAATCTGGGCCCTGTCGCGACTGCTATCCGACCGCGAATTTAGCGATCTTGCCGCCACAGCTGCGAAAGCCGAGACGGATGCGACGGTCCGGGAGGAATGGCTGGCGGAGCCGGCATATCCGGCGAAGGCCGATTGAAGGGTTTATCGATGAGCGAAAGACGCTTCTTCATTTTCGGCGCCGGCTATTCGGCCAGGGCTTTCGCGCGGGCCAATGACCGGCGCGCGGCGGTCTCCGGCACGACCCGGGCGCCGGAGAAGTTCGAGGCGCTGCGATCGGCCGGCATCGAGCCGCTACAATTCGATGGCGCGCTCTCGCCCGAGGTCAGCGATGCGCTCGCAAGGACCACGCATCTCATCGTCTCGATCGCTCCCGACGAGGCCGGCGACCCGGTGCTCAACGCCGCCAGCGAAACGATCCGGTCAAACATGCCGGCGCTGGAGTGGATCGGCTATCTCTCGACCGTCGGCGTCTATGGCGATCATGGCGGCGCCTGGGTGGACGAGACCTGCGCGTGCCGGCCGGTGTCGAAGCGCTCGGTGATGCGGGTGGCGGCCGAACAGGGATGGCTGAAGCTTGGCCGGGAGATCGGCAAACCGGTGGCGATCCTGCGGCTTTCCGGGATCTACGGGCCGGGCCGCAACGCGCTGGCCAATCTCGAGGACGGCACCGCAAGGCGGCTGGTCAAGCCGGACCAGGTGTTTAACCGCATCCATTGCGACGACATCGCCGGGGCGCTCTGGCTTCTGTCGGAAAACAATCTCGGCGGTATTTTCAACGTCACCGATGACGAGCCGGCGCCGCCGCAGGACGTCGTGGCTTACGCCGCCGGGCTGATGGGGATCGAGCCGCCGCCCGAAATTCCTTTCGAGACCGCCCAACTTTCGCCCATGGCGCGGTCTTTCTATGGCGAGAACAAGCGCATCGCGAATCAGGCGATCAAGGCGGCCGGCTACCGCTTCCGGTTTCCCAACTACCGGGTGGCGCTGGAGCGGATGTGGGCCGAGGGCAACTGGCGGGACGGAGCGCCGCGCAGCCCGATGCGGCGCTGAAGATCGATACGGGGCGCGCGGCGTGGTATGATTCGTTCCTGATCGCTTGACGCGCGGCAAAGGGATAGACTGGAGAGGGACCCAGCCTGATGAATTTGCGATCGCTGCCTGACCGCAAGCCGTTCCTGACCGCCGCCCTGGCGCTGGTGGCCCTGGCCGCGCTGGCGGCTGTCGCCATTTCGGCCGAACCTCGTGCCAAGGAGTTGTTCGGCGCCCGAAAGCTGCCGGCCGTGGCGCCCGCGCAATCCTTCGGCTTCTACTCCAAAGGTTGCTTCACCGGCGGCGTCGCGCTGCCGATGGATGGTCCGACCTGGGAAGTGATGCGCCCGTCGCGCAATCGCCGCTGGGGCCATCCGGCGATGATCGCGCTGATCGAGAAGCTTTCGCGCGACGCGATAGCCGATGGCTGGCCGGGGCTTCTGGTCGGCGACGTCTCGCAGCCGCGCGGCGGACCGATGATGACCGGCCATGCCTCGCACCAGATCGGGCTCGACGCCGATATCTGGCTGACGCCGATGCCGAAGCGGCCGCTGACCATCGCGCAGCGCGAGACCATGAGCGCGACGCTGATGGTCGACGAAAAAACGCATCTGGTGAAGGACGCGCTGTGGACGCCGGCGCATACGCGGCTTTTGAAGCGCGCGGCGAGCTATCCTGAGGTCGAGCGCATCCTGGTCAATCCCGGCATCAAGAAGAAACTCTGCGACACCGTCACCGGCGACCGCTCCTGGCTGCGCAAGATCCGGCCGTTCTGGGGCCACGACTATCATTTCCATATGCGCATCGGCTGTCAGCCGGGCTCGCCCTTCTGCAAGGGGCAAGAGACGACGCCGGACGACGATGGCTGCGGCAAGCCGCTGGCCTGGTGGTTCACCCAGGAGCCGTGGCGGCCGAACAAGAATCCGGATGCGCCCAAGGCGCGCGACCTGATGACGATGGCCAACCTGCCCAAGCAATGCCAGGACGTGGTCAATGCGCCGGACGCGCCCTCGCTGGAGGCCGTGACCTATCATGGCGGCGGCGATGCCGCGGTGGCCGTGGCCGAACCGCAGCCGACCGAGCCGGCGGAAACGATCGCCAGCGGCAACGCCGCGATCCCGGCGGCGGCAAGCGCTTTCGCGCCGACGCCAAAGATCGGCATCCCGCTGCCAAGGCCAAGGCCCGGGAACTAGTGCGTTTCACCGTTTCACGAAGCGGCGAAACGCCCTATCTCTTCGCTTTGACGCAATTCCGGACGGAAAGCTACGGAGCGGGCGCCGAGCCTAACCGCTCTCACTTTTCCTGGAGTTGCTCTAAGGCGCAAGCGGGCTTCCCCTTTGCGGGGTCATGCGCTAGTCAATCGATTGAAACGGCGCAGCGGCGGCCGCAACGAGGACGATCAAGAGCATGGCAGGCGAAGACGAGAAGGGACTGCGGTTTCCGGTCCTGATCGGCGACATTGGCGGCACCAATGCACGCTTCTCGATCGTGCTCGACGCCAATTCGGAAGCCACCGAGCCGCAGATCGTCCAGACGGCGAATTTCAAGACCATCGACGAGGCGATCCAGGCGGCGGTGCTCGACCGCTCGTCCATCCAGCCGAACTCGGCGGTGCTGGCGGTCGCCGGGCCGGTTGACGGCGACGAGATCCCGCTCACCAACTGCCCCTGGGTCGTGAGGCCCCGGCACATGCTTGCCAATCTGGGTCTGGGCGAGGTCGTCGTGCTCAACGATTTCGAGGCGCAGGCGCTGGCCGTGGTGGCGCTCGGCGAAGAGCATATGGAAAAGATCGGCGGCGGCACGCCGGAACCCAATGCGAGCCGGGTCGTGCTCGGTCCCGGAACGGGTCTCGGCGTCGCCGGGCTGATCTATGCGCTCGACCATTGGATACCGGTGCCGGGCGAGGGCGGGCATATGGACATCGGCCCGCGCACGCCGCGCGACTTCGAAGTGTTCCCGCATATCGACAAGCTTGAGGGCCGCATATCCGGCGAGCAGATCCTGTGCGGACGTGGGCTCGTCAACGTCTACCGCGCCGTGGCCAGCACGGACGGCAGGCCGACGCCCTTGACCACGCCGGCCGAGGTGACCGCGGCGGCGCTTTCGAAGTCCGATCCGGTGGCCGAGGAGGCGTTGGCGCTGTTCGTCACCTGCCTTGGCCGCACCGCGGGCGACCTGGCGCTGGTGTTCATGGGTCGCGGCGGTGTGTTCCTGACCGGCGGCATCGCGCAAAAGATCGTGCCGGCGCTCAAAGCGGGCAATTTCCGCGCCGCCTTCGAGGACAAGGCGCCGCACCGCGCGCTGATGCGCGAAATGCCGGTCTACGTCATCACCCATCCGCTGGCGGCGCTGCTCGGGCTTGCCGCCTATGCCAGGACGCCTTCGCTGTTCGGCGTGCGGACGGCGGGGCGGCACTGGCGGGTGTGATCGCTCCGGCGCTCGGGACGGCGCGACGAAGTTTCGCCATAGGCAAGCCGTAGCCGGGACGCTAAGAGGGTGCGAAAAAGGCGTCCTGACGTTTACGAGAACCCACGAAGCGCTTCGATTTGACACTTCAAAATCCAAACAAGGCAAAAAGCCGGCCCGCCGAGGTCACGGCGGTGCTGCGCCGTATCGTCGCTGAAAACGGCTATGACCATCGCTGGTCCTATGCGGCCGTCATCGTCTGCTCGCTGCTGGTTTCGGGCGCGACCGCCTTCTCGGCCTGGGTCATGGCGCCGATGGTCAATCAAATCTTCTACGAACGGAGCAGCGGCGCCGTCTGGTGGATCTGCGCCGGCTTCATGGGCGCCTTCCTCGTGCGCGGCTTTGCCGGTTACGGCCAGGCGGTGATGTTAGCCACGATCGGCAACAATCTCGTCGCCCGGTACCAGAAACGCTGTTTCGACCAACTGATGAAGCTCGGCGTCAATTTCTTCAACGATACGCGTTCCGGGCGCCTGGCGGCGCAGCTGGACGAGAATGTCGGCGGCATTCGCGACCTGCTGTCGCTGACCTTGATTTCGATCACCCGCGACGCGGTGACGCTGATCGGCCTCGTCGGCCTGATGGTCTACCAGGATCCGGTGTTGTCGCTGAGCTCGCTGCTGATCGGACCGCCGCTGATCTGGGCCGTCGTCTACATCACCCGCCGGGTGCGCAAGATCAACCGCGAATCCGTGCTGATCAACTCGCGGCTGAGCGGCTCGGTGCAGGAGGCAGTTCAGGGCATAGCCATTGTTAAGGCCTTCACCCTGGAGGACGAGCTGGCCCGCCGCATCGGCATCATGGCCGATACGGCCGAGCAGCGCAGCAACAAGATCGCCCGCGTCTCCGAGCGGCTGTCGCCGATTTCCGACATGCTGGCCGGTCTCGCCGTTACCGCCGTCATCGCCTATTCCGGCTATCGGGCATTGTATCTCGGCCAACCGCCGGGCGCGGTGTTTTCCTTCATCACCGCGCTGATTCTTGCCTATGATCCGGCGCGGCGCCTGGCGCGCATGCAGGTCACGATGGAACGCGCGCTGGTCAATGCCCGCATGATCTACGAGCTGCTCGACCTCGAGCCGAAGCAGGGCGACGCGCCCGACGCGGTTGAGGCGAAGATCACCACCGGCGAGGTGCGCTTCAACAATGTGACGTTCGGCTACAGCGCCGACATGCCGGTGCTGCGAAACCTGAGCTTCACCGCCGCCGCCGGCAAGGTGACGGCGATCGTCGGCGCCTCGGGCGCCGGCAAGTCGACGCTGGTGGCGCTGCTGCAGCGCTTCTACGACGTCGACCAGGGCTCGATCGAAGTCGACGGCCAGGACATCTCGAAGGTGACGAAGCGGTCGCTGCGCCAATCGATCGCCTATGTCTCGCAGGCGCCCTATCTGTTCGAAGGCACGATCCGCGACAACATCCGCTACGGCCGGCTGTCGGCCACCGACGCCGAGATCGAGCAGGCGGCGAAACAGGCGGCCGCCGACGATTTCATCCGCCAGCAGCCGCAAGGCTACGACACGCCGGTCGGCGAGAACGGCGCGACGCTGTCGGGCGGCCAGCGCCAGCGCGTCTCGATCGCGCGCGCCATCGTGCGCCAGGCGCCCATCCTTCTGCTCGACGAAGCGACCTCGGCGCTCGACAACGAGGCGGAAGCGCGCGTGCAGGAAGCGCTGACCCATGTCATGGAAGGGCGCACCACCATCGTGATCGCGCACCGGCTGTCGACAGTGGTCAATGCCGACCGCATCATCGTGCTGGAGGAGGGACAGCTGGTCGAGGAAGGCACGCATGCGACGCTGATGGCCGATCCGCACAGCATCTATGCCCGCTTCCATCGGATACAGGGCAAGAAGGGGCTGGGGCTTGTCGACGACGTCAAGGCAAGCCAGACTTCGGCCCAAACTCCCGCATCGCGCAGCCGCGCCAAGAAGACCGTCAGGAGAAGCGCATGAGTGAAGCCGGCGATATGGGCCTGGTGGTGGTGGGCGCCGCCGGCCGCATGGGCCAGACGCTGATCCGCGCCATCCACACCATGCCCGGCGCGCGCGTCGCCGCCGCGGTCGAGCGGCCGGACTCGGCCCATCTCGGCAAGGATGCGGGCGAGCTCGCCGGCATCGGCATCATCAACGTGCCGATCGTCGACGATCCGCTGCCGGCCTTCGCCAAGGCCGATGGCGTGCTCGATTTCACCGCGCCCGCGGCAAGCGTCGAATTCGCCGGCTATGCCGCGCAGGCGCGCATCGTCCATGTCATCGGCACCACCGGCTGCTCGGCCGACGACGACGCGAAGATCACCGCCGCCGCGCGCCATGCCACGATCGTCAAATCGGGCAATATGAGCCTCGGCGTCAATCTGCTGGCGGTGCTGGTCGAGCAGGCTGCGAAGGCGCTCGATCCCGACGATTTCGACATCGAGATCCTGGAAATGCATCACCGGCACAAGGTCGACGCGCCGTCCGGCACGGCGCTGCTGCTCGGCGAGGCTGCTGCGAAAGGGCGCGGCATCGATCTCGCCGGCAACAGCCTGCGGGTGCGCGACGGCCATACCGGCGTGCGCAAGGCGGGCTCGATCGGCTTCGCCACTCTGCGCGGCGGCTCCGTCGTCGGCGACCACAGCGTGATCCTTGCCGGCACCGGCGAGCGCATCACGCTTTCCCACCATGCCGAGGACCGGGCGATCTTCGCCCGCGGCGCCGTGAAAGCCGCGCTTTGGGCCCGCGCGAAGAAGCCGGGGCTTTATTCCATGCGGGACGTGCTCGGCCTGAGCTGATCCCTATCCAAACCATTCCATAGGAGCAAACATGTCGGGAACTCTCGTGCTCGTGCGCCACGGCCAGAGCGAATGGAACCTGAAGAACCTGTTCACCGGCTGGCGCGACGTCGGGCTGACCGAGCAGGGCACAGCAGAGGCGCTTGCCGCCGGCGAGAAGCTCAAGGCGCGCGGCCTGAAATTCGACATCGCCTACACGTCTGCCTTGAAGCGGGCGCAGGTGACCTGCCAGCACATCCTCGACATCGTCGGCCAGAGCGACCTGAAGACGATCCGCGACCAGGCGCTCAACGAGCGCGACTATGGCGACCTCTCCGGCCTCAACAAGGATGACGCGCGCAAGAAATGGGGCGAGGAGCAGGTGCATATCTGGCGCCGCTCCTACGACATCGCGCCGCCCGGCGGCGAAAGCCTGAAGGATACCGGCGCACGCGTGTGGCCCTATTACCTGCACGAGGTGCAGCCGCATGTGCTGCGCGGCGAGACGGTGCTGGTCGCCGCGCACGGCAATTCGCTGCGCGCGCTGATCATGGCGCTGGACGGCAAGAGCGGTGAGGAGATCGTCAAGCTCGAGCTCGGCACCGGCGTGCCGGTGATCTACAAGCTCAACGCCGATTCCACCGTGGCGAAGAAAGACGTGCTGGAAGGGTGAGCTTCCTTCTCCCCGTTCACGCTACGGCATGCGCACATTTCCAAGCGGCTGGTTTTTCTCGATAGCGTGCATGGCAGCTTGGCGCATGCATTATCTTACGCTGCGCTGGTCGACCCCCACTCCGTCTCGGCTTCGCCGAGCCACCTCTCCCCCGATCGACGGGGTAGAGGAAGGGCGCCAAGCTTTTTGCCGTCAACGCTCGTCCAGCAAGGCTCCCTTCCTTTCCCTCCGGAGGGGGGAAAGGTGGCGCTGCGAAGCAGCGACGGATTGGGGGAACCACGTGGCAATGAAGCCTCGGCCCGATCAGTCGCGCCAGGCACAGAGTACGTGTGCATAGCGTAGCCCGCTCACGAGGAGAAAATACCCGGCAGGGCAATGAGGGGCAGCGCCTACGCTGGGAAGTAAAGAGGGCCGGCGCTGACGAAAAAACCGCGTTGACACACACCGTTTGCCCGCTTACTAGAGCGCCCACCAGCCCAGATGGCGGAATTGGTAGACGCGCACGGTTCAGGTCCGTGTTCCGCAAGGAGTGGAGGTTCGAGTCCTCTTCTGGGCACCATCTTTTCCCGACTACCAACGGGATCAATAAGATAAGCCTTTTCGCCTTTCCGGCTGCTCAACACGTGAGCCAAGACAAGACAAACCACACTGGGTACTTGTGCATTGCGTCTAACGAGACTAGCTCTCGGATTCCGCAATTTCCTATTGAGATGCCTATCCTAGCTCTGTCCTCTCAACACGTGGACAAGATTGACATTCTCTGAAGTTAAGAGAATGATGCGTCTATTGGCGTGGGGGATCGAATTGGAAGACGTTGCTTCCGATCTAATCAGTAATATAGAAGGTTATCAGCAACTCTTAACAACTCTGTCTATAGGGGTGTCGGCGGGCGCCTTTGCGCTTCTATCGCAGATCATTTTTCACAATGCGCAAAACGAAAACCGTATCTTCTTACGATGCACATGGCTTGTTTTTTTGGCGATTGTATCACACTTCATTTCAATCATCTTTGGGGTTATGACCAAGAGCGTTCTTGTTTCATCCGTACCTGCACTTCACGCCATTCAATGGGGGCCAAACTCGGCGACGACTTACCTGAGAGATGCAGGACTCGGAAGTATCATGACCTGGTCAATGATGCAGGTCTTGGCTTTTGGTGCGGGTATGTTCCTACTCCTAGTCGTCCTCCTGCTCAACACGCATCAATTACGGCAACGCTAGGGAACTATTAGCAAATGGATCGTCGTGGGTTGTTGCTTTCAGTCGCCGGGCTGGCGGCGCTTGCGGGTTCGGCAGCGGCGTTGGCGCAGACAGTGGGCTCACCGCTCGACCTGAATGCCTTCGCAAATAGCATCTCTGACCCCAGCGTGCTGGGGCAAATCTTCACGGACGTTGAATTCATTCATAGCTGGCGGGAACAATTGTCTCCCCGCGGATACGAAAAAAGCGATTGGGTGCAGGCAGCCAAGACTAACCGAGGTGAAGTCTGGACGTTTTTGAAAGAAAAATCAGCGCCCGGGGTATTGGCTCAGCAAGATGCAATTTATTCCTATGAGAAAATCGGAATCGCAGCATTCGAAAAAAATGGAGGGGACTTTTCCAACTTTCTAAAGCAGATCGGAGTGGACCCGTCAGGCTTGGCAGCGAACCGCATCTTATCGTCCTTGCGGGCATTCTCTTTATTGAATGCTGCGACATTTGGCAGCGCGGTTGATGCCAAAGCCAAGGATTCGTTCTTCTGGCCGTTCTGCTGATGCAAAGGGCTTGAATGCGTCCGTCTCGGTTGGCAGCGAGCTGTATGATAATTGAGAGACGAGGCGATTTGCGAAACAGGCGAGCTATTTGGTCGTTAGGGAATCTGACTGGCAACTTCACGCCCTCCATAAGCTCCCTCCTCGCCTTCTAACGGTCCCGCTAGCCTACCTCCCCTTCCGGCCAGTCCTCCAACAAACCGCTTCAAACCCGCCGCGCCGGGCGCTACGGTCCGCCCCATGGCCCCTTCCGTCAGCCCGACCATCGCCGCGCGCCGCGACCAAATGTTTCCGATCCTCACCGACGCGGACATCGAACGCATGCGCCGGTTCGGCGAGGCGCGCGCCTATGCCGCCGGCGATCACATCGTGACGGCCGGCACGGTGTCGCCCGGACTGATCCTCATTCTGGCGGGCAAGGTCGACATCACCCAGGCCGGCGGGCTTGGCCCGCGCGAGGCGATCATCAGCTACGGTGCCGGCAATTTCGTCGGTGAGCTGGCGCAATTGTCGAACCGGCCGTCGCTGGTCAATGCGGAGGCGGTCGAGCCGGTCGAGGCGATCGTCATCCCCTCGCAGCGCCTGCGCGATCTGATGGTGCAGGAGGCCAATCTCGGCGAGCGCGTCATGCGGGCGCTGATCCTGCGCCGGGTCGGCCTGCTCGAAAGCGGCGCCAGCGGGCCGGTCGTCATCGGCCCGCCCGGCAATGGCGACGTGCTGCGGCTGCAGGGCTTTCTGCGCCGCAGCGGCCTGCCGCACCGGGCGCTCGATTCCGACACCGACCCTTGTGCGAAAACGCTGATCGAGCGCTTTCATGTCGACCCGCACCACCTGCCGATCGTGCTGTGTCCGAACGGCAAGCTGATGCACAATCCGGGCGAGACCGAGCTTGCCCGCTGCGTCGGCCTGCTGCGGCCGATCGATGCCGAAAAAATCTATGACGTGGCGATCGTCGGCGCCGGGCCGGCGGGGCTGGCGGCCGCGGTCTATGCCGCCTCGGAAGGGCTGTCGACCATCGTGCTCGATTGCCGCGCGTTCGGCGGTCAGGCAGGCGCCTCGGCCCGCATCGAAAACTATCTCGGCTTCCCGACCGGAATCACCGGCATGGCGCTGATGGCGCGCGCCTATAACCAGGCGCAGAAATTCGGCGTCGAGATGGTCATTCCCGACGAGGCGAAGCTGCTGGACGACGCTGGCGATGGGGCCCGCTACAGGCTGGCCATCGGCGACGGCGAGAGCGTGCGCTCACGCGCTGTGGTGATCGCCAGCGGCGCGCGCTACCGCCGTCTCGATATCGCCAACCTCGCGCAGTTCGAGGGCACTTCGGTGCATTACTGGGCCTCGCCGATCGAGGCCAGGCTTTGCCAGGACCAGGAGGTGGCGCTGGTCGGCGCCGGCAATTCGGCCGGCCAGGCGGCCGTCTATCTGGCGAGCCAAGTGCGCAAGGTGACGCTGCTGGCGCGCCGCGACAGCCTCGACGCCACCATGTCGCGCTATCTGGTCGAGCGTATCAAGGCACAGCCCAACATCGAGGTGCTGACCGAGACCGAGGTGGCAGCGCTGGAGGGCAGCGAAGGCAATCTGGAAACGCTGCACTGGCGCAACCGGGCGACCGGCGAGGAGACGACGCGCGCCATCCGCCACCTCTTCCTGTTCATCGGCGCCGACCCGAACACCGACTGGCTGGCGAATTGCAACGTGGCGCTGGACGCCAAGGGCTTCGTGCGCACTGGACCGGACACGACACCGGGGCACGGGCTGATGGAGACCAGCCGCAGCGGCGTGTTCGCCATCGGCGACGTGCGCTGCGGCTCGACCAAGCGCGTCGCTGCCGCCGTCGGCGAAGGCGCCCAGGTGGTTGCGGCGCTGCATGCCTATCTGGCGCGGGACGGCGCCGCTAGACCGTGACGGCGGTTCGTTGAATCGCCATCACGGTCCAACTTTTGTTGGAGCATGATCTTTCTCCGAAAACCGGTTCCCACTTTTCGGGATCACGCTCTGGAACCAACAGGCCAAACCGGCCAGGAGACCATGATGGACGAATGCAGGCATACGAAGGACATCAAAAAGGTCACGCCGAGTGCGCTCGGCTGCGAGGAATGCCTGAAGAGCGGCTCCTGGTGGGTGCATCTGAGGCTCTGCCGGACCTGCGGCCATGTCGGCTGCTGCGACGACTCGCCCAACCGCCACGCGACGAAGCATTTTCATGCCACGCAGCATCCGATCATCGAGGGCTACGACCCGCCGGAAGGCTGGGGCTGGTGCTTCGTCGACGAGGTGTTCATCGATCTCGAAGGCGACACGACGCCGCAGAACGGCCCGATCCCGAAATTTGTTTGACGGTGCAGGGCAAGCCGGCCGGGCGACGCCTTGTTCAGCGCACCGAGCTCGTCACGGTCGGATCGACGGCGTCGGGCACGGATTTGCGCTCATTGCCGGCGAAGATGCCGATGAGGAGAAGGCTGAGCACAACCGGCACAAACAGGATGGCGACGCGCGCCTGCACGTAAAAGATGGCACGCCATTCGTTTCGCTTTTCGGGGCTATCGTTCATCATGCTCGCTCTGTTGTGCCTCCCCGGGCCGGACATAGAGACGAAGCGTTAAACATCTCCTTCCGATTCGGTTAACGGACGACGATCTGCTGCATCGCAAAGGGCAGCGCTGCCCTCTCTCCGTCCGCTGCGCGGTCAACTCTCCCCACTTCGTCTACGCAATGCACACATCTTCTGTGACTGGCGCGACTGATCAGGCCGACGCTTGATTGCCAGGTGGTTCCCCCAATCCGTCGCTGCTTCGCAGCGCCACCTTTCCCCCTCCGGAGGGAAAGGAAGGGAGCTGGACGGGCGCTGACGGCAAAAAGCTTGGCGCCTTCCTCTACCCCGTCGATCGGGGGAGAGGTGGCTCGGCGAAGCCGAGACGGAGTGGGGGTCGACCAGCGCTACATAAGACAATGCATGCGCCAAGCTGCCATGCACGCTATGGCCAAAGGCCAGCCGCTTGGAAATTGATGCATGCCGTAGCCCACTGCGTGGGGCGAGGAACGGCGCGCCGCCTCACGCATTGGCTTTTCCGCCGATTTCAGGCAAACCTCGTTGCCTGCAAACCGACACGGAGAAGCGTGATGTTCCGATGGGGTGTTCTGTCGACGGCGAAGATCGGCCGCGAGCAGCTTTTGCCGGCAATCGTGGAGTCGGAGAACGGCGTCCTGTCGGCGATCGCCAGCCGCGACCTGTCGAAGGCCAAGGCGCTGGGCGAGCGTTTCGGCGCCCGTCATGCCTTCGGCTCCTATGAGGAACTGCTCGCCTCCAAGGAGGTTGACGGCGTCTACATCCCGCTGCCCACCTCGCAGCATGTCGAATGGACGGCGAAGGCGATCGAGGCCGGAAAACATGTGCTGGTGGAAAAACCGCTGGCGCTCGATGCCAAGGACATTCCGCCGCTGATCAAGCTGCGCGATGAGAAGAAGGTGCTGGTCTGCGAGGCCTTCATGGTCGTCTACCACCCACAATGGATCAAGGTGCGCGACCTCATCGCCAGCGGCGCCATCGGCCGGCTGCGCCATGTGCAGGGCGCGTTTTCCTATTACAATGTCGACCCCAAGAACATGCGCAACCAGCTCGATCTCGGCGGCGGCGCGCTGCCTGACATCGGCGTCTATCCGGCCGTGTCGACGCGCTTTTCGACCGGCAAGGAGCCGCTGCGGGTGCAGGCGACGATCGAGCGCGACAAGACTTTCGGCACCGACATCTATTCCTCGATCCGCGCCGACTTCGGCGATTTCGAGCTGTCCTTCTACCTGTCGACGCAGATGGCGGCGCGGCAGATGATGGTATTCCACGGCGAGAAGGGCTTCATCGAGGTCTTCGCCCCGTTCAATGCCGGGCTCTACGATCACCACCGCATCGAGCTGCACAACCAGAACCACAGCGAGGCGCAGGTGTTTCGCTTCCCGGGCACGCAGCAATACCGGCTGGAGTGCGAAGCCTTCGTGCGCGCCGCGCAAGGCGGCAAGGACCGCGTCTTCACGCTGGAGGAATCGGTGCTCAACCAGAAGGTCATCGACGCCATCTTCCGCGCCGGCGAGAAGGACGGCTGGGAGCCCGTTTGAGACGTCGCGATAAGTTTGCCGGCTAGTTCTGGGAGGGAAAATGGCTGACGCGGACGTGATCATTGTCGGCGCGGGGCTGGCCGGCCTCGTCGCCGCGACGGAGTTGGCGGAGGCCGGCAAGAAAATCATCATCGTCGACCAGGAGCCGGAACAGTCGCTGGGCGGCCAGGCCTTCTGGTCATTCGGCGGGTTGTTCCTGGTCGATTCGCCGGAGCAGCGGCGCATGCGCATCCGCGATTCGCACGACCTCGCGCTCGAGGACTGGATGGGCACGGCCGCCTTCGATCGTCCTGAGGATTTCTGGCCGCGCAAATGGGCGGAAGCCTATGTCGGTTTCGCCGCCAGCGAAAAGCGCTCCTGGCTGATCGAGCGGGGCATGAAATTCTTCCCCGTCGTCGGCTGGGCCGAGCGCGGCGGCGGCAATGCCGTCGGCCACGGCAATTCGGTGCCGCGCTTCCACATCACCTGGGGCACCGGGCCCGGCGTGCTCGAGCCCTTCGTGCTGCGCGTGCGCGAGGCGCAGAAGCGCGGGCTGGTCGAGTTCAGGTTTCGTCACCGGGTCAACGAGATCATCCGCACCGGCGATACAGTGACGGGCGTGCGCGGCGATGTGCTGGAACCGAGCAGCGTCGAACGCGGCCGCAAGAGCGCGCGCGCCGCGACCGGCGATTTCGAGCTTAGCGCGCAAGCGGTGATCGTCGCCTCCGGCGGCATCGGCGGCAATCACGAGCTGGTGCGACAGAACTGGCCGCAACGCCTGGGCGCGCCGCCGAAGCGGATGATCACCGGCGTGCCGGACCATGTCGATGGCCGCATGCTGGCGATAACCGAGGCGGCCGGCGGAAGGGTCATCAACCGCGACCGCATGTGGCACTATGTCGAGGGCATCAGGAACTGGGCGCCGATCTGGACCGAGCACGCGATCCGCATCCTGCCCGGCCCCTCCTCGATTTGGCTCGACGCGCGCGGCAAAAGGCTGCCGGTGCCGCTCTATCCGGGCTTCGACACGCTGGGCACGCTCAGCCACATCATGAGCACCGGCTTCGATTATTCCTGGTTCATCCTGACCAAGAAGATCATCCAGAAGGAGTTCGCGCTGTCGGGCTCCGAGCAGAACCCCGATCTCACTGGCAAAAGCTGGCGGCAGGTGCTGGGCCGCGCGACATCGGGAATTCCCGCCCCGGTGAAGGCGTTCATGGAAAAGGGCGAGGATTTCATCGTCGAGGCCGATCTTGCGAAACTGGTGGCGCGGATGAACGCGCTGGCCGGCGGCGAGCCGCTGCTGGAGGTCGCCCAGGTCGAGCGCGAGATCCGCGCCCGCGACAGGCAGCTCGGCAATCCGTTCTCCAAGGATGCGCAGATCACCGCGCTGCGCGGTGCGCGCTCCTATCTCGGTGACAGGCTGATCCGCACCGCCAAGCCGCACAAGATGCTCGATCCGGCGAACGGCCCGCTGATCGCGGTGCGCCTCAACATCCTGACCCGCAAGACGCTGGGCGGGCTGCAGACCGACCTCGATAGCCGCGTGCTCAATGCCGCCGGCCAGCCGGTGCCGGGGCTTTATGCGGTGGGCGAGGTCGCCGGCTTCGGCGGCGGCGGCGTGCATGGCTATGCGGCGCTGGAAGGCACCTTCCTCGGCGGCTGCATTTTTTCGGGGCGCAGCGCCGGGCGGGCGGCGGCGAAGGCGGTCGCCTGAGCGGTTATCCCCCCTTGAGGCGGTTTAGGGGGAAATTTTTTGTGTCCACGCGAATCCTTTGACCCGCACGAAACGTCTTCCTCATACCAACCGAAGGAGACGACCATGACCTACAATCTCATCCGCTACGGCGTGAAAGACGCAAGCATCGCCGAGAACCGGGCGCTGGTGGCTAAAGTGTTCGAGGCGCTGGATGAAACGCAGCCGCAATCGGTGCGCTATCTGGTGCTCGAACTGGAGAATGGCGAATTCGTCCACCTCGTCGGCTACGACAAGGACAGTTCGGCGTTGACCGAACTCGACGCTTTCAAGGCGTTCGGCGCCGATCATGCCGCGCGGCGTGCGACGCCTCTTGTGAGGGCGCCGGCGAAGATCGTCGGGAATTATCGTATGCTGGCCAAGGCCTATGAAGCCGTGCCCGCCTGATCCGGCACGGCCTCGGCAAGGCGAGAAAGAGGACGATGAGCTCAGCAGGGTTCGGCCGTGCGGAACTTGACGCCATGCTCGTCGGCCTGCGGCCGAAACTTCACCGCTACGCCGCCCGCATGGCCGGCTCGTCGATCGAGGGCGAGGACATCGTGCAGGAGACGGTTGTAAAGGCGCTTGCCGCGTATGATGGCGGCGCCCGCGTCGAGCGCCTCGAGCAGTGGCTGTTCCGCATCGCCCACAATGCGGCGCAGGATCATCTGCGCCGCCGCCAGCGGGAGCGCTCACGTATCACCGAAACCGACATGACGACGATTGAGGATCTCTCGGCCAGCGCCGAGGCGAGGCTTGCGGCGGCAGCAAGCCTGCGCACGTTCATGCAACTCACGCCGGCGCAGCGCAGCGCCGTGGTCCTGATCGACGTGCTCGGTCTCAGCCTTTCCGAAACCTGCGAGGTGACGGGAGCGACTTTGGCTGCAACCAAGGCGGCGCTGCATCGCGGCCGGGCAGAGCTGAAGGCGCTGGCCGCCCGAACGGACCAAGTGGCCATGCCGAAGCTCGACCGGGAGGAGGAGCGCCGGCTGCGCCGCTACATCGACCTGTTCAACGCACGCGACTTCGACGGGGTCAGGACGCTGGTCGCCGAGGACGTCCAGGTCGACGTCCTCAATCGCGCCCGCCTCAACGGCAAGAAGGAAGCCTCGACCTATTTCGGCAACTACGACCGCCTCGGCGACTGGGCGCTGTCGCTCGGCTTCGTCGACGGCCAGCCGGCGATCCTGATCCGCAACCCGCAGGCGCACGATGCGGTGCGCGGCTTCATGCTGATCGACTGGCGCGGCGATGAGGTCGTGCGCATTCGCGATTTCCGGCACGTCCCTTATTCCGTCGTCGAGGCGGATATCTGCTTCCTTGCCGATTGAGCTGCGACGCATCCGCAAGCTGATCGAGCCGCTGCCTGCGGAGATGATCCCGCAGAGCGCGCGCAAAACGATACGCCTTCGCGGGGGAGATCGGCGCTCCGTCACATCATCGTGAACGTCACGTGGCATGAATTGCCGATCGGAACGCCATCTCAAATCCGCCGCAAAGGCAAATCAACTGGCCCACCATCGTCAGCCAATTGTCTTTTCGCCAATCACGGCATAGTGCGAGCCATCACGGGCTCGCGGGTCCTCCAATGTCTCTGAATGAAGCAAGCAAGCCCGCCAAGAAAAACGCGCCCAAAGCCAAACCAGTGACGGAATCGCCACCGCGCGATCAGATCCTGATCGGCCCTGATTTCATACATAAGGGCGAGCCGCACGAGAGGCTTGACCGCTTCTTCGGCGATCTGGCGAGCCGCTTCGACGCAGCACCGGCGGTGATTTCCGGCGGCCGGCCCTGGTCATACCGCGAGCTGAACAGCCGTGCCAACCAGTTCGCGCATCTGCTGATCGAGCGCGGCGTGAAGCCGGGCGACAGGATAGGCCTTTTGCTGGACCGCTCCGCCGAAACCTATATCGCCATCCTTGCCGTGATGAAGGCCGGGGCGGCCTTCGTCCCTTTAGCCACAGCCTTCCCCGAAGATCGTATGGTGATGATCATCGAGGACGCCAATGTCACGATGGTGATCAGCGTCTCCGGTTACGCCGCGCGCGTGGCGCGCCTGCCGGTTCCGCATATCTCGATCGACTCGGCGGAATCCGAAATCGCTCTCAAGCCGGAAACGGCGCCCCTGCCGGAGGGCAGCCAGGACCAGACCTGTTACATTCTCTACACGTCCGGCACCACGGGCAAGCCGAAAGGCGTGGTCATCACGCATCAGAGCTTCTGCAACTTCATCCGCGTTGCCGCAGCATCCTACGGGTACCAGCCGGGCGACCGCGTGTATCAGGGCATGACCATCGCTTTCGACTTCTCCTCGGAGGAGATATGGGTGCCTTTTGCCGCCGGCGCCACGATCGTGCCGGCGCCCGGCCAGCAGCCCCTCGTGGGCGAGGAGCTGGCCAGCTTCCTGCGCGAGCATCACATCACCTGCATGGCCTGCAGTCCGACGCTTTTGTCGTCGATCGAGAGCGACGCGCCCAGCCTGCGCACGATCCTGGTCGGCGGCGAAGCCTGCTCGCAAAAGCTCGTGGTGCGCTGGGCGAAGCCCGGCCGCCAGATCCTGAACACCTATGGCCCGACCGAGGCGACGGTCACTGCCACCATGGGTTTGCTGACGCCGGACGAACCGGTGACCATCGGCAGGCCGCTACCGACCTATTCGATAGCCATTCTCGACCCCGAAAAGCCGAAGGTGCTGACCGGCGATCAGCTGGGCGAGATCTGCATCGGTGGCATGGGCGTTGCGGTAGGCTACCTCAATCGGCCGGAACTCACCGAGCAGCGATTCATCAAGGATTTCATCGGCCTGCCGAACAATCCCAGCGGCCGCATCTACCGGACGGGCGATCTCGGCCGCATCAACGACAAGGGCGAGATCGAATACCACGGCCGCATCGACACGCAGGTGAAAATCCGCGGCTACCGCATCGAGCTGGGCGAGATCGAGGCCGTGCTGCTGGAACAGCCGGGCATCGCGCAGGCGGCGGTCACGACATGGGAAATCGAGCCCGAGCGCACGGAACTGGTCGCCTATTACGCCCCAAGGAGCGGAGGCGACAGTGTGGATCGCACCATGCTCGTGCGGGAACTCAAGCAGCGGCTGCCCGACTACATGGTTCCGGCCTATCTGGAGCAGCTGCCCGCGATCCCGATGACCGTCTCCAACAAGGTCGACCTGAGAAAGCTGCCAAAGCCGACCAGCGCGCGCGTCGCGGCCGGCCATGCGATGATCGACCCGCGCAACGAGGACGAGAGGTTCCTGGTCGAAACGCTGCAGGACGTGCTGAAATTCGAGGACATCTCCATCGAAGACCACTTCTTCGACGACCTCGGCGCGAACTCGCTGTTGATGGCGAGGTTCTGCGCGCGCATCCGCTCCCGCAAGGCCTGGTCGACGACCTCGATGCGCGACGTCTACCTGCATCCCACGGTCGCGAAGCTCGCCGAGCACCTGCGCGCGCCGCAGATGGCCGCGGTTGCGGCGAGCGAGCCGATGCTGACGCATCGCGCTTCCAGCTTTGCCTATTGGAGCACGGGCTTGGGGCAGATCATGTTCTACGCGCTCTACAGCTATGGCTCGCTCTGGGCGATCAATGACGGGCTCAACTGGGTCTATGACGCGCTGGACGACCCGGTGCAGCTCTATCTGCGCTGCGTTCTTTTGTCCGCCAGCGTCTTCTTCGGGCTCAGCGGCTTTGCCATCATCGCCAAATGGCTGCTGGTCGGCCGCTGGAAGGCCGAGACGTTCCCGATCTGGGGCTGGCGTTATTATCGCTTCTGGGTCGTCAAGACGCTGGTTCGCAGCGCGCCGGTGGTGCTGTTCCGCGGCAGCCCGCTATACAGCCTCTATTTGCGCCTGCTCGGCGCTCGGCTCGGCAACCGCACCGTCATCGAGTGCCGCTCCGTTCCGGTCTGCACCGACCTGATCAGCATCGGCGACAATTCGATCCTGCGCAAGGATACCATGATCCTGGGCTTCCGCGCCCAGGCGGGCTACATCCACACCGGCCCGCTCGACATCGGCCACAACGCTTTCGTCGGCGTCGGCTCAACGTTGGACATCGACACCCGCATCGGCGACGGCGCCCAGCTGGGCCACGCTTCGTCGCTGCATCGCGGACAGGCGATTCCTGCCGGCGAGCGCTGGCACGGATCGCCGGCGATCCCGACCGAGGCGAACTATTGCACGGTTCCCAATGTGCCGCTGTCGCACGCGCGCCGGATCATCTACGAAGCGATCCAGCTCTTCATCCTCTTCGCCATCGTCACGCCGTTCCCGCTTCTGTTCCACACCTACTGGGAGAATGTCGGCGACGATTATCAGGAGACCATCGGCATCGTGGCGATCGGCACCACGGTGACGGTGGCGGGCTTCGTCATCGGCGGCGTGCTGCTGGCAGCCATCGTGCCGCGGCTGTTCAACCTCATGCTGAAGCCCGGCCGAAACTATTCGCTCTACGGCTTTCACTACTGGCTGCAATCGATGCTGGAGCTGGTAAGCAACGTGCGACTTCTGAATGTGCTGTTCGGCGACAGCTCGGCCATCGTTTATTATTTGCGCGCCATCGGCTGGCGGCTGAACAAAGTGAACCAGACGGGGTCGAATTTCGGCACCAACCAGCGGCATGAAAACCCGCAGCTCAGCGAGATCGGTTCGGAAACCATGGTGTCCGACGGCCTGTTCATGGTCAACATGCAGAAGTCCGCCAATTCCTTCCGCCTCGAGCACACGCGCATCGGCGAGCGCAACTTCTTCGGCAACAACATCATCTATTCGCCGGATTCCCGCACCGGCGACAATTGCCTGCTCGGAACCAAGGTGCATGTACCGGTCGATGGTCCCTTGCGCGAGAATGTCGGGCTGCTGGGGTCGCCGCCCTTTGAAATCCCGCGCATGGTCAATCGCGACAAGGAGCTGCTCGGATTGATCTCCGATGAGGAGCGCCGCCGCCGGCTGCCGCTGAAGAACCTCCACAATCTGGTCACCGCGCTGCTGTTCTTGGCCGCGCAGTGGCTGATCCTGTTCCTGACGCTCGCTATCTGGGACAGGGCGCTCAACTACTACAACGAATGGGAGCAGACGGCGCTGTTCGTGGCGGTGGTGCTGACCACGGCGATCGGCATTCCGTTCTATGTCTTCCTGGAACGCGTCAGCCTCGGTTTCCGCCGGCTGAAGCCCAGGATGGCGACGATCTACGACCCGGTCTTCTGGCGGCACGAACGCCATTGGAAACTGTCCGATTCGCCGATCATGGGCCTGTTCACCGGCACCCCGTTCAGGCCGCTGCTCCTGCGTCTGGTGGGCGTTAAGGTCGGGCGGCGCGTCTATGACGGGGGAAGCATCATCACCGAGCGGTCGCTGGTGGAGATCGGCGACGACGCGACGCTCAACGAGGGCTGCGTCATCCAGGCGCATTCGCTGGAGGAAGGCGCGTTCAAGTCCGACTACATCCGCATCGGCAATGGCTGCACGCTCGCCCCCGCCGCCTTCGTCCACTACGCCGTGGCAATGGGCGAGGGATCCGTGGCGGACCTCGATTGCTTCGTCATGAAGGGCGAAGTGCTGGAGCCCAACACCGTGTGGCGCGGCAACCCGGCGAAGCTCTATGGCGTGGTGACGCCGATCGACGCGCGCGCGATCAAGATCGGGCAGAAACAGTGAAGCGTGCCGCCGACGCGCGGACAGGCGACCGCCCGGTTGTCCTGCGTCCCGTCGGCGAAGATAACCGGGCGGCGATCCTGGCGCTCGAGCTGACGCCCGAGCAGCAAGGCTTCGTCGCTTCAAATGTCGACTCGCTGGAAGAGGCCGGGGAGGATGACGAGGCCATCGCCCGCGCTGTAGTTGCGGCCGGGCGCGTCGTCGGATTCCTGATGTACAGCGCTCCGGAGGACGATGACGAGGCGATCATCTATCGTTTCATGATCGACCGCCGCGAACAGGGCAAGGGCCTCGGCCGTGCCGCGGTTGCCCGGGTGCTGGAGGAGATCGCGCAGCTCGGCCACATACGCCGCGTCTCGATCTGCTACGAACCGGACAACGAGGCGGCGCGCCGGCTCTATGCCGGCTTCGGTTTCGTCGAGACGGAACTGGACGAGGATGGCGAGATGATTGCCGTGCTCCAATTGAGCAGCAAGTGATCACACGGCCGGACGACGCGCGACCGGACGTCGAGAGCGCCGTCGAGCAGGCGCTGGCCGGCTTCGCGCAGCCCGGCCTCGTCACCGGCTGCCGTCTTATTCGTGCCGGCGACGAGCAATACATCCTGCCGGCGGAAGGCGCTTCCATCGTCACGCGCAAACAGAGGGCGCGCGCCGCCACTGGAGCAGGCCGTCAGGTCGCGCATGAATTGCTGCGGCGCCTGAGCTGTGCGGATCTCGCCGTCTTGCGGAGCCAATTGGGAAACCCGATCTGGCCTGCAGGTATCGTCGGTTCAATCGCGCATGACGACGAACTTGCCGTGGCAGTCGCCGCGCGATCCGACGCGATGAGAAGCGTGGGCGTCGACATTGAGCCTGCCCTGCCCCTGCCGCACGACCTCCAAGGCATGGTGGCAACGCCGCAGGACCGCCTGGGCGATCTTGATTCCGGTATAGGCAGCCGCATTCTGTTTGCGATCAAGGAGGCGGTCTACAAGGCCTCGTTTCCGCTCGACGGCCGCGTGCTGGGCTTTGAGGACATCGCCGTCGATCTCACCTCGGGCGAGGCGGTCACTTCATCGGGCAATCGGTTGACCGTGCGCTTCACCATCTCGCCCAGAATCCTGGCGCTGGCTTACCCGGCATAGGCGCGCCCTGCCCTGCCCTGACATTTCAGGGTGGGCGTTTGAACGACGAATAGCGTCCGAAGATTCGAACTGCGAGCCTCGAATAAGCGGTCTGGCGGAGGGCGCGTCGGACGACGGAGATCAGGCGGGAGCGTAGGCTAACCTGATCACATCCTCGATCCGGTCATGAGCCATCAGGCGGAGCGGCGGTCGGGGTCCGGCGAAATAAGGCTTGCCGTGGCCAAGCACCACCGGGTGCAGGTAGATCCGATACTCGTCGATCAGGCCCAGCTGGGTGAGGCTTCGCGCCAAATCCGGGCCGGCGACCTCGATCTCGCCGTCGCGCTCGGCCTTCAGCTTTCGGATAGCGTCCCCGAGATCGCCCTCGACAAGCCTTGCGTTGGGACCGACGGACTCCATCGAGCGTGAGACGACCCATTTCGGCTGGCGCCGCCACGCCGCCGCGTAGGCAAGTCGCTCGGCATCCCATTCAGGATGCTCGTCGTCCCAGTAGCGCATGATCTCATACATGCGGCGACCGTAGATGCTGCCCGCCTGACGCTCGGCCTCCTCGATGAAGTGGCGGAAAAGCGCGGGGCTCGGCCCGAAGGCCGTGTGATCGACGTAGCCGTCCAGCGACTGGTTCATTCCGAACACGAGCTTGGCCATTGTCTGTTCCTCACACGGCATCACAAATCTAATTGCATTGTGCAATCGGTTCAGATTAGGCCGACTGATTTTATTTTGCAATTGGTTCTGCCGCATACATAAACGCAACACGTTTCGGGCCGGATGATCGCCCGATCCTTTGCTGCAGTTCTCCCAACCGCGCAAATCCATCCGACGATGCAAAGCCGTTTCAAAACGGCCATTTGAAAACGGTGGGATTCAGCTAAACATCTGAAATTGCTGGCGCGCCCGAAGAGATTCGAACTCCTGACCCCCAGATTCGTAGTCTGGTGCTCTATCCAGCTGAGCTACGGGCGCGCAACAGGCCGTGCATGACACAGGCCCCGCGATCCGGTCGAGAAGGCCGGCCGCGATGTGGAGTGTTCCCTAACGACTGAATTTGCGAAAAGCAAGCCGATCCGGCAAAAGTTTTGTCGCAGGTGGTTTTGCCGTGCCTGAGGTGTATCGAGATTCAGGTCAGGCCGAGTCGAAAATGGTGGTTTCTGAGAACCGGAGCGGAGCGTACTTAAAGTACGTGAGCACCGGAAGCGCAGGAAGCCGCCATTTGCAGGCCGGCCTCACCTGAATATCGGCATACCTCAAGCCGGGCGGCGCAGGCCGTTGCGCGCTTGATCGAGCCGCACCGGCTGGTCGGGAATGGTGACGGCGAAGACGGTGCGGCCGCCGATCGATTCGACCAGCTCGACCGTGCCGCCATGAGCGCGGATCAGCTCGTGCGCGATCGCCAGGCCAAGCCCGGTGCCGCCGCTGCGCGCCGAGCCGCGGAAGGCGGCGAACAGGTTCTCGCGCGCCTTGGGCGGCAGGCCGGGTCCGGTGTCGGTGACGGTGATGCGGCTGACGCTGCCCTGGCGCTCGGCCGCGACCGCCAGCCGGCGCACCACCGCGCTTTCGGTGTCGGCTGCCATCGCCTGCACGGAGTTGCGGCAGAGATTGGTGAGCACCCGGAACAGCTGGTCGGAATCGGCATCGACCTCGAAGGCGTGCTCGATGGCGTTGATGAACTCGATGCCCTCCTCGATGTCGAGCAGGCCGTGCACGTCGTCGACCAACTGGCGCAGTCGCACGCGGCGGCGCGACGGCGCCGGCTCCTGCGTACGGCCATAGTGAAGCACACCTTCGGAGTAGGAGACGGCGCGGTCGAGGGCGCGCAGAAGCTTCGGCGCGAAGGCCTGCACGGTCGGGTCCTTCACCTGGCGCAGGCGATCCGACATCAGTTGCGCGGACGCCAGGATGTTGCGCATGTCGTGGTTTATCTTGGAGACGGCCAGGCCCAGGTCCGCGAGATGCTTCTGCTCCGACAGCATCTTCTGCAGCCGGTCCTGCATCTGCGACAGCTCGCGTTCGGCGACCCCGATCTCGTCGGCACGGTCGGCGGGGCGGATGACGCGGCCGGGATCGTCGGGCGCCTCGGAGAAGGCCAGGATCGAACGTGTCATGGTGCGGATCGGCCCGATCATGATCAGGTCGATCGCCGCATAGACCAGCATGGCGGTGAACAGTGAAATGAGCAGCGATACGACGGCGACGTTGCGCGAGTATCTCAGCATAGCGTCGCGCAAACGGTAGTCCGGCATGATCAGCTCGAATTCCTTGTCGCTGTCGCCGACCGGGCCGAAGACGCGCAGCATGCGCTTGCCGCCGAAAAACAGCGTGTCGAGCGCGCCGGTCATGCCGTTGATCAGGCCGACATTGGCTATATCGATGTGCGCGTCGACCTGTGGCGGCATGTCGGCGACCACCAGAAGCCGTGAGACGCCGCCATCGCGCACGGCGATCGCCTTGGCGCCGATCGCCATCAGCACATCGTTCTGGGCGTTGTGCGACAGCGAGTTGGGCTCGCCCTGCAACAGCACGATCGACACCGCGGCGGCTGTGCTCAGGCGCTCCTTCAGCCAGTTGACCCGGTAGCTGGCGATCCAGGGCAGGAAGATCAGGATCTCAGCCAGCAGCACGAAGGCGATGGTGAGTAAAAGCAGCTTGGTCGACAGACCGCGCGTCAACGGCACCCGGCGCGACGAATTCGCCGCCGCCGGCTGTGCCTTCTCGTTCGTGGGCAGAGTTTCACTCGTCATTGACGCGCATTCACAAAGGCTTGATCGGCCAAGATTATGCGATTTGCGGTCTTTTTGCCAATTTCATCGTCGGCTCGGCGAAAAATGCCTCGCGGCGGGGCGGATTGACTTCCAAAGACCTTCTTTCTATAAGCCCGCTCACGCTCGGGCCATTCGTCCCGGCGCGGTTTCGATCGCGCCTAGGCCGGCCCGGCAAAGCTCCTGTTACACGGTGACAGAATCAAGAAGGGCCGCACCCCGCGGTATTAAAACAAATGAAGCGTACCTACCAACCGTCCAAGCTCGTCCGTAAGCGCCGGCATGGTTTCCGTGCCCGCATGGCCACCAAGGGTGGCCGTGGCGTCGTTGCCGCCCGTCGCAACCGCGGCCGCAAGCGGCTCAGCGCCTGAACGAAAGACGAGATCGTTGCCCGCACCCGGCAAGCCACAGGGGAAAACTCCCGGGCGGCTTCTGAAACGCGCGGATTTCTTGGCTGTGCGCGGCGGCGAGAAACGCCGCGGGCGGCTTTTTCTCGTTGAAGTTCTCGACCGCGGCGATGACCTTGCGCCGCGCGTCGGCTACACAGTCACCAAGAAGGTCGGCAACGCCGTGGTGCGCAACCGCGTCCGGCGGCGGCTGAGGGAAGCCGTGCGCGTTCATGCCGCCGATGACATGGCGCCCGGCAATGACTATGTCATCGTCGGGCGTGAAGACGTGCTTGCCATTCCGTTCGGCCAGTTGAAGGCCGAGCTCTCCCGCCGGCTGCGCGGAACACGATAGGCCAAGGGCTTCGATGGAAAACAACCGCAATTTCTTCATCACCATCGCGCTGTCGGTGCTGATCCTGACGCTCTGGCAGGTGTTCTACATGAACCCGCGCATGGAACAGCAGCGCGAGCAGGCCCGCATCGAGCAACAGCGCGCCGAGGCGCAGAAGAAGGAAGCGCAGGGCACCAATCCAGGCGCGGCCGGAACGCCGGCCCCGACCGCCGGCGCCATCCCCAGCGCGCCCGGCAGCGACAGCGTGACCGCGGCCAGCCGCGACCAGGCGATTGCCGCCACCAAGCGCGTCAAGATCGACACGCCCAGCCTCGAGGGCTCGATCAACCTGACCGGCGCGCGCCTCGACGACCTGAGGCTCAAGCACTACACCGAGACGGTCGACAAGAACTCGCCCGAGATCGAGCTGCTCAACCCGTCGTCGCTGCCCAATGGCTATTTCGCCGAGATCGGCTTCGTCGGCAACGACACCACCGGCACTGTGCCCGGCGCGGATACGGTGTGGAGCGTCGACGGCAATCCGACGCTGACGCCCTCGACGCCGGTGACGCTGACCTTCACCAACGACAAAGGCCTGACGTTCAAGCGCACCATCTCGATCGACAACGAATACATGTTCACCGTTTCCGACACGGTGCAGAATTCGGGAACGGCCGCCGTCTCGCTGTACAATTACGGGCGCGTCACCCGTTTCGACAAGCCGGCCGTCGCCAGCACCTATGTGCTGCATGAGGGCCTGATCGGAGTGACCGGCAGCGAGGGGCTGCAGGAATACAAATACGCCAAGATCGAGAAGGACAAGGAATACACGCCCAGCAAGTCGACCAATGGCTGGCTCGGCATCACCGACAAATACTGGGCCGTGACGCTCATCCCGACGGAGAAGCAGCCCTTCCAGCCGAAATTCTCCTATTTCGAGTTCAAGGACGGGCCGCACAGCCACAGCTACCAGTCCGACTACCTGTCCGACGCAATCAGCATCGCGCCCGGCCAGTCGACGACGGTCGAATCCGAAATCTTCGCCGGCGCCAAGGAAGTCTCGACCATCAACGCCTATGCCAAGGACCGGCAGATCCGCCAGTTCGACCTTTTGATCGACTGGGGCTGGTTCTATTTCATCACCAAGCCGATGTTCTGGCTCATCGACACGCTCTACAAATTCTTCGGCAATTTCGGGCTGGCGATCCTCGCCACCACCGTCGTCGTCAAGGCCATCTTCTTCCCGCTCGCCAACAAGTCCTATGCCTCGATGGCGAACATGAAGAAGGTGCAGCCGAAGATGGTCGAGATCCGCGAGAAATACGCGGACGACAAGATGAAGCAGCAGCAGGCGATGATGGAGCTCTACAAGACCGAGAAGATCAATCCTCTGGCCGGCTGCTGGCCGGTGGCGCTGCAGATCCCGGTCTTCTTCTCGCTCTACAAGGTGCTCTACATCACCATCGAGATGCGGCACGCGCCGTTCTTCGGCTGGATCCACGACCTCGCGGCGCCCGATCCGACGTCGATCTTCAACTTGTTCGGCCTGTTGCCGTTCGCGGCGCCCGCCTTCCTGCCGCATATGGGCGCCTGGGCGGTGGTCATGGGCATCACCATGTTCCTGCAGATGCGCATGAACCCGGCGCCGCCGGACCCGACGCAGGCGGCGATCTTCACCTGGATGCCGGTGATCTTCACCTTCATGATGGGCAGCTTCCCGGCCGGCCTCGTCATCTACTGGGCCTGGAACAACACGCTGTCGATCCTGCAGCAGGGCGTGATCATGAAGCGCCAGGGCGCCAAGATCGAGTTGTGGGACAATCTGGCATCGATTTTCCGCAAGAAACCATCGCCGGCGGAATAGACGGCTCCTGAACTGCTAAGACGAAAAAACCCCGGCATAGTTTTGTCCGGGGTTTTTGTTGATCAGGCCCAGCGATCAGCCGTCAACCTTCGAGATTGGCCATGGCCATGCTCCCGGCTTCATTCCCGGGCGGAGCAAGCAGCGAAAAAAAGCCCGGCGCTAAGCCGGGCTTTCGATGGGGTGTCGCGCCGGTTAGCCTCAGCTCACCTGGACCTTGCCAGCTGCAGCCTGGTCCTCGGCGATGCGCTGCTGGAACATCTGCGCGAAATCGATCGGATCGAGCATCAGCGGCGGGAAGCCGCCATTGCGGGTGGCGTCGGCGACGATCTGGCGGGCGAAGGGGAACAGAAGCCGCGGGCATTCGATGAACAGCAGCGGCAGCATGTGCTCCTGCGGAAAGCCGCTGATGGCGAAGACGCCGCCATAGACCAGCTCGACGTTGAACAGCACTTCCTGGTCGAAGGAGGCCTTGGCGTTCAGCGTCAAATTGACGTCGAACTGCTTGTCCGAGAGCGGGTTGGCGTTGACGTTGACATTGATTGCGATGCCCGGAGCCTTGTCGCGGCCGCGCAGCGAATTCGGGGCGCCGGGGCTTTCGAAGGATAGGTCCTTCACATATTGCGCAAGCACATTGAGCGAGGGCTGGTTTTGGGTGCCGTTGCCGTTGGCGGCGCCGGTCGCGGCGTCATCGTTGCTGGCCATGAGCCTTTAAGTCCTTTTGCCTGGGCAGCATTGCTGACCGGATTGAAATCGCGGGTTCGCTACCATGCTCGGCCGGACAAAACAAGTTTTGCCGCCCTCATCGGCGGAAGGAACAGGACAGCGCGAACGGCGGGGATTGGCAGGAGCCTCCCAAACTCGTCATTCCAGGGCGGAGCAGCCGCGAAGCGGCGTCGCGGAGACCCTGGAATCCTGTGTGTTGGTTCTGGTGTATGGTTGAAGTGGGAAGGAGACCGAATGAATCCTGGTCGTCCTTTCGGACAG
>NZ_JAIUHJ010000015.1:0-162804 GCF_020165105.1 Mesorhizobium sp. CA5 | reverse complement strand
CGCCCACCAAGCACAATAGACTTCGCGGCCAAAACCCCTCTGCGAGCCTGTTCTCGCTAACTGCGCAACAGGCCCCTTGTGGGCTGAGAAGGGCTCCGCGTAGCGAACGAAAAGCCAATTGCTTTTCGAACTTCGAACGCCCTGAGCCAGCGAAGGGCTGGGTGGTGCCGCCGAAAGGCGACGGATGAGGGGTGCTCCAGGCAATGCCAACGTCTCAGTCCGCTGGAACACCCCTCATCGCCAGATGCGCCTTGAGGAAATCGAGTAGTTTCTTGTAGCCGGCCCATCCTGATAATCGAACAGGACGAGGAGCTGCGGATTGCCACACTACCGGCACCGACCCCTGCACGTTCATCGATCGCTAACCGTAAGGGAGCTTGCTTTGCTGCAACCTCGATTTGCCGGCTTCTGAAACAACGCAGCCTCTTGAATAGTAAGCACGCTTATTATATATGCCGCTCATGGTTTCCGACGGTATCGACAGATTGGGATTTTTGATCCACGACGTGCAGCGCCTGATGCGCAAGCGTTTCGAGGCGCGCGCCAGCGGGTTGGGTCTTTCCTCGGCGCAATGGCGGCTGCTCGTGCGCGTTGCCAAGGAGGCGGGCGTCGCGCAGGCGCGGCTTGCCGAGCTCCTCGAAATCGAGCCGATCAGCGTTTCGCGCCTGGTCGACCGCATGGAGGAGGGCGGCTGGATCGAGCGCCGCCAGGACGCGACCGACCGGCGCGTGCGCATGATCTTCCCGACCGAGAAGGCGAACGCGGCCTATGCCGACGTCAAGAGCCTTGCCGGCGAGGTCTATGAGGAATCGCTGACCGGCGTGTCGGCGGAAGAGCGCCGCGTCCTGATCCGAGTGCTGGACGCCATCGTGCAGAATTTGACGGACGCCGAGACGTCCCTGGAAAAGATGAAGAATACGGAAGGGGCAGCAGCATGAACGCGGCAGCCAAGATAGAAGACGACAACGTCACCAAGCTTGCGCCGGCCCAGCCGGTCGTTAATGCGCCGGCGCAGCCGGTCGCTGAAGCGCCGGCCCAGCCGGCGGCCGCTCCGGTTGCGGCGGCTGCCGAGCCGCGGCTCGCTCCGGCGCCGAAGAAGAAGCGCCGCCCCGGGCGCTTCCTGTTGATGGTCGCCCTGCCGCTGGCCCTGCTTGCCGGCGGCGCGTATGTCTGGATCACGGGCGGCCGCTATCAGGAAACCGAGAACGCCAACCTGCAGCAGGCCAGGATTTCGGTCGCCTCCGACACGGCCGGCCGTATCGTCCAGGTCGGCATAGCCGACAACCAGTTGGTCAAGCAGGGTGACCTTCTCTTCGTTATCGACCCCGAGCCTTACAAGATTGCGCTCGCCCAGGCCGATGCGGCGGTCGCCGCCGCGCGCCTCAATGTCGAGCAGCTGCGCGCCGCTTACAGCCAGGCGATGGCGCAGGAAAAGTCCGCCTCCAGCGAGGTCGATTATGCGCAGTCGCAATATGGCCGCGCCGCCGATCTCGCGCAGAAAGGCATCAACGCCAAGTCGTCGCTCGACGAGGCCCGCAACGATCTCGACAAGGCCAAGCAGCAGCTCGCCGTCGCACAGCAGGGCATCGTCAGCGCCAAGGCAGCGCTCGGTGGCAATCCGGATATCGAGACCGACAAGCATCCGACCGTGATGGCGGCGCTCGCTGCGCGCGACAAGGCCGCCTACGATCTGGCGCAGACGACGGTCAAGGCGCCGGCGGACGGCATCGTCTACCAGGCCGCGTCGTTCAAGGTCGGCCAGTATGTCGGCGTCGGCACGCCGCTGTTCGCCTTGGTCGAGACGGGCGACACCTGGATCGACGCCAATTTCAAGGAGACCCAGCTCACCAACATGAAGCCGGGCCAGAAGGCCGAGATCGTCGTCGACACCTATCCGGGCCGCACCTTCGAGGCGACCGTGAAAGCCATCGGCGCCGGGACGGGCGCGGAGTTTTCGCTGCTGCCCGCGCAAAACGCCACCGGCAACTGGGTCAAGGTCACGCAGCGCATTCCCGTGCGCCTGGAATTGACCGACCCCGACGCCAAGATGGCGTTGCGCACCGGCATGAGCGCCACCGTCACCGTCGACACCGGCGTGGCGCGCGGCCTGCCGTCGATCTTCGGTCACGCCACGGCAGGGGAGCAGGCGCGGTAAGACAGCGAGCCCGTCGCGATCCGTCGGGCATTGAGGGGATTGGTCCGGTGGAGACGTGGCAAGGGATCAGCAAGGCAAGCCGCATGGCGGCTCGTTCGAAAGCTGAGGCCCGGCCACGGACCCGTTGGTCCTCAGGTTTCCGGGCGGCAGGCATCCGCTCCAACAGAGACTTTCAGTCGATGTAACCCCCACATCGATAAGTCGCGTCCCACCGCGATGAAGGTCTCTCAACGAAGGCTTGCCGCCCGGAAACCTAGAGCCGGATGATTTCGGGCCTGTTCGACCTGAAATCTGAATCCGCCTCTAATCAAAGAGATAGAGCAGGATACTTCAGCATCATGCTCTAGCGTACATGTTTTTGTTACCTGCTGGAAGTTCAGCATCATGAGCACGCCCGAACCTTTCAAGGAAGTGCCGCACCGCGGACTGATCACAGTCGCGCTGATGCTGGCGACGATCATGCAGGCGCTCGATACCACGATCGCCAACGTCGCGCTGCCGACCATGACCGGCGACCTCGGCGCCTCGCCCGACAACATCAACTGGGTGCTGACCTCCTATATCGTGGCGGCGGCGATCATGACGCCAGTTACCGGCTGGCTCGCCGACAGGCTCGGCCGCAAGGAACTGTTCCTCACCGCCGTCGTCGGCTTCACCATCTTCTCCATGCTCTGCGGTCTTGCCTGGAGCCTCGAGACCATAGTGCTCTTCCGCCTGCTGCAGGGCGTGTTCGGCGCGGCCATCGTGCCGCTGTCGCAGACCTTCCTGCTCGACATCAACCCGAAGGAGCGCCATGGCCAGGCAATGGCGATCTGGGGCGCCGGCATCATGCTCGGGCCGATCCTGGGGCCGACGCTCGGCGGCTGGCTGACGGAAAACTTCAACTGGCGCTGGGTGTTCTTCATCAACCTGCCGGTCGGCATCCTCGCCTTCCTCGGCATGGCCGCCTACCTGCCGGTCATCGCCAAGCGCGTGCGCGGCTTCGACTTCTTCGGCTTCGCCATGCTGTCGCTCGGTGTCGGCGCGCTTCAGCTTCTGCTCGACCGCGGCGGCGAGGTCGACTGGTTCAACTCGGCCGAAATCTGGATCGAGCTCGCTCTGTCGCTCACCGGCTTCTGGGTGTTCATCATCCACACGGTGACGGCCGAGCATCCCTTCATCGATCCGAAGATATTCCTCGACCGCAATTTCGTGACCGGGCTGGGCTTCATCTTCGTCATGGGCGTGCTGATCCTGGCCTCGATGTCGCTGTTGCCGCCGATGCTGGCCAACATCTTCGGCTATCCGACCGTGACCATCGGCGTCGTGCTGGGTCCGCGCGGCATCGGCACGATGATTTCGATGCTGGTCGTCGGCCGCATCATGCACAGGATCGATGCCAGGATCCTTGTCGCCATCGGCTTCCTGCTCACCGCGCAGTCGCTCTATACGATGGCGAGCTTCACGCCGCAGATGGATAATTGGCTGATCATCTCCTCGGGCGTCATCCAGGGCCTCGGCATGGGCATGGTGTTCGTGCCGCTGTCGACGGTCGCCTTCGCCACGCTCGACGCGCGCTACCGCACCGACGCCACCTCGCTGTTCAGCCTGGTGCGCAATCTGGGCTCCTCCATCGGCGTATCGGTGGTCGCGGCGCTGATGGTGCGCAACACCCAGGTCAACCACACCGAGTTGTCGGCCTTCATCAATCCATACAACCCGAATCTGTGGGCCGCTTCTCCGGCGGCCGCCGCCGGCGATCCCGTAGCACTTTCGCAGGTCGACCGCGCGGTGAATGCCCAGGCGATGATGATTTCCTATATCAACGACTTCAAGATCCTGATGGTGATGACGCTGGCCGCCATTCCTTTCGTCATTCTGCTGCGCAAGCCAAAAGCGGCACCGGCGGGCGGGGCGCCGGCCGCGCATATGGATTGATAAAGTCGCTGCTCTCAGCCGGCCGCCTTTTCAGCGGCCCAGCACCAGCGCCCAATAGCGCAAAGCCGGATCGCGGCCGTCGCGCACGTAAGCCAGCCCGAAGCGGCTGAAATCCTGATCGAGCATGTTGCGGCGGTGGCCGGCCGAATGCATCCAGATGTCGAACAGCTTCTCAAGGTCGAAGCGGCCCTCGGCGATGTTTTCGGCCGCAGCACCCCGCACGCCATTGTCCTTCATGCGCGAGGCGAAATCCTTGCCCCAGCCAGTGGTGTGGCTCACGCGCTCGCGCGAGGCCATATAGCCGGCCTGCTGCAGCGCCGCCTGTTCGAGCTGCGCGTCCGGCGTCAGCGTCGGCAGACCGGCGGAGCTGCGGATACTGGCCAACGTCGCTGTTGCGGACGAAGAGACGCCCGCGCCTTCGCCGGTCGGCACGGAGACGGTGCTGCAGGCGGCTATGCCGGCAAGCGCCACTAGGCCGGCGGCCGCGAGCAACGTGCGGCGGTTGAAATCGGGGGAGGTGGTGATCGAGGTGGTCATGCGGCCTCTGATACCGGCGATCGTGGCTTTTGCCGGGCAGGGCGATGAAAATCGCATGACGCGCGACATTCCCCGGAAGATCGGTTATCATCCCGGCGTTCTTGAAAGTGGCAGCCACGGGCGGCCACCCAGGCGGTGACCGCCCCCGGTATAAAACGGAGGACGGTTATGGCTGGTTTTCATGTCATGGCGGACGCGCGCGGGATGCATGTGCAGCCCACGGTGCGCCACATCACCACGTCGGATCTCTGGGATGCGTTGAGGCTCGGCGCCGAGGATTTCTGGGCCAAGCCGTCGCATTATGTGTTCCTATGCCTGATCTATCCGATCGTCGGCCTGATCCTGACGCGGTGGAGCTCCGGCTCCAATGCCATCCAACTCGTCTATCCGCTGATGTCGGGCTTTGCGCTGATCGGGCCCTTCGCGGCCATTGGCCTGTATGAGATCAGCCGCCGGCGCGAGCTCGGCATGAGCAGCCGCTGGCACCATGCGCTCGACGTGCGCCATTCGCCGGCGCTGCCGTCGATCGCTGTCATCGGCGTCCTGCTCTTCGCGCTGTTCCTGTTGTGGCTGTTCGCCGCGCAGTCGCTCTACACCAGCCTGTTCGGCGCCGAGCCACCCGCTTCGGTCGGCGCCTTTTTGCGCGATGTGCTGACGACCGGCAGGGGCTGGACGTTGATCCTCGTCGGCAACGCCGTCGGTTTCGTTTTCGCCGCCGTCGTTTTGGCCACCACCGTCATTGCCTTTCCGCTGCTGCTTGACCGCGATGTCGGCGCCGTCTCGGCAATTGAAACCTCGGCCCGTGCCGTCATGGCAAATCCGCTGACCATGGCGCTTTGGGGGCTTACGGTCGCCGTGTTGCTGGTGGTCGGCTCGATCCCGCTGTTTGCCGGGCTTGCCGTCGTCATGCCGATCCTCGGCCACGCGACCTGGCATCTCTACCGCAAGGTGGTCGAGCCGGAGCAGATCCGGCCTGTACGCCGGCCGATGTAGATCTGATGGCTCGCCCTTGGGGTGCGTTGAGATTCAGGTCAGGCGGGGTCGAGAATGATGGCTTTCGAGAACCGGCCTACGCCGGCCGTAGCCTTCATAGGGCAAAGACACTTATGAGGGCTTCGGCCGGCGAAGGCCGGAGCGGAGCGTATTGCTGTACGTGAGAACCGGAAGCGCAGACAGCCGTCATTTGCAGGCCGGTCTCACCTGAATATCAATGTGCCCTAGCGCTGCGCCTCGGTCGCCATCTTCAAGGCCAGCGCCGTCAGCACCGTGCCCATCATCCAGCGCTGCACGACCAGCCAGAACGGCCGTCCGGCGAGGAAATTCGCGATCGAGCCGGCCGTCACCGCAATGATGGCGTTGACGGTGAGGCTGATCGAGATCTGCGTCACGCCGAGCACCAGAAGCTGCGACAGAACATGGCCCTTGGCCGGATTGATGAACTGCGGCAGCAGCGACAGGTAGAGCACGGCCACTTTCGGATTGAGCAGGTTGGTCATCAGCCCCATGACGAAGAGCTTGCGCGGCCTGTCCCTCGGCAACTCGCGGACCTGGAAGGGCGAGCGCCCGCCGGGCTTCAGCGCCTGCCAGGCGAGCCACAACAGATAGAGCGCGCCGGCGAAGCGAAGCGCGTCGTAAGCGTATGGCACGGCGAAGATGAGCGCCGTGATGCCGAACGCTGCCGAGACCACATAAAACAGGAAGCCCAGCGCCACGCCGCCGAGTGAGATCAGCCCGGCTTTCGGCCCTTGCGACAGCGAGCGCGAGATCAGGTAGATCATGTTTGGCCCAGGCGTGAGCACCATGCCGAGGCAGATCAGCGCGAAGGTAAGATGATTGGCGGCGTCGGGCATCGGAGTCTCCGGTGGCGACGTGACAATCATCACGCGCCTCGCCGTTCGCAAGAGCATGATTGCGGGAGCTTTTGCGCCAGCGCGGACAATTGGCGAAATCGGCGAAGCTGCCAATCTCCCCCCTTGCGGGGGAGATGCCTGGCAAGGCAGAGGGGGGTGCTGTCCCGCCGGCGTCAACAATTTCATATGGTCTAAGCAGTGGCCGATTTGACAAGGGATGGCGTTCCTTCACACCCCCCTCTGGCCTGCCGGCCATCTCCCCCGCAAAGGGGGAGATGGCAGCTCAGCGCCGGCCCCCCTTACCCAACCACGCGCAAATTGGAAAGCTCGTTGGCAATCTCCTTGAAGTTGTCGGAGAGCGTTGCGCCGGTGGCGTTCCAGAACAGCTTGGCCGGTTTGCTGGGATCGGTCGGATCCTTGCGGAAGCGGGAATCGGAAGAGCAGGCCTTCAGCGCGGCCATCGCCTTCTGGTCGCTTGAACTGATAGACGACATGTCGAGCGCCACCGTCATCACCATGATGTTGGCCGCCTTGGCATTGTCGCACAGCTTCGCCATCTGCTCGTTCATCGCCGCGGTGTAGTTGCTCGACGAATAGTTGAACTGGCCGATGGCGCTCGACGTGCCGCCGAACAGGCGGGTGACCGATGTGCCGTTATAGCCGACGCCGGTGTAGCCGTAGGCGGCATAGGTCGACCTGTTGCCGGCCGGATCGGAACTGACCGTCGAATAGGTGTTCTCGCCGTCGGTGAGCACGATGACGACCTTGTCGTTGCCGCGCTCGGATTCCGGACGGCCTTCGGTGAAGGGTTCGGCGCTCGAAACCGTGCGCCAGCCCCAGGCCATGCCTTCGGGCACATTGGTGTTGCCGTTGGGCTGCATCAGGTCGATCGCCGCCTTGATGGCGGCGAGCCCATCTGTTTGGGTGACGTCGGTGAGCGGCGTGATCGGTGTGGTGGTGCAGCTGTAATTCGGCCCGGCGCCCGAGCTCAATACCGGAGCATTGATCGGCCGTGGCATGAAGTATTTGGCCATATTGGACTGCCTGGTCTTGCCGGTGGTGCTCGACGGATCGTCGTTCCACCAGCTGTTGGCGGCGCCATAGGTCACCGGCCTCGGTTCGTCAGGATCCTGTGTGACATACCAATGGTTGCCGGGCTCGTCGGGCGCGAACATCGGCACGAACATGGTCGCCGGATCGCCGACGCCGATGCCCGTGTTGTTGGGCCCGCCGGAGGCCGGCGTGTCGTTGACATTGTAGGGATAGGGGCGCACTTCCACGCAACCCTGCCAACTGGCGAACGGGCCATAGGTGTCGTTGTAATCATATTCGTTGTGGCTGCGCTCGCAGGTATGGTTGTCGCGATATTCGTCGCAGACGACGCGCTTGCTGCCGGCGATGCGTTCGTGGCTGGTGACGACCTTCATATCCCGATAGAGCTCGAAACGGGTCAGTATCTGCCCTTCCTCCGCGCCCCAGCCGGTGCCCTTTTTATACCAGATACCGTTGATTTTCTGAGCGTATTTGGCGGGAGCGTTCAGCGTCGACCAATCGAAATTCTCGTTGGCGATTGGCGACAGCCCATAGGTGTCCATCCAGGAGGCGTTGTCGTTGTTCGGCCCGACATTGACCGACGCCGCGAACGGCACGAGGCTGAACTGGACCGGCTTGTCGATCTGCTTGATCTGCGCCGCCTGCTGCCCCAGCGTGTCGACGAGCTGCTTGGCCGCCTGCTTGAGCAGGTCGATGCGCTTCTGGCCCGTGCCTGTGCCCGGTGTTGTCATCGAGCCCGAATTGTCGAGCACCATCGCCACTTCCAGCGTGTTCTTCAGCCGCACCTGGGAGTCCATGGCAAGGTTGATCGACTTGTTCGCATCGACCGTGGATGCGCCGACTAGCAGCGAGGAGGACGGGTAGAAGTAAGGGTGATAGTTCAGCGTCGCGCTCATCGTGAGCAGACCGCCGCCGGCCTGGCTGGTGGGCAGCGTGATGTTGAGCGAGATGTCGGCGGGGTCGATGTTGTTCAGATTGGCGTTGAAGAAGTCGACCGCATAGGCTCTGATCTGGTCATCCGTGGCGCCTTCGGCAAGCCGCCGCGCCGCGGCGAAATTGGCGGCGTCGAGCGCGTTGAGCACCATCTGCTTCTGGCGGTTGAGCTCGCTGAAGTCGACGGCCATCGCCACCGCCCCCATCAGCGGCACCATGGCGATCGCGGTCATGAACGCATAGTTGCCGCGGCGGTCACGGCAGAATTGATGCCAGAATTTGCGCATTTTTATCGAGCGGCCCCCCGCCGGCGGATTCTCTGTCGGGCGACATTTCCACAAAACGCTGAAGGACCGGTTTGGCAAACCGCTCGATTGCTTAACGGCGACTTCACCAGCCGCTAACCAAATCATTTCCGATGGTGCGCTGCACGATGAAAACGCCCGCCTGGAGGGCGGGCGTCATCGATTGCTTGTCCGAGCAGATCAGCTGACGATGCGCAGGTTCGACAATTCGTTGCCGATCGCCTTGAAGTCGTCCGACAGCGTGGCGCCGGTCGAGTTCCAGAACAGTTTCTTCGGCGTCTTGCCGGTCGGGTCCGCTGGATCCTTAGCGTAGCGCGAATCCGACGAGCAGGTCTTCAGCGCTGCCATCTGCGCCGCTTCGGCCGTGTTGGTCGAATCGAGATCGAGGGCGATGGTCATAACGATGATGTTGGCCGCCTTGGCGTTGTCGCATAGCGTTGCCAGATGCTCGCTCATGGCCTTGGTGTAGTTGGCGTTCGAATAATCGCTCTTGCTGACGTTGATGCTGGTGCCGAGGAATGGCCGGCCATAGGTGTAGGTGCTTCCGAACGGCTTGGTCTGGCTGCCGTAGGCAAGATATCCAAGCGCGGAATAGATGGCCTTGTTGCCGGAAAGATCGTTGCCGCCGCTCCTGTAGTAGGTGCCGGAGTACGACTGGGCACTCACCGAATCCGGCGTGTAATAGGTATTGGCCCCGTCGGTCAGCACAATCAGAACCTTGTCGTTGCCTTTTTGTGTTTCCGGGCGTCCCTCGGTGAAGGGCGCGGTGCTGGAAAGCGTCCGCCAGCCCCAAGCCATGCCTTCCGGCACGTTGGTGGCGCCGACATCGACCATGGCGTCGATCGCGTTCTTGACCGTGGTGGCGCCGGCAGAGGTGGAGACATCGGTCAGCGGCGTGATCGCGGTCGTGCTGCAACTGGTGTTCGGGCCGGCATTGTTGCCGTAGGCGGGGGTGACCTTGTTGCCGTAGTTGAAATATTTCGGCATGTATTTCTGGCGCGTCGGTGTCGGGCTGTCGCTGCTGGACGTCACGTCGAGATGCCAGTTGTTGTTTGCGGGCCGGGAGTAGCCGTCGGTATAGTCGGTCTCGTCAGGCGCGAACATCGGCACGAACAACGTCGCCGGCGTGGAGGTCGAGGCGGCCGTATCCTGGATATTGTACGGATAAGGACGCGACTCGACACAGCCGCTCCAGCTCGCGATCGGCGCGTAGGTTATATTGGACGTGCAAACATTGTTCGAATCTTTGGTGCAAGCCGAAATTCGCTGCATCCATTTGTAGAGCGAGAAGCGCGTCAGCGGCTTGTCTTTTTGGGTGGGATCCCAATCGGTGCCGCGCGCATACCAGATGCTGCCGACCTTCTCGACATATCTCTGTGGCCAGAGCGAATTTCCCTGGGTCATCGTCGTCCAGTCGAAATTCTCGTGCTGGATGGGCGAGATGCCATCCTGATCCATCCACGCCGCCGTCGAGTTGGCCGGGCCTATATTCACCGAGGCGGCGAACGGAACTAGGCTGAACTGAACCGGCTTGGAAATCTGCTTCATCAGCTGCGCTTGCCCCGACAACTGGTCGACAAGCTGCTTGGCGGCACTCTTCAGAAGGTCGAAACGTACTTGATTCGAGCCGTGGCCGAGTTCGGCCATCGAGCCAGAATTGTCGAGCACCAGCGACACTTCCAGCGTGTTCTTAAGGCGGATTTCAGATCTGGCCGAGAAGTTGACGTTCGTCTGGCCCGGCGTTCCGCCAAGCAATGCGACCGCGGCCGGCAGGAAGTAAGGTTGGTACTTCAGGGCGGCTTCGAGCACCAGCGTGCCGCCGCCCGCATTGTTGTTGGGCAAGGTGACCGTCAGCGTGGTGTTCGCCGGAAGGACGTGCCTGAGATTGGCCTCGAAAAATGTCTTGGCATAGGCCTTGGCTTCGGCGTCGGTGGCGCCGGCGACGATATGTTGTGCCGTCGCGATGCCGGCGGCGTCCAGCGCGTTCAGCGTCTCCTGCCGCTCTCTTATGAGTTCGGTATAGTCGACCGCAAGCGCCACCCCGCCCATCAGCGGTATCATGGTGACGGCCGTCATCAAGGCATAGTTGCCTCGTCTGTCGCGTAGGAATTTGCGGATCAATGCCCTTAGCCCCCGCCAGGATCCTATAGTTTCTCGTTTAGCATGATCCATGAATCGTTAAATTTTAGCTCCCTCGAAGCGTCAAGATCGCACGGTCGTTTGACTGGGCATTAACCCTGTGCACCGACGCGCCGTCGAAGGCCGATGCCGGAAAGCTGGTGACAGGATGAAGCGCTTCGGTTATGCGGGACCGGCCGTGGCGTCCTCTGAACTGAAGAATGGCTGTCGCGGTCTTGTCAGGATCGAAATCAGGGACACGGCATGGCGGATTCGCCTGACATTATCGCTTCGCTCGACGATCTTGCAGGGCGCTACGCCGCCATACTGTGCGACGTATGGGGCGTCGTGCACAATGGCGAATGGCACTTTCCGGCCGCTGCCGCGGCGCTTGCAAGAGCGCGCGCGGCGAATGTGCCGGTCGTGCTCATCACCAATTCGCCGCGCCGCAGCGCCGATGTCGTCGCCCAGATGAAGGTCATCGGGGTACCCGCCGACGCCTTTGACCACGTCGTCACATCAGGCGATGTGACCCGCGACCTGATCGCAGAAGGACCGAGGAAGATCTTTCACATCGGTCCCGAGCGCGATTTCACCCTTTATGATGGGCTCGACGTCGATCTCGTCGAGGAATTCGAGGCCTCGGGCATCGTCTGCACGGGCCTCTATGACGACGAGGTCGAGAAGCCCGCCGACTATGCGGAGCTGCTGCGGCGGCTGCGTGCCCGCAATCTGCCGTTCATCTGCGCCAATCCGGATATCTTGGTGGAGCGCGGCGAGCGCACCATCTGGTGCGCCGGCGCGCTCGCGCGAGATTACGCGCAGCTGGGTGGCCGTACGTTGATTGCCGGCAAGCCCTTCGCGCCGATCTATGATGTCGCCATGAAGGAGGTCGCCGGCCTTCTTGGCCGCGCCGTCGAGCGAAGCGAGGTCCTCGCCATCGGCGACGGCATGATGACCGACGTCAAGGGCGCGGCCGACAACGGCTTTGACGTGCTCTATGTCTCGGGCGGTATTCACGCTCGCGATTATGGCGATCCGCTCCGCCCCGATCCTGAAAGGCTGGCCGGCTTCCTTGAAAAGCACGGCTACCGGCCGGTCGCCGTCATTGCGCGTCTGCAATAGGTTGGAGGTCTGGCCATGACGGGCGCCTCGACATGAACCAAGCCTTCCAACGTCTTTCGGCTGTCGCGCCGCTGCCCGCGCATCTGCGCGGCGGCGTCGTGGCGATCGGTAATTTCGACGGTGTCCATCGCGGCCATCAGTCCGTCCTGGAGCGCGCGCTGAGCGAAGCAACCCGCAATGGCGTGCCCGCTTTGGTGCTCACCTTCGAGCCGCATCCGCGCAAGGTGTTCCGGCCACAGGTGCCACTCTTCGTGCTGACGCCGCCGCCGATGAAGGCGCGGCTGCTCGCCGGACTTGGCTTTGCCGCTTTGGTCGAGCAGCCGTTCACGCGCGATTTTGCCTCGCTCTCGCCCGAGGCTTTCGTGACCGATGTGCTGGAGAAGAACCTCGGCATCCGCGACGCCGTCACCGGTTTCGACTTTCATTTCGGCAAGGACCGCCAGGGCGGGCCGGCCTTTCTGATGGCGGCCGGCGAACGGCACGGCTTCGGCGTGACGCTGGTCGACGCCTTCCGCGATGAAGGCGCGGAGGTGGTTTCATCGAGCCGCATCCGGGACCTGCTCGCCGAAGGCAAGGTGGAGGAGGCCGCCGGCCTGCTCGGCTACCGTTTCACCGTCGAGACTGAGGTGATTGGCGGTCAGCGGCTTGGTCGCACTCTCGGCTTCCCGACCGCCAATATGCGGCTTTCGCCGGAAGCGGCCTTGAAGGAAGGGATTTATGCCGTCCGCTTCCGTCGCGCCGACGGCGCGCTTCATGACGGAGTTGCCAGCTTCGGCCGGCGTCCCACCGTGGACGACAATGGCGCGCCGCTGCTCGAAACCTACGTCTTCGATTTTTCCGGCGATCTCTATGGCGAGACCTGCCAGGTGTCGTTCTTCGGCTTCCTGCGCCCGGAGCTCAAATTCGATGGTCTCGACGCGCTGGTGGCGCAGATGAAACAAGACGAGGCCGAGGCGAGAGCGCTGCTCAAGGGCGTGCGCCCGCTTTCGCAACTGGACGCCGAAATCGCGTTCTAGGCTGCGTTGATATTCAGGTGATGCCGGCCTGCGAACGACGGTTTCCTGCGCTTCCGGTGCTCACGTACGAGAAGTACGCTCCGCTCCGGTTCTCGGAAACCGCCGTTCTCGGCTCGGCCTGACCTGAATCTCAACACACCTGGATCGCCGCTTGCGGCCTACCGCTTCAGCGCCAGCCCGATGGCGATGAAGCTCCATCCCTGGAACACCAGGTCGATCGCCAGGAAGATGCCAAGAACCCAAAGGCTGTTCACCGGCCAGCCCATGGCGATCATCAGGCCGAGCAGAATGGTGATGATGCCGGCCGCCAGCAGCCATCCCCAGCCTTGCTGCGGCCGATGATGGAAGGCCACCCAGGACCGCAAAAGCCCCGAAGCGACGAGCGCGATGGCCAATAGCAGCGTCAGCACCGCCGAGGCGAGCAACGGGTTGTCGAAGGCGAAGAAGCCGGCGACGGCGTAGAGCAGGCCGCTCAGCAGCCAGTAGAAGAAACGTCCCCAGGTCTTGACCCCGAAGGCGTGGATGATCTCGATGACACCTGCCATCAGCATCAGCCAGCCGACGACATAGACGGAAGCGACGGTGGCGATGAACAGATTGCCGAAAGCGATGCCGCCGAAGATCAGCAGCAACACGCCGAGCGCCACGAACCATCCCCATTTGTCCCGCGTCTGGCCGATCGCGTCTTTCAGAGCATCGCCTTGCAAGGTCATGATCTTTTCCCTCCGATGTCGCCGCGCCGCTTGCGGGTGAAAGGAAGGTAGTCCCGATGAACTTAAGCGTCCAGCGAGCAGCGCGGCGCGTGCGAAGCGCCGCCTTCGTCAGCCCGCCATTTGCCGACGAACCGACTTGGCCGGCGTCGGCCGGATGACCGCGATCGGCGGGCGTGCAGAGATCGTCAACCTGGCGGCGGCTGGATTTCGTCCGGGAAGGGCGCCAGCGTCGCCTCCAGCGTCTCCCGGCCGGCCTGCCCCCAGCTTCGCGCCACGAAATCTGTGGCCTTCGCTTCGTACGGAGCACGGGCCGCGGGCGAAGTGATCCACTCCCGCATCGCGTTTTCCCATCCTTCGACGTCGAGCGGATCAAGGCAGAGTCCCGACGAACCGACCACTTCGGCAATGGCTCCGCCCGTCGAGGCGATCAGCGCCTTGCCGTAGGCCAGCGCCTCGACGGGCGGCAGCCCATATCCCTCATAGAGCGACGGGTACACGCAGAACGCGCTGTTGCGGTAAAGAAGGGACAGCGTACCGTCATCGACGTTGTCGAGATGAACGAGGCTCTTGCCGTAGGCAGGATGGCCGTGAAGCTTGGCCAGGATGCCGTCGACCATCCAGCCGCTGCGGCCGACGAAAACCAGCTTCATGCCGCTACGCGCGACTGTTCCGTCCAAGACGAGGCGCGTCCAGACATCCATGAGCAGCGAATGGTTCTTGCGCGGTTCGATGGTGGAAACGAAGACCACGTAGTGATCCGTCTCAAGCCCATCCGGCAGGCGGCCGTCCGCCTTCGATTTGCGGGCACTGTCGCAGCCGAGAGGGACATGCTCCAGCTGCGGCAGGTGGATGCCGCGCTTGGCGGCATATTCCTCGACATCGGTGGTGACGCGCCTCGAGGTCAGGATGAAACGGTCTGCCAGCCTCATCGCCAGATCCACATAGTCCGTGAATCTCTTGACGTCGTGCGGCTTGTACCATTCGGGAAACTGGATCGGAATGATGTCGTTCAACAGCACGATCAGCTTTGCGCCGGCCAAGCGCGCCTCGTGCGAAATGACCTCGATATCGGTGTGCGCCCAGTCGTTGTTCATCAAGAGCAGATGGTCGCCGGGCGAAAGGTCGTATTTGTTGCCGGCCACGGTCCTGAGCGGGACGATCCGGGCGCGTGAACCGCCCACGCCAGCGACTTGCCGCCGCTCGGTTTCCTTCATCAGCCGATTTTCGATCCGCTCGAGGAAACGAAGCAAAGGGCTGCCGGGATTGCGCAGGCCGAACGCGCCGATTTCCATTATCAGGATCCGGCGCGGTCTGATGATCGCCATCAGCGACCGCCGTGCCCAGTTCGGCCAGCGATCGTAAAAACGCATCTTGAAGCGGGCAGGGTCTGGGTAAAAGCTCATGTCGCACGAAATGTTGCCGGCGATGATCTCCGCCGCCATGGTCGGCGAAACCTGTCTAACCACCCGCTCGATCGGGTCGAACACCGTGAATGCCACCTCGGAGGCCTTGAATGCGGCCGCCGCGGCTGCGTAGTGGCGTTGCACGCGGACCAGGCCGACCGGGGGGCCGAGCCAGCGCACCATGCTGGAGAGATCGACGACAAGCCGCATCAGCTGGGCCGAATTCTTGCAGGGCGCGCGATCATCCTGCGCCAGGCCAGTCGAGGTCCCAGCGCAAGCGTCCTGAAGGAAGGGGCGCCGACAGCCGCCAGGAACAGCAGCTTGCAAGTGACGGCCATGGGTATGCCCGCGGTTCGTAACAGCAACTCGATGTCGCGTCTTTCCAGGCTGGAGATGCCGACCCCGGTGGCGGCGCGCGATGCTAGAAAGCTCGCGATGGCCTCGGCGGGTTGGCCGTTGGTGTCGAACGGCTCGGCGCGATTGCGACGCAGCAGCGCCGACTGCCTGGCCAAGGCCGCTGCCGCCTTCTGCTGATCCTGCTTCATGCGCGATACCTGTCCCGGATGCGATCTCAGCTTCACGAGCTGCGCATCCATGTTGGCCAGTTTTCCGGTCTCGGAAAGCCGCAGCCAAAGATCGTAGTCCTCGGCATAGGTGAACGCCCGACGGTAGCCTCCCGCGCGCCGGACGGCCTCGGTCCGGAACATCACCGTCGGATGAAGCATCGGATTGTACCTGGCAAGCGCGTCCCGCAACTGGTCGTTGCCGACCGGAACGTCTATCGGCCCCAACGGGTTTCCGTCCCGGTCGATCTGCAATCCCGCCGTGCCGAGCAACTGCAAATCGGCGTCGGCCTGGAAACACGCCACCTGCAGGCGCAACCTGTCGGATAGCGAGATATCGTCGCAATCCATGCGCGCGGCAAGAGGGGCCCGCGCGAGCGAAATCCCCATGTTCAGCGCATCGACGATCCCCTTGCCGTGGTTGGCGACAACTTTGACGCGGCCATCACGGTTGCCGATCGATGCCGCGATCGCGGCGCTGTCGTCGCAAGATCCGTCGTCTACAACGATGATTTCGATATCCGCCAGATCCTGGTCCAGGATGCTTTGCAGGGCCTCGCCGACATATTGCGCGCCGTCTCGCACCGGAATGATGACGCTTACTGTCGGCAATGGAACTTTCCTTGCGATGATCGGCCGCGACCGAATGGCCGTTGAATTCTCGGATGTCGGCAGCCTAGCTTAAAAATTCCAATTCCAAAGTTTCCTCGGTCTGTCGACCGTCAATTTCCTTGTCGCGCCGATCCGAGCGGGACCTCAAATGCGGGCGCGAGCAGCCGCAGCACCGCCTCGCGCTTTTTCGCCTTCAACGAGAGGTCGCCATCGAGGCCGACTTCATGAAGCCAGCTTCCCCGCCATTCGCAATAGGCCCGTCTGAGCTCAACCCCAGGCAAGGCCGCGAATGCGGTTATCGGCCGTTGCGGAACCGTGCTCGGATCCACATACCGATAGAGCGCCTCCCAGTTGGCTCCGCCGGTGTCGAGGCCGGCGAACCAGTCGAGCCCGAAATCGAGAGGCTTGCGGCCGACGGCGTCGAATCGGAAGAAGCAATAGCCAGCCCACAAATACCATCGCGAGCCTGCCCTGCGGAGGTCGCCGTGAAACGGCGCAACTTCAAGAGGCTCGAAAGGGTCGCATGGTTGCGTCGGGAAAAGATCCTGGTCCAGGAATCCGAACGCGGCCGGCGCGGCAGGCTTCAGAATATTGTGCCACATCCAGTTGAGCGCCGCGCCATGGGACCGGCTCGGGCTTCTTGCGGTCCACGGATTGGTCGGCAGCGTGACATGGGCGGCGCCATGGGTTGCGCATACCTGCCTGTTGTCGCGTGCGGAAGCTTCGCTGATGCTGTTGTCGGCAACGATGTGGAGATCATGGCGAACGAATCGTGTCGTCAGCCGCAACTGCAATTCCAGGCACTGAGCATCGCCGAAAGCGACGGTAATCAGGACATGGCGATCGCGGGCGGCGGCACGGATCCCTTGGATGTCGCCATTCTTGAGCGGCTGACGCAGAAACCTTCGGTCGATTTTCCGGTAACGGGCACTCTTGACGGCATGCAGCAGCGGCTGCAGCCTCAGCCATTGCCGCAAGTCATATTCGCGCAGGGCCTTTGGCACGGCCGCCGCGGCTTTCAGTCGGACCCGGCTTGGCAGCCACGATCGCCCCGTGGAATTTTCATGCGCGCTCCAATTGAGTTTTTTGAAAAAGCTCGAATGCAACAGCATCCAGGTCTCTTGATAACGGGCTATATACAGCATATGCGTCTTTTCAACACGACCAACATTTGAGCGCCCGGCGTGTTTGTTTGAATGGGGAAGTCTGGGGCGCACCCGGGGTCTCTCTCCGATCTGACTTGGGGGTGGGGTGGCGCTCCGGAAAACGCGATGAGAATCTGCTGCGCAATCTCTACCCTCTTCATGAATGGGGGTCTGCAGAGGGATTGTCTCAATATCAGCGACCGATTGGTCGGGCGCGGCCACAGCGTGACGATCCTGACGACGCGCCAGGTCGGTCATGTCGAGAGTTCGGCTACGATAAAAATCCAGCCGGCAAGGGTTCTCTCCAATCCGGGCACCGAATATGCGCTGGGAAGGTCGGTGCTGACGGCCAGGCGCGACTTCGACTGCGTGGTCGGTTTCAACAAGATGGCGGGTCTGGACATCTACTATGCCGGCGATCCGCCCTATTTTGTGTCGAAGCTCGGATGGTGGCGGCCGTTTTCGCCCCGCTTCATGCGCCAGCAGAATCTCGAATCGATGATCTTTGCCCCTGGCAACACCGTGCAGATCATTGCGCTCAGCGAAAACCAGGCAGCGCTTTACCGAGACTTCTGGCGAACCGAGGAATCGCGCATTCACGTCGTCGGCCCGACGCTCGATCCGAAACGCCGCAGACCGGAACTGCTCACTGTCGACCGCAATGAGATCCGCGATCGTTTTGGGCTTCCCCGCAAATCCGTCATTGCCTTGACCATCGCCAACAGATTGAAGGTGAAGGGTCTCGATCGGGCGGTAAAGGGCCTGCAGCCGTTCCCGGATATCCATTGGCTGATCGCCGGTCTTCGAAAAGGCAGCGAGGAGGAAACGCGACTTCGCGCCCTGATTGCCAAATCCGGCATGTCGGAACGGGTTACCCTGCTGGGCATCCAGGAAGACATTCCGGCGATTGTGGTTGCAAGCGATTTCATGCTGCATCCGGCTCGTCTTGAAAATACAGGCACGGTGATCCTCGAAGCACTCGCAAACGGCTTGCCCGTCATCGCATCGGACGCCTGCGGATATGCAAATTATGTCGAAGCCAGCGGAGCGGGGCTGGTTGTGGCCAACCGCGACGATCCTGAAATCTGGCGGCAGGCAATCCTGAAGGCCGGCAACCCGGCGGTCCCCGCGCAATGGCACAAGGCGGCTCTTGCCTACGGGGCATCAAATCCGCTTACCGGCGGACTGGAAGCGGCCTGCGATCTGATAGAGACGTCTCGCCGCACCCGGCGTGTCGCCTAATTCGTCCGTCGATTCCGCTGGTTCCGACGTCATGACTTTAAGTCAAATTTTACCGAACGCACGGCATGGCTTGAGCGCTGGCAGGTGGTGCTGCCGGCGCGTTTCGCGTAAGGGGTGACGATGCGTATTGTCGGGACGATTCCGCTGGCCGTTGCCATGGGCCTGTCCACCGCGCCCGTCGCCCAGGCGGGCGAGGGCAGCTGGATATCCGGCGACTGGTATCTGACGCTCGGCGCCACAGCACTGGTCGCGCCGAATTTCGAGGGCGGCAAGAAATATATGCTCAGCGCCCAGCCGATCATTTCGCTCGGCAAGGTCGGTCCGGAGGCGCGTTTCACCTCGCGCAACGACAACATCTCGCTGGCGCTGATCGATGACGGTTCCGTTCGCGCCGGCTTGACCGGCAAATTCATATTCTCGCGCGAGAGCAAGGATGAGCTCAAGGGGCTCGATCCGGTGCGCTTCGGCGGCGAGGTGGGCGGCTTCTTCGAATTTTATCCGCTGGACTGGCTGCGCGCGCGGGCCGAGTTGCGGCATGGCATACGCTCCCACAACGGCTTCGTCGCCGATATCGCGGCCGACGCCTTCTATGACATCACGCCGACCGTTCGCATCTCCGGCGGTCCGCGCGTTTCCTTCGCCTCGTCGGACTATTTCGACGCCTATTACGGCGTCAATGCCAAGGAAGCGGCGGCTTCGGGCTTGAGCGAGTACCATCCGGTCGGCGGTGTGAAGTCGACAGGCCTCGGCGGCGCGATCACCTGGAAGGTGACCGAGCCGATGACGGCGAGCGTCTTCACCGAATATTCGCGCCTGATGGGGCCGGCTGCCGATTCCAGCCTGGTCAAGGAACGGGGCGACCGCAACCAGTGGACCTTCGGTGTCTCGACCACTTACCGCTTCAATTTCACGATGTAGGTCGCGAAAGCGGCCTCATGCCTTGAAATCCGCGCTTTATTCCTGCCGCGCCATCCGCTAAAAGCCACGCCATGATGAGCTTTTCGCGCCTTTTCGCGATCGCGATACGAATTACGGGCCCGGTGTTCCGGGCGGCCTGAGCGCCGCTGGAGCCGCCGGGAGTTTTCGCGCGCGCCCCTCGCGTTTTTTTCATGAACATCAACGCATATCGCCCGAAGGTGGCTTCGGTTTTGGGAAAACGATATGCGTCAAGGCAAGACCTGAACGCCCGGCTTTTGTCGTCGGGTACCCCTGAGATGGCAGATCAATGACCGACACTGTTGAGACGATCGACTATTCCAAAACGCTTTATTTGCCGCAGACGGATTTCCCCATGCGCGCCGGCCTGCCCGAGAAGGAGCCTGGCCTGGTCAAGCGCTGGCAGGACATGGACCTTTACAGAAAGCTGCGCGAGGAGGCCGCCGGCCGCGAGAAATTCGTGCTGCATGACGGCCCGCCCTACGCCAACGGCAACATCCATATCGGCCATGCGCTGAACAAGATCCTCAAGGACGTCATCAACCGCTCCTTCCAGATGCGCGGCTATGACGCCAACTACGTGCCGGGTTGGGACTGCCACGGCCTGCCGATCGAATGGAAGATCGAGGAGCAGTATCGCGCCAAGGGCAAGAACAAGGACGAGGTGCCGGTCAACGAGTTCCGCAAGGAATGCCGCGACTTCGCGGCTCATTGGATCAAGGTACAGGGCGACGAGTTCCAGCGCCTCGGCGTTATCGGCGATTTCGACAATCCCTATACGACCATGGCTTACCATGCCGAGTCGCGTATTGCCGGCGAACTGCTGAAATTCGCCATGTCCGGCCAGCTCTACCGTGGCTCGAAGCCGGTGATGTGGAGCGTGGTCGAGCGTACCGCGCTCGCCGAGGCCGAGGTCGAGTATCAGGACTATGAGAGCGACACGATCTGGGTGAAGTTCCCCGTCGCGAGTCTCGCCCAGCCGGTCGCCGGCGCCGCGCCGGCGCTGGACGAGGCCGCGCTCGATCTGGTCGAGGCGCATGTCGTCATCTGGACGACCACGCCCTGGACCATCCCCGGCAACCGCGCCGTGAGCTATTCGCCGCGCATCGCCTATGGCCTCTATGGGGTGACGGCGGCCGAGAACGCCTTCGGTCCGCAGCCCGGCGAGAAGCTGATCTTTGCCGACGCGCTGGCCGAGGACTGTGCGGCCAAGGCCAAGGTCACGTTCAACAGGCTTCATAGCGTCTCGGCCGAACAGCTTGGGAAGCTTACGCTTTCGCATCCTTTCAAAGGGCTCGGCGGCGGCTATGAATTCCCGGTGCCGATGGTTGCCGGCGAGCATGTCACCGACGATGCCGGCACCGGCTTCGTGCACACCGCGCCCGGCCATGGCCGCGAGGATTTCGACGCCTGGATGGAAGCCGCGAGCGAACTGAGGGCGCGCGGCGTCGATACCGCGATCCCCTTCACGGTCGACGATGCCGGCTTCTTCACCAAGGACGCGCCGGGCTTCGGCCCCGGGCGCGAGGGCGGTGCGGCGCGCGTCATCGATGACAACGGCATGAAGGGCAACGCCAATCAGGCGGTGATCGACGAGCTGATCAAGCGCAACGCGCTCTTCGCGCGCAGCCGGCTGAAGCACAGCTATCCGCACTCCTGGCGCTCCAAGAAGCCGGTCATCTTCCGCAACACGCCGCAATGGTTCGTCTATATGGACAAGGACCTTGGCGACGGCACGACGCTGCGCGGCCGCGCGCTGAAGGCGATCGACGACACCCGCTTCGTGCCGGCGGCGGGCCAGAACCGCATCCGCGCCATGATCGAGGAGCGCCCGGATTGGGTGCTGTCGCGCCAGCGCGCCTGGGGCGTGCCGATCGCCGTTTTCGCTGACGAGGAGGGCAATGTGCTGAAGGACGAGGCCGTCAACCGGCGCATCATGGATGCCTTCGAGAAGGAAGGCGCCGACGCCTGGTTCGCTGAGGGCGCCAAGGCGCGCTTCCTCGGCAATCACGATGCCTCGAAATGGCACCAGGTGATGGACATCCTCGACGTCTGGTTCGATTCCGGCTCGACGCATGTCTTCACGCTGGAAGACCGTCCGGATCTCAAATGGCCGGCCGACGTCTATCTCGAGGGCTCGGATCAGCATCGCGGCTGGTTCCATTCCTCGCTGCTCGAAAGCTGCGGGACCAGGGGCAGGGCGCCTTACGACACGGTCATCACCCATGGCTTCACCATGGACGAGGAAGGCCGCAAGATGTCGAAGTCGCTCGGCAACACTGTCGTGCCGCAGGACGTCATCAAACAGTCCGGCGCCGATATCCTGAGGCTCTGGGTGGTGACGACCGATTATTGGGAAGACCAGCGCCTCGGCAAGAACGTGCTGCAGACCAATATCGACGCCTACCGCAAGCTCAGGAACACCATCCGCTGGATGCTAGGCACGCTCGCTCATGACGACGGCCAGGATGTGCCGGTCGAGGCGATGCCGGAACTGGAACGGCTGATGCTGCATCGGCTGTCCGAGCTGGACGAGGTGGTGCGCCAGGGCTACGACGCGTTCGAGTTCAAGCGCATCACCCGCACGCTGCTGGACTTCATGGTGGTGGAGCTTTCGGCCTTCTATTTCGACATCCGCAAGGACGCGCTCTACTGCGACGCGCCGTCGAGCCTGCGCCGCAGGGCTGCCGTGCAGGTGGTGCGCCACCTCTTCGAATACCTCGTGAAGTGGCTGGCGCCGATGCTGCCCTTCACCACCGAGGAAGCCTGGCTCGACCGCCATCCGCAAGCCGTATCGGTGCATCTCGATCAGTTCCCGTCGATCCCGCAGAACTGGCGCAACGAGGCGCTGGCCGAGAAATGGCGCAAGGTAAGGCAAGTGCGCCGTGTCGTCACCGGCGCGCTTGAGATCGCGCGCGCCGAGAAGCTGATCGGTTCGTCGCTCGAAGCGGTGCCGGTGGTGACGCTCGACGACGCGGTGCTGGAAGCAGCGATCGCCGATGTCGACATGGCCGAGATGGCGATCACCAGCGACCTCGTCGTCAAGCATGGCAAAGCCCCGGAAGGCGCCTTCACGCTCGACGACGTCAAGGGCGTGGCGGTGGTGGTGGAGAAAGCCGAGGATCGCGGTCTGATCAAATGCGCGCGCTCCTGGCGCTACACCGCCGATGTCGGCCAGGACCCGGAATTCCCGGACGTTTCGGCCCGCGATGCGGCCGTGCTGCACGAGCTGAAGGCGCTTGGCCGTTTATAAGCCGGTGCAAAAGCAGCGCGCCGGGTGGCCGGAAACCCGCCCGTGCGTTGCCCTTGACGAGCGGTTGAGGTAAACACGCGACACTCCGGCAGACAAATTGTCGCCGGATTTCCATCGCAAATGCGGGGAAGCAGGGGACCGTGCCCTCGGCCGGTGGCGACCGAAAGGCTGTTAGAGTGGGACTTTTTGGCATGACCGACAGAACGTTTGCGCGCGCCGCGCTGATGGTGCCGCTTGTGGTATCGGCCATCGCAATGTCCGGCTGCGTGAGCTCGCCCACCTACGGGACCGGCAAGACCGCTGCCGCGCAGCTCTTCGATGATGTTTCCGGCGCTGCCGCGATCACGCCGAAGCGTCGCGATCCGATCGACTACAAGCCGCGTCCTGAACTGGTGAAGCCAGCTCCTGGGCAGAAGGAAAGCTTGCCCGCGCCGCAGGAGAGCATCCAGACGGCGAGCGCCGACTGGCCCGAATCGCCGGAGGCGCGCCGCGCCCGCATCCGCGCCGACGCCACCGCGCACCAGAACGATCCGAACTACCAGCCTGAAGCGGCCGAGGATGTCCAGACCGATCCCGAAGCGGTGAAGAAGGCGATGGCGGATTCGGGTTCCAGCCACCCGCCGCGCTGGTCGCCGGATGATTCCAGCGCCACGCGCCGCGCCGAGGTTCAGCGCCGGCTGGCCGAACAGAAGCAGGGCGATCCGACCACTCGCAAATATCTGAGCGAGCCGCCGCTTGCCTATCGCCAGGCGGCCGCCACCGCGCCGCAGAACGAGCTCGGCGAGGACGAGTACAAGAAGGAGCGCCGTCTCAAGGCGCAGGCCGAAGGCAAGAAGGGCGGCTGGTTCGACTGGCTGGGTCTCTGAATAGTTAGTAGTCAGTAGTCAGTAGTCAGTAGTCAGTAGTCAGTAGTGACCTACTCACTACTCACTAACCACTACTCACTACACCTCACCCGCCATCCCGTTTCTCGCGAAAAAAATCCTTGAGGATGAGGGCGGCGTCGCTTTCGCCGATCCCCGCATAGACATCCGGCGCGTGGTGGCAGGTGGGCGAGGCGAAGAAGCGCACGCCGTTGACCACCGCGCCGCCTTTCTCGTCGGCGGCGCCGAAATAGAGCCGCCGCAGCCGGGCGAAGGAGATCGCGCCGGCACACATCCCGCAGGGCTCCAGCGTCACATAGAGATCGTGGCCGGTGAGACGCTCGCTTGCGAGCTTCCGGCAGGCCTCGCGGATCGCCAGCATCTCGGCATGCGCGGTCGGGTCCGAGAATTCGCGCGTGCGGTTGCCGGCTTTCGCGACCACCGTGCCGCCATTGGCGATCACGGCGCCGACCGGCACTTCGCCGCGGCCGGCGGCCGCTTCGGCCTCTTCAAGCGCCAGGGCCATGAAATCCGGTCGTTTCAAGCGGTCTCCATTCCGATTACTCCTCGCCACCCGACAGCGATCCTGTTATCTAGCGCGAGACCTTGAAAACCGGAATCGGTTTTTGCCGCGCTGGCATATGCGCAAAATCAAGAATGACACTGCCTGCGTTGGGCGTCCGCAAGGGCGCGCGGCGTCGTAGCAGGCAAAGACGAGCAAAGTAATGAACGACGACAAGAAATCTCCACGCGGGCCTCGCAAAGGCGGCTCGAAACCGGCGGACCAGCGAGGCCGCGGCGGCAAGCCGAGCTTCGGTCCCAAGAAACCGTTCGTGAAGCGCGAGCGGCCTATGGCCGCCGAAGGCGAGCGCCGCGATGTCGACGGCGGACGCCGCGACTTCAAGCGCAGCTACAAGCCACGCGAAGCGGGCGAGGGCGCTGAGCGCGGCGAAAGGCCTTTCCGCAAAGGCCCGCGTCCGGAAGGCAAGCCGTTTGAGAAGCGCGAGGGCCGCAAGCCCTACGCACCGCGCGGCGCCCGGCCGACGGCTGCCGACGGCGAGCGCCCAGCCCGGGATTTCCAGCGCAGCTACAAGCCACGCGAAGCGGGCGAGGGCGCTGAGCGCGGCGAAAGGCCTTTCCGCAAAGGTCCGCCACGCGACGGCAAGCCCTTCGAGAAGACACGCAAGCCTTACACACCGCGTGGCGACCGGCCGGTGGCCGCCGACGGTGAGCGGGAAGAAAGACGTTTCGACCGTCCCAAGCGCGAATTCGGTGATCGCCCGGTACGCGACTTCGCCGACCGGCCGAAGCGAGACTTCAGCGATCGTCCGCAGCGCGATAGCGTCGCAAGAAAACCGGAAGGCGGCTTCAAGCCGCGGCCGCGGCCCTCGGAAGCCGCGCCGGAAAGCGGCGAGCGCATCGCCAAGCGGCTGGCGCGCGCCGGCATCGCGTCGCGCCGCGACGCCGAAGAGCTGATCGCCGCCGGCCGCGTCAAGGTCAACGGCAAGGTGCTGGACTCGCCGGCCTTCAATGTCGGCGCTGACGACATCATCCATCTCGACGGCACCGAGATTCCGCCGATCGAGCGCACGCGTCTCTTCCTGTTCCACAAGCCGGCGGGCGTCGTCACGACCAACCGCGATCCGGAAGGCCGCAGGACCGTCTTCGACGTGCTGCCGCCCGACCTGCCGCGGCTGATGACGATCGGCCGGCTCGACATCAACACCGAGGGCCTGCTGCTTTTGACCAATGACGGCGGGCTGTCCCGCGTGCTCGAATTGCCCGCGACCGGCTGGCTGCGGCGCTATCGTGCGCGCGTCCACGGCAAGGTCGAGGAGAGCGCGCTCGCCGGCCTGCGCGAAGGCATCGCCGTCGACGGCGTCTTCTACGGCTCGATCGAAGCTTCGCTCGATCGCGAGCAGGGCACCAATGCCTGGCTGACGCTCGGCCTGCGCGAAGGCAAGAACCGCGAGGTGAAGAACATCCTCGGCGCGCTTGGCCTCGACGTGACGCGGCTGATCCGCATCTCCTACGGGCCGTTCCAGCTCGAGGACCTGCCGGAGGGCCATGTGCTCGAGATCAAGGGCCGCGTGTTGCGCGAGCAGCTTGGCGAGCGGCTGATCGAGGAATCCGGCGCCAATTTCGATGCCGAAATCCAAAAGCCGTTCTCCAACAGGCCGGTGCGCGGCGGCGGGCCTCGCCGTGAAGAGACCGACCGGCCGAAATTCACGCGCGACGGCGACCATCGACCGATCGGCGAGGGCGGGCTGATCAAGGCGCGCAAGCGCCGCGAAGGCAGCCGCGACGAGGCGCTGAGCAAGCTCTCGACAAAGCCGGACAGGGCATTTGGGCCGGACAGGGCGTTCGGCGAGCGCGGCCCGAAATCCGACCGCGGCGGTTTCGGCGACAAGCCGCGGTTTGGGGGCAAGAAATCCGAGCGCGAGCAGCGGCCGATCGAGCCGCCGGGCCAGCGCAAGGCCAATGTCTGGATGGCGCCGGGCGCCCGGCCGATCGGCAAGGGCAGGGCGGAGGCCGATGCCGCCAAGGCCGCCGAGGCGAAGGCGCGCAAGGCATCCTACAAGCCGGGCGGCAAGGGCAAGCCGGGCGCGAAGCCGTTCGGCAAGCCTCGCGGCGAGCGTCCTGAAGGCGATGGCGGCGACAGGCCGCGCGGTCCGAAGAGGGGCGGCGATGCGGATCGTCGGCGGTGAGTTCCGCGGGCGTCCGCTGGCGACCCCGAAAAGCAACGCAATCCGCCCGACCACCGACCGCACCCGCCAGGCGGTGTTCAACGTCCTGGCGCATCGCTACGCGGAAAAGCTCGAGGGCGGCCGCGTGCTCGACCTTTTCGCCGGTACCGGCGCGCTCGGACTTGAGGCGCTGTCGCGCGGCGCCTCCTACTGCGTCTTCATCGAAGAATCGACCGAAGGGCGAGGCCTGATCCGCGAGAACGTCGAGGCCTATGGGCTCACCGGCCGCACCAAGATTTTTCGTCGCGACGCCGCTCATTTGGGCGAAGCCGGCACGATCTCGCCCTTCGGCCTGGTCTTCGCCGATCCGCCCTATGGCAAAGGGCTCGGCGAGCGCGCGCTGCGCTCGGCCAAAGCCGGCGGCTGGCTTCTGCCTGGCGCGCTCTGCGTCGTCGAGGAGGCTGCCTCGGCGCCATTCGAGCCGGGCGCCGGTTTTTCCGTGATGGACGAGCGCAATTACGGCGAAACGATCATCCGCTTCGTCGAGGCCAACTAGCCTCGCCTCGAAAATGCCGAACAAATCACTTTGCCTCACCAGCGAACCTTGCCTATCGTCGCGCAACCGCGACCGGAGAACTTGATGAGACAAACAGGGATTGGGCTGCGCCCAGCGCTTCTGGCGGGCGCGCTGGCGCTTGCCGCGGCTGCTCCGGCCCGCGCGGCCGATGACGGCGAGGTCAAGGATTTCCTGCTCGACAACGGCATGGAAGTGGTCATCATCCCGGACCATCGCGCCCCGATCGTCACCCACATGGTCTGGTACAAGATCGGCAGCGCCGACGAGCCGCCCGGCAAATCCGGCATCGCGCATTTCTTCGAGCACCTGATGTTCAAGGCCACGACAAATCACGCCGCCGGCGAGTTCGACCGCGCCGTGTCCGAGATCGGCGGCTCCAACAACGCCTTCACCTCTTACGACTACACCGCCTTCCACGAGACGGTGCCGCCTTCGGCGCTCGAGCAGATGATGGGCTTCGAGGCCGATCGCATGCGTAACCTCATCCTGACCGACGATGTCATCAAGACCGAGCGCGACGTGATCCTGGAGGAGCGCCGCTCGCGCATCGACGGCAACCCGCAGGCGGTGCTCGACGAGGAGGTCGACGCGACGCTCTGGCAGAACCAGCCTTACCGCATTCCGGTGATCGGCTGGATGCAGGAGATGGAGCAGTTGAACCGTCCGGACGCGAAAGCCTTCTACGACGCCTATTATCGGCCGAACAACGCCGTGCTGGTGGTGGTGGGCGACGTCGATCCCAACGCGGTGAAGGCGATGGCCGAAAGGACCTACGGCAAGGTCGCCCGCGGCCCGGACCTGCGGCCGCGCATCCGTCCCGTCGAGCCCGAGCAGAACACGAAGCGCACGGTGACGCTGACCGACGCGCGCGTCTCGGTGCCGAGTTTTTCGACGCAATGGGTGGTGCCGTCCTATCACACGGCCAAGCCCGGCGAAGCCGAGGCGCTCGACCTGCTTGCCGAGATCCTCGGCGGCGACAACCGCAGCAGGTTGTACCAGCAGCTCGTCGTCAAGCAGGGTATCGCTTCCGAGGCCGGCGCCTATTTCCAGGGCACCATGCTCGACGCCACCAACTTCACCGTCTATGGCGCCCCGCGCGGCGACGCCAAGCTTGTCGATATCGAGGCGGCGGCCGATGCCGAGATCGCCCGCATCGTCAAGGACGGCGTGAGCGACGATGAGCTGGAGCGGGCCAAGACCCGTTATGTGCGCTCCATGATCTTTGCGCGCGACAAGCAGGACGACATGGCCAACATGTACGGCTCGACGCTTGCGACGGGCGGCAATGTCAAGGACGTCCAGGAATGGCCCGACCGCATCCGCAAGGTAACCGCCGATGAAGTCAAGGCGGTCGCTGCCCGCTATCTGGTGCTCGATCGCTCAACCAGTGGCTATCTCTTGCCGCAGCAGCAGGCGGGGAATTGATGATGAGCATGGTTCTTGGCCGCACGAGCACCTTTCCTTCTCCCACAAGGGGAGAAGGTGGACGCGTCTATCGCGCCGTTGCCATACTTTGCTTCGCCCTGTTCTTCCTGCTTTTGCCGGCGCTTGCCGCGCGCGCCGAAATGAACATCCAGGAGGTGAAGTCCAAGAAGGGCGTCACCGCCTGGCTGGTGGAAGACCATTCGATCCCGCTGGTTGCGATCCGTTTCGTCTTCGACGGCGGCACGGCGCAGGATCCGGCCGGCAAGGAAGGCCTGGTCAACCTGATGACCGGGCTGTTCGACGAGGGCGCCGGCGACCTCGACAGCGAGGGCTTCCAGGTGAAGCTCGACGATGCCGGCGCCGAGATGAGTTTTCAGGCCGCCCGCGATGGCACCTATGGTTCGATGCGCATGTTGTCCGAGCAGAAGGACGAGGCTTTCGGCCTACTGAAGCTGGCGGTGAACAGTCCGCGCTTCGACCAGGCGCCGATCGACCGCATCCGCGCCCAGATACTGTCCGGGATCCTCGCCAACGAACGGGATCCCAACACGATCGGCCAGCAGCGCTGGCTCCGCGCGATCTATGGCCAGCATCCCTATGCGCGGCCGGACGAGGGCAACAAAGACAGCCTCGCCACCATCACTGCGGACGACCTCAGGGCCTTCCACAAAGCAAATTTCGCCCGCGGCGGCCTGCATGTGGCGGTGGTGGGCGATATCGACGCCGCCACGTTGAGCAGCAGGCTCGACGAGGTGTTCGGCGACCTGCCGGACAAGCAGGCGCTGGCGCCGATTGTCGACGTCACGCCCAAGCTCGGCCAGCAGCTCGAAGTGAATTACGACTTGCCGCAGACCTCCCTGCAGCTTGCCTGGCCGGGCGTGAAGCGAAGCGATCCCGATTTCTACGCCGCCGCGCTGATGAACGAGATACTCGGCGGCTCGACGTTCACGTCGCGTCTCTACGAAGAGGTGCGCGAGAAGCGCGGCCTTGCCTATAGCGTCAGCTCCGATCTCGTCGATCACGAGCATTCCAACGCGCTGCTGGTGACGACGGCGACGCGTTCCGACCGCGCGGCCCAAACGCTTGCGATCGTGCGCCAGGTGGTGAAGGACATGGCTGAGAACGGCCCCTCGGAGGAGGAGCTCGCGGCGACCAAGAAATACATGGTCGGCGCCTACGCCATCAGCAATCTGGATTCGTCCAGCTCCATTGCCGCGACGCTGGTGGAGCTGCAGATCGATCATCTCGGCATCGATTATATCAAGCGGCGCGCGGCTCTCATCAACGCGGTGACGCTGGCCGACGTCAAGGCGGCGGCAAAGAAGCTCCTGTCTTCCGATCCGGCGGTGATGGTCATCGGGCCGCCGCTGGTTCAGGTGGCGGGAGGCCGCAAGGGATGAGCCCGACCTTCGGGGTGGCCTTCGGCGGCGGCGGCGCGCGCGGTCTTGCGCATATCCATATCGTCGAGGCTCTCGACGAGCTTGGCATCAAGCCGGCGGCGATCGCCGGCTCGTCGATCGGCGCCATCATGGGCGCCGGCATGGCCGCGGGCATGAAGGGTGCCGAGATTCACGATTATGTCCGGTCGATCCTCGGCAGCCGGGCCGAAGTGGCGGCGCGCATGTGGCGGTCGCGGCCGGGCACGATCGCCGAAGCCATGCAGGGCGGCATCCGCGTCGGCCAGTTCAATATCGAGCGCATCCTGAAGGCGTTCCTGCCCCAGGATATCCCCGCCACCTTCGAAGAGCTGAAGATTCCGCTCAAGGTTACGGCGACCGACTATTTCGGCCACAAGCTCGCCGTGTTCGCCGAGGGTGAATTGCATTCGGCGCTCGCGGCCTCGGCCGCCATTCCGGCGGTGTTCCGCCCTGTGGTGCGCAATGATTGCCTGCTGATCGACGGCGGCATCTACAATCCCGTTCCTTTCGATCTCCTCGAAAAGGATGCCGATATCGTCATCGCAATCGACGTGGTCGGCGCGCCGAGCGATGCCGAGCGCAAGCATCCGACCACGGTCGACCTGATGTATGGCGCCTCGCAGTTGATGATGCAGTCGATCATCGCCAACAAGCTGCAGCAGTCCAGCCCCGACATACTGATCCGCCCGAAAGTCTCGAAGTACCGCGTGCTCGATTTTCTCAAGATCGAGGCGCTGATGGCCGAGACGGCGGAGATCAAGGACGAACTGAAGCGCGCCGTGGAGAAGGCCGTGGAAGCGCATGGCGGCAGGCGGGGCAACAAAAAGGTGGTCTGAGAGCCTCCTCCAGCCGCCTCGGTTCAGGTGCCATGGCTGCGCAAGAGGTCTGACACCGAAGTCTGAACGGTCGGCGCAAAGGTCCCTTATAAAATAAGACTTAAGAATAGAGCGAAGTATTCTTTATGCTGAATAACCGAATTCGCGCCTTGGTTTGAGGTTTGTCATTAACTCTTCATCAAATTGCCCGTTGACGCACGCTGCGGTAGAGTTAATAATATCCTAATATAGTAGCGTGAATCGTCTTGAGACCGGCAACAACGAGATACTGCGCTACTGGGGTAGGGGAAACGCAGCGCGGCGATCGCCGTCGCTTTTAGCCGTCGCTATCGAGCCGCCACCCGCCATGAGGCACCATGTTGTATTTGGTGCGCTCGGGCCGGGGACGGGCAGGTGCGGCGCGCCGGGTGCTAAGCCAATCCTCCTCCCCGAACGGAATTTGGATGCCGATCTTGGCGTCGTTGCATGGGGTAGTGAGCCGCCGCGGCGGCCAAAAAGGCGCGCGAGCGTCTGTGGAGGAAATGACGATGAGTGACATTGGCAGTGGTGTGCTTCTCGAGGCCACGTCGATTGGTTCCGGTACAGGTAACTACGATTCCTTCTTCCGCTTGCAGGCGACAGGTGTCGAGCAAGGCTTCAACACCGATCAGAATGGCAGCGTCCTCGACGACAAGGCCTCGTTCACGCACAGCCTGCAATGGGGCAATCTGCAGCCGATCACCGTCAACGGCGTCCAATATATCGAGTTCCGGCTGGACCTTAACGAAAACGTCAATGCCAACATCACGCTGACCGATCTCAGGGTCTATATTTCCAACCACGACGCGACCCTTACGGACTATAATGCCGGCTTCTCCGGCTTCGTCTCGGTCTTCGACATGCCCGGCACGCAGGTGCTGACGGACTCCAATCACGGTTCCGGCACGGATGACTACCGCGTGCTTGTCCCGGTCAGCTCCTTCCTCAGTGCCGGCGCGACGTCCAGCTCCTACGTCACGCTCTACTCGAGCTTCTCAGGCTCGGATGGCGGCTTCGAGGAGTGGCGCACCACGACGGTCCCAAGCGTTTCGACCCAACCCGGAATCGCCATCGACAAGCAGACGGTCGACGGTGCGGTCTCCGGAGACGGCCTAAACGTCCTTGCAGGCGATTCGATCTCCTGGAGGTATACGGTCACCAATACCGGCAACGTTGCGTTGTCGAACGTCGTCGTGACCGACGACCACAACGTCGTCGTCTCACCGGTGCTCAGCGGCGGCTTCAATGTCGGCGACACCAACCATGACAACAAGCTCGACACGACCGAGACCTGGATTTTCACTGGCTCCGGTACGGCGATCTCCGGGAATTATTCTAATATCGGTACTGTGACGGCTTCAACGGGCACGGGCACGGTAACCGATTCCGATCCTTCGAATTACTTCGGCGCCGATCCTGAGATCACCATCGACAAGGTGACGGTGGATGGCGGCAGCGAGGGCGACGGCCACACCATCCTTGCCAACGAGGCGATCTCGTGGAAGTACACGGTCACCAACACCGGCAACGTGGCGCTGTCCGGCGTGGCGGTGAGCGACAGCGATGCCGGCGTTACCCCGGTCGCGGTGCTTGCCGATGCCACCCACAACATCGGCGACACCGATCTGGACGGCGTGTTCGACATCGGCGAGTCCTGGGTCTTCACGGCCAGTGGCACCTCGCAAGCCGGGGCCTACGAGAACACCGGCACGGCCACCAGTTCCTATCAGGACGACGCCGGCCACAGCGTGCCGGTTACCGCCCATGATGATTCCAGCTACTTCGGCGCCGATCCTGAGATCACCATCGACAAGGTGACGGTGGATGGCGACAGCGAGGGCGACGGCCACACCATCCTGGCCAACGAGGCGATCTCGTGGAAGTACACGGTCACCAACACCGGCAACGTGGCGCTGTCCGGCGTGGCGGTGAGCGACAGCGATGCCGGTGTTACCCCGGTCGCGGTGCTTGCCGACGCCACCCACAACATCGGCGACACCGATCTGGACGGCGTGTTCGACATCGGCGAGTCCTGGGTCTTCACGGCCAGTGGCACCTCGCAAGCCGGGGCCTACGAGAACACCGGCACGGCCACCAGTTCCTATCAGGACGACGCCGGCCACAGCGTGCCGGTTACCGCCCATGATGATTCCAGCTACTTCGGCGCCGATCCTGAGATCACCATCGACAAGGTGACGGTGGATGGCGACAGCGAGGGCGACGGCCACACCATCCTGGCCAACGAGGCGATCTCGTGGAAGTACACGGTCACCAACACCGGCAACGTGGCGCTGTCCGGCGTGGCGGTGAGCGACAGCGATGCCGGTGTTACCCCGGTCGCGGTGCTTGCCGACGCCACCCACAACATCGGCGACACCGATCTGGACGGCGTGTTCGACATCGGCGAGTCCTGGGTCTTCACGGCCAGTGGCACCTCGCAAGCCGGGGCCTACGAGAACACCGGCACGGCCACCAGTTCCTATCAGGACGATGCCGGTCATAGCGTTCCCGTAACCGCCCATGACGATTCCAGCTACTTCGGCGCCGATCCTGAGATCACCATCAACAAGGTGACGGTGGATGGCGGCAGCGAGGGCGACGGCCACACCATCCTGGCCAACGAGGCGATTTCGTGGAAGTACACGGTCACCAACACCGGCAACGTGGCGCTGTCCGGCGTGGCGGTGAGCGACAGCGATGCCGGCGTTACCCCGGTCGCGGTGCTTGCCGATGCCACCCACAACATCGGCGACACCGATCTGGACGGCGTGTTCGACATCGGCGAGTCCTGGGTCTTCACGGCCAGTGGCACCTCGCAAGCCGGGGCCTACGAGAACACCGGCACGGCCACCAGTTCCTATCAGGACGATGCCGGTCATAGCGTTCCCGTAACCGCCCATGACGATTCCAGCTACTTCGGCGCCGATCCTGAGATCACCATCAACAAGGTGACGGTGGATGGCGGCAGCGAGGGCGACGGCCACACCATCCTGGCCAACGAGGCGATTTCGTGGAAGTACACGGTCACCAACACCGGCAACGTGGCGCTGTCCGGCGTGGCGGTGAGCGACAGCGATGCCGGCGTTACCCCGGTCGCGGTGCTTGCCGATGCCACCCACAACATCGGCGACACCGATCTGGACGGCGTGTTCGACATCGGCGAGTCCTGGGTCTTCACGGCCAGTGGCACCTCGCAAGCCGGGGCCTACGAGAACACCGGCACGGCCACCAGTTCCTATCAGGACGACGCCGGCCACAGCGTGCCGGTTACCGCCCATGATGATTCCAGCTACTTCGGCGCCGATCCTCACATTACGCTCGACAAGAAGACGAACGGCGTCGACCACGGCCTCAACATCTTCCAGGGTCAGGCGGTCACCTGGACCTACGATGTCGCCAATGACGGCAATGTCGCGCTCGCCAATGTGGTCGTGAAGGATGACAACGGTACTCCGCTCAATCCTGGTGACGACTTCAATGCTTCGGCAATCACCAGCGGCGGGTTCAATACCGGCGACACCAACGGCAACGGTCTGCTCGATGTCGGCGAGACTTGGCACTACAAGGCTACCGGCACGGCGCAACTGGGCAGCTACGTCAACAACGCGACGGCCACGACCGACGCGTATACGGACACCGCCGGCCATTCGCGCACGCCGAGCGCCACCGACAGCAGCGACTATGAGGGTTTCTCCAACAAGGCCCTGACGCAGGGCTTCTGGGGAAGTCACTCCGATGCCTGGGACAATGTCGCCAACAACGAAGGCAATCCGACCAAGAGCGCCTTCGCCAGTCACGTTTTGTCCAGTCTGGATATCAATCCGCGCAGCGATGGCTATTTGCTGCTGGGTGACAGTAACGGCAATGGCACGGCAGACGCTAACGAACACACCCTGCTGATTTCGATAAGCTTGGCGAAATCCATTGAATCGTCCTCGACCAGCGGTGACGCCAGAGTGATCATGCTGCAGCAGGCGATTGCCGCTCAGCTCAATATCGACAACCACGTCGCCCAGCCTAACGATCTGGTCGGCGAGGCAGTGATGTGGCTGACCGGTCAGGGCGCCTGGGCAAACCTCGGCGTCAATGTCGACACCAATAGCGACGGCATCGTCGACCAGAACGGCTCGGCGCTAGGGGGCAGTGCTGTAAAGACCAGCTCCACGGCTTGGACCAAATATGTCGACGTTACCGACGCCAGCACGGGCATCACGGACTGGAATGGGGGCAAAGAAGCCGACGGCGAAGGGCTGAAGAACGCCCTGATGTGGTTCAACCAGGGCCAGCTGGTGACCTCCGGCCCCGGCGGCCATGTCGCCTGGTTCAACGGCACCAGCATCGTCGACGAGCATCCCAATACGCTCGACCAGTTCTGGGTGACCCTCCATGAGGTGGGCGGGCTGACGGGCATCAGCTGAGCGGAACAATCAGGCCTGGCGAAAAACCGACATGGCAACAACCGGCATGTTCGGCACAGGGCAGGCGAGGGCGAGGCTGGCGGGCCTCGTCCTTCTCGTCCTTGGCGTGGCGATTGTTGCGGCCGGATCGCTCTCGGGGGGCACGGTGTTGGGCGCAACGGCGATCGCCGGTTTCGGTGGTCTGGTTTTGCTTCGTGCCCGTCCTGCTGATTTCGGCGAGCGTGACGCGGCTGCCAAAGTTGCCGAGTCCACCCGGCCGGCCGCAAAGCCGACTAAGCGCCCGCATGGCTCAGAGCTTGCTGAGGCCCTTCGCGCCTGCCACTCCGCTTTCCTTGCGGTCGGGCTGTTCAGCGGCATCCTTAACGTTCTGATGCTCGCCGGCTCGCTCTATATGCTCGAGGTCTATGATCGCGTGCTGCCGAGCCGCAGCCTGCCGACGCTGGCTGGCCTCTCCATCCTGCTCCTCATTCTCTATAGCGGACAGGGAGTGCTCGAATTCGTGCGCGGACGCGTGCTCGTCCGCATCGGCGGGGCTCTTGACGAGGCGCTCGGCGGCCGAGTCTATCAATCAATCCTGCGTCTGCCCCTCAGGACGGGCCGCGACAGCGACAGCTTGCAGCCGATGCGCGACCTCGACAGCGTCCGCGTCTTCCTGTCGGGCAGCGGGCCAACGGCGCTTTTCGACCTGCCATGGCTGCCGCTCTACCTGTTTATCATCTTCATGTTCCACTGGCTGCTCGGCGTGACGGCGCTGGTCGGCGCGATCGTGCTGGTCGCGCTGACGATCATGGCCGAACGGCTGACGCGAAAGCCGGTTTCGTCCGGAACGTCGAGCGGCATCCGCCGCAACGGCCTGGTCAGCGCCGCCAATCGCAACGCCGAAGTCGTTGCCGCCATGGGCATGGCCGGCGGTCTGACCGCGCGGTGGGAAGACGCCAACCTCGATTACATCGCCGAACAGCGCAAGGTGAGCGACGTGGCCGGCGGCTTCGGCGCGATATCGAAGGTCCTGCGCATGCTGCTGCAGTCGTCGATGCTCGGCCTCGGCGCCTGGCTGGTCATCGAGGGGCAGGCAACGGCGGGTATTATCATCACCGCCTCGATCCTCAGCGGCCGCGCGCTGGCTCCGGTCGATCTTGCGATCGCCAACTGGAAGGGCTTCGTCACCGCGCGCCAGGGCTGGCAGCGGCTGAACAGGGTGCTGGCGGCGCTGCCGGCTGAGACCGAGCCGATGTTGCTGCCGCCGCCGAGCGCGAATGTCGGCATGCAAAACGTCTCGGTCGGCGCCCCGGGCACCCAGAGACTGCTGGTCCACGATGCAAGCTTCGCTCTGGAGGCGGGCCATGGCGTCGGCATCATCGGACCGAGCGGGTCGGGAAAATCCACGCTGGTGCGCGCGCTCGTCGGCGCCTGGCAACCGGTCGCCGGCCGCATCAAGCTGGACGGCGCCGACCTCGATCAATGGTCGCAGGCGGAGCGCGGCCGCCATATCGGATACCTGCCGCAAGATGTCGAGCTCTTCGCCGGCACCGTGGCCGAGAACATCGCGCGCTTCGAGCCGGACGCGGACGCCGGCGCCATCATCGCCGCGGCGAAGGCAGCGGGCGCGCACGAGCTCATCGTCGGTTTCCGCGAAGGCTACGAGACCGAGATAGGCGAGCATGGCGAGGCGGTCTCGGCCGGTCAGCGCCAGCGCATCGCGCTGGCGCGCGCGCTCTATCGCGATCCCTTCCTCGTGGTCCTGGACGAGCCGAATTCCAACCTCGACATGGACGGCGAGCAAGCCCTGATCAAGGCCATGCTGGGTGTCCGCGAACGGGGCGGGGTTGTCGTGCTCGTCGCGCACCGGCCGAACGTGCTGGCGGCCGTCGATTTCGTGCTGGCGATGAATCAGGGACGCGTCCATGCCTTTGGCCCGAAGGACGAGGTGTTCGCCAAGATGTTCCCGACGCTGCGGCCGGTGCCGACCGGCGCCCCGCAACTGAGAGTGGCTTCCGACGGTCCCCATCTGGCCGTTGCCGACGGAACCGAGGCAGGGCGCTGACATGGCTATATCAGGCGCCTCGCATTTATCCATCCGCTTCTACACGCGGCTTGGCGTCGGCGTGGTGCTCCTGCTTGCGGGCGGCGTCGGTGGCTGGGCATCGGTCACCGAGATCGCCGGCGCGGTCATCGCCCCCGGCGCCCTCGTCGTCGATTCCCACGTCAAGGACGTGCAGCATTCCACCGGCGGCATCGTTGCGGAGATCGATGCCCGGGACGGCGACCACGTGAAAGCGGGAGATCTTCTGGTCCGTCTCGACCGCACTGTGCCGGCAGCCAACCTTGGCGTGGTGAGCAAGGCGCTCGACCAGCTCGCCGCGCGCAAGGCGCGCCTCGATTCGGAGCGCCGCGGCAGCGACGCCATCATCTTTCCGAACGAGCTTTTGGACCGCATTGCCGATCCTGACGTCGCCGAGGCGGTGGCAGGCGAAAAGCAGCATTTCGAGACGCGGCGCACGTCCCGCGCGGGCCAGAAGAGCCAGCTTGGGGAACGCATCGCCCAGCTCGAGAAGGAGATCGCTGGCGACACAGCGCAGGCTGAGGCCAAGAGCAAGGAGATAGAGCTGGTGCAGAAGGAGCTTGCCTCGGTGCGTACGCTCTGGGCCAAGAAGCTCATCTCCATCGACCGGCTGACCCAGACCGAGCGAGAGGCCACGCGCCTCGACGGCGAGCGCGGCCAGCTGATTGCGGCCCAGGCTCAGGCGCAGGGACGGATCGCCGAGATCAAGCTGCAGATCATCCAGATCGATCTCGACCTCAGCACCGAAGTGAACAAGGATCTGCGCGACGTCGACGGCCAGATGGGCGAGCTTCTGGAGCGCAAGGTCGCCGCCGAGGACCAGCTGAAGCGGGTTGACATCCGCGCGCCGCAGGACGGCGTCGTGCAGCAGTCGATCGCCTATACGATCGGCGGCGTGGTGAAGCCGGGCGAGACGATCATGCAGGTCGTGCCCGACAATGACAGCCTTGCGGTGGAAGCCAAGATCGCGCCGAGCGACATCGACCAGCTGTGGGTTGGCCAGCCCGCTTCGCTGCGCTTTTCGGCCTTCAACCAGCGCACTACGCCGCAGATCAACGGCGTCGTCGAGCGAACCTCGCCCGACATCACCACCGACCAGCGCACGGGCGTCAGCTACTACACGGTGCGCATTACCACGACGGCCGCCGAGGTCGCGCGGCTCGGCGAGGTCAAGCTGGTTCCCGGCATGCCGGTGGAATCCTTCATCAGGACCGAGGATCGCTCGGTGATGTCTTATCTGGTCAAGCCGCTGCAGGATCAGATCAGCCGGGCATTTAGACAGTAGGCCACCAGTACGTTTCACCGTTTCACGGAAACGGCGAAACGCCTATCTCTTTGTTTTGACGCAATTCCGGACGGAAAACCGCTCCTCTAGAGCATGATCCCGAAAAGTGGGAACCGGTTTTCGGAGAAGATCATGCTCCAACAAAGAGTTAGATCAGGATGGCGATTCAACGAAACGTCATCCTGATCTAGTCTAAGCTTTCGCGACCGCCCTGTATTCCATCGCCACCACGCCATTGCTGAACGGCACGGCCGAGACAAGCTCGAGTGCTGTCGGTTTGTCCGAAGGAAAAAGCCGTTCGCCCTGGCCTGCGGCTGCCGGATAAACGAGCAGTCTGAGGGTATCGACAAGGCCAACGCCGAGCAGTTGCCGGGCGAGATTCACGCTGCCATGCACATAGATGTTGCCGCCGCTTCGTTGCTTCAGCCGGGTGACCGCATCGGTAAGGGGGCCTTCGAGCAATTCGGCCGGATGCCAATCGACCGCTTTCAAGGTCGTCGAGGCGACATATTTCGGCAGTGCGTTGAAGCGGTCGGCGAAGTCGCCTTTTTCGGCAGGCCAGTGGCCGGCAAAGATTTCGTAGGTGACGCGTCCGAGAAGCATGGCGCCGCTGTCGGCAAGCTCATCCTCCTTGAATGCCTGCATCTCATCGTTCCAGGCGACGTTCGGCAGCCTCTCGTGCTCGGCGACGCCGTCGATGCTGATGAATTCGGTGACGATGAGCTTTCTCATGGCATCCTCTGTTGGTTACGTCTCGCACCATAGGACGGCCACGCCGGCGCGTTCCCGACAAAATAAAAAAGCCCGCCGGAATGACCGGCGGGCTTTCGCTTTGGCTGGAGGCCTTGGCTTAGTTGAACTTGTACTTGGCGTCGATCCGCACAGTGTGGAAGGACGGGGTCGCCATCGCGAGACCGCTCGGGATCGGCAATGCATCCGAGAAGTCTTCCTTCTCGAATTGCGAGTAACGGTATTCGATGCCGACGGTCATCTTGTCCGACAGGGCAGTTTCCAGGCCTGCGCCGACCGAGAAGCCACTGGAGCCCCAATCGGCGTCGAGCGGTGCCGGAGCATCGAGCTTGAAGTGCTGCCAGCTGTAGCCAGCGAGCGCGTAGGCCAGCGTCGCCTCGTTGACCTTCATGCCGATGCGGCCGAGCACGTCGAAACCATAATCGGTATTGAGGTTGATCGAATCGACACCCAGGAACCCGCCCAGCTCAAGCTTCGACTTGATACCGGAGAGACGCGCGTCGACGAGGCCGCCGACCACCCAGCTGCCCATGTCCTGGTCGTAGCCGATGCTGGCTTCGCCGAACACGCCTTCGCCGCCGAGGCCATTGAACTTGGCGCCGGCGAGCGGCGGAATCTCGATCTGGTGCACGACCGCGCCGGCACCGAGCCCACCGCCGACATAGAAGCCGGTCCAGTTGTAGGAAGGCGTCTCGAAGCTGGCGCCGCCGCCGTCATTGGCGTTGAAGCGATAGCTGGCGGCGACCTCGAACGTATGGCGCGAGGTGTCCAGGTTGAGCGTGCCGTCCGGTGCCGGGAATCCGGCGTCCGAGAGCAGGCTGTCGTTGGTGCTGAAGCGGGTGTAGCGGTACTCGCCCTTCAGCGTCCAGTTGCTGTTGATCGCCGTTTCGACACCAGCCCCGACAAAGTAGCCGCCCTGGTCCCAATCGAATCCAATACCGGCATTGCTGTCGAGCTTGTACTTCTGCCAGGCATAGCCGCCCAGGACATAGCCCAGCGTGGTAGGCGTCAACAGGTAGCCGGCGCGAACGCCAACATCGAAGCCGTAAGTTTCCTTGATATCGGCATTGAGGCCGCCGGCATCGAGCGAAGTCTTGATCGTGCCGACATGCGCGTCGATCAGGCCGCCGAGCAGAAAGCGCTGCGAGACCATGTAATCATAGCCGGCAGTCACCTGGCCGTAGACGCCTTCGCCACCGATACCGTTCAGCGAAACAGGCACAAAATCGCTGCTGAGCTTGTGCACATTGGCGCCGGCGCCGAGGCCGAAGCCGACATAGATGCCGCTCCAGTTGAAGCCCGGAGCCGCCTGCTCCTGGACCACGTCGGCGGCCTGCGCGGCCGACATCAAAGCGACGGCCGAAACGGCGCCCAGCAAAACGGATTTCGCAGAAATACGAAGAAGCATAGCCCATAACCCCAAGTTAAAACCCGACGAGGTTCTAGCAGGGGTTGTCGAATTTTGTCGTGGCAGAAATGCCACACCCGGGGGTAAACTCCCGTAACGGCAGGTATAAACCCGGTGCGCACCCAGAAAAGGTCGGTTTGGCTGCGGGAGGGCGCGGTTTCTGGTCCGGCCACTTGTTCGACGCTGGACCAGTTTCACGAAATAGGCCTTGCGCGATCGCGACGCGTGGTTTCGGACCAGGCGCGCATGCGTCTCCCCAACGAGCACCTTCACCACTCTGAGCCGGGTCTCGCTGGTGGAGGCTGCGACTCGGGGACGCTGAACGGATGAATCGGGTTCGAATATTCTGTCAGTTTCTTAGGAGGCGGGTAGGCGAGTTTCCATCCATGCCAGAAGGGACAGCCGGCGAGGGATTGCCGCATCCGCTTTGATCCTCGCCCGCGGGCTGGCCGGCGTAGCGGGTGGGGATACGTTGGCAGAAGCGGGCCAGGTGAAATCGTGATTGCCAGAAGTGGGGGATAATGACGGCGTCCACCACGGCTCACTTGCACAACTGTGTGGTGTGAAAATAGCATCGAAAAAGTTGGGTTATGATCGTTATTTGGGCGGGGTATGGTATGCCAATCAAATCTAAGGATGGCGGATATCCGGTTAGATTCAGTGTTCCAGGCCAGCGCTGGAGTAAAAAATTTCGTAGCCAGGACGAACTGCGTTCGTTCTTAACGTCTGAAATCAGACACTGGCAGGAACAAAATCAGCCCAAAGAATTCCCGCTTCCGGGTGGCTCACAAGGCCTTGCCTTCCTAGATCCGCTGACAACCGCAATCTTCAGCGAATCCATGAACACAGGTCCTCATGCGGAAGATGCGCTCAGGATTCTTGAGGAGCGAGGTGCCATACTAAGTGAGGGGTTGTATGGCCGCTTCCTTTCCAAGCTGCGATCTGAGAAACCTAAGCTGTATCCTGGCGCCGTAGCAGCCATTGCTGCCGCGCTTGGCCCACAGAATGCGTGGCCCGACCAGGGCAATCGTCAGCCATTCCCCTGGGCCGTGTGGCTATCGGGCTTGGGCGCGCTCTTAGAACTGGTGCCATTACGGGCGGCAAAGCCGGAAGCGGATCAGTTGGCTAGCGTCGTGTCGGACGCTCTCGCCCATAGAGACGAAGTGCAGGAAATGAAGCACGCTTTCGAGACCTGGAGCTCGAAAACTCAAAGCGATACAGGAACAGAAATCGAAACCTTCCGGCAACGCTCGGCCGATGCTGTAAAATTTGCACAGGCCCAATTGGCCCAGGCGTTAGCTGACTCCAGCACGCGCATATTGGAACTTGAAGATAAGGTGCGAAGGCGCCTCGTTTTGGAGGCACCGACGACATACTGGTCAAAAAAGGCAAACGGCCACGTTTCGATAGCGTTCGGATTCGGTGCGTTGTTTCTGCTCGGGTTAGGAGGCGGAATATATTGGCTTACGCACTACGGTGTTGATCTGGTGGCAGACGCCCATCGACGCATCGTCGGAGACGCTCAGGACCCGGGTCTGCTCGCCCTTGTACCACTGGCGTTCATTACACTCCCTACGCTGGCCTTCGCATGGCTGCTGCGGCACGTCAGCCGGGTGATAGTGCAGAATCTGGCCCTGGGTGCCGATGCGAGGCTTCGAGGAACCATCGCAACGACATATAGCGCACTCACGGTCGACCAAGCTGCGACACCCGCTGAGTTGGCGATCGTTTTCAATGCACTGTTCCGGCCGGTGGATGGCAGTACTCATTCTGAAATTGCTCCGCCCAATTTGGCCGACCTGATGGAGCTAGCGAAGAAATAGATACTGCAGATGCCAACGGTCGTTCATCCCCCTCGAAACTGGGGAATCGGAGCCGGCCTGGACTGAGTTCTCGATTTTGTGCCGTACGGTTCGGCAGTTAATTCCAGGAAAGCATTATAGAAGATCATGGCATTTGGGGTTTTCATTCACCGCTCCGATTCGATCTACCACGACAGCCCCGCTGAGCAGTACCAATTCCCTCGCCAGTATCTGCGCCGTGTCGAAGCCTGCGTCGGCGATTGGATCATCTATTACGAACCCAGCAAAGTGGCCGAGACGCGCGGTTACTTCGCGATGGCCAAGGTCCAGCAGGTCATTCCCGATCCCGCGGCGCCTGACATGTACCTCGCTCTGATTGAACCCGGAACCTACCTCGATTTCGTCAATCCTGTTCCATTCAACGGGGCAGACGGTTTGGTCGAACGAGGTCTGCTCAATAACGAGGGCAGAATATCCGGCCGTGCCCAATCCGCCGTCCGCGCACTCAGTCCTGCCGACTTCAACCGCATCATCGATCTGGCTTTCGACACGAGTGAGGTGGTGCTCCCGCGCATCGGCGTGGGCTTTAAAGAGGAGCAGGCGCCGTTTCAGTTTGAGCAGAGCCGCGACCGGGTGAACTACATCGGATCGCGGATAGTCCGGGATCGCATCTTTCGCCGCATCGTTTTGCGCGCGTATGACGAGCGCTGCGCGATCACAGGGCTGAAGCTGATCAATGGCGGCGGCCGAGCCGAGGTCTCCGCCGCTCATATCCGGCCGGTCGAAAATAGCGGCCCGGACGTCATCAACAACGGCATCTCGCTGTCGGGCACAGCGCATTGGATGTTCGACCGCGGTTTGATCAGCCTATCCGATGACCTGGAGATCCTGATCTCGCGCCAGGTCAACGACCTCGACAGCGTGCATGGGTTCATCAACAAGACGCGTCGCGCGCTTCAGCCGAGCCGGCAGTCTGAACGACCGCATCCTCGGTTCTTGCAATGGCACCGGGAGCATTGTTTCAAGCAATAGGCTGGGGCCGCCGGGCTCGTTTCCTCTCGCCACCACGTTTGGATTGCGAACGTCGGAGGCACTAGCCTACAATTGCTACAAGTCATCATAAATTGATTGGGCGATTCCATGGCGCAACTGACGACCACTGAGATGGCGTTGATTGACGGCATTTTCGGAATGTACAGCGGCTATGTGCTGGATTTCAGTAACGATCGGTTCGCAGCGTTTTTTAATCGCGATCTAAAGATCGACATCTACCATGACCGCTACGCAATGTATGGAACGTCGAAGGGAAAACACTTCCGCGCCTTCATTGAGATTGCGCCCAACGCCGACGTAGTGCGGGCGCTCACGGCTCTGTGGGAATATCGCGAAGCCGGTATGCTCGATCGCGGCGAGGCTGAGAATGTCCCTAATGCCCGGCAACGCCTCAGCAACCTGCTTATCAAACTCGGAGGCAAACCGTTGCTGGCAGATCCAAGCGCCGTGCAACCATCTGCACCTGAGCCGAAAGGGCCAAACGATGGTGTTCTGGCGGCATTGGAGCAGGAATTTTTGGCGATGGCAGCGATGGACGAGGCGCCGCAGCAGCGAGGCTATGCGTTCGAGCGCTTTCTCAAACGCTGGTGCGACGTGTGGGGTCTGGATGCACACGCCTCTTTCCGGACAGCCACTGAACAGATCGACGGCTCATTTCAACACGAGGGCAGCACCTATCTGGTCGAGGCTAAGTGGCATACACGTCCGGTCGACGCCGCATCGCTGCACGGCTTCCAAGGCAAGCTACTTGAACGTCCGGACTGGACTAGGGGGCTCTATGTCTCATATGGCGGTTTTTCCGGTCAGAGCTTCGAAGCCTTCACCGCGCGTCGCTTGATCATGATGGACGGTGCTGACGTCTATCACGCACTCAACCGGCGGTTAGACTTGGGGGAGGTCATCCGCAAGAAGGTGCGGTACCACTCCGAGCGGCGACAGCCTTTCGCACGGGTGACCGACCTATTTTCAGCGTGAGATGAGATACTGAAGCTATTGCTACGCACCTGCGACCTCCGCTTGGCACCAGTGTGTCTCAACCCCCTTGCCAATCCCGCCACCTTCCCCTAATCTTCCCTCTGAGAAAACCTTTTCCCAAACCACCTCGCGTACGCTGACCTTACCCGTCATCACCGCGCAGGGCGATAAGAGAAAACCTTTTCCCAACTAGGGGAATTCGCCGCGATCATGCCTTCAGACGCCGAGCCAGCGCCAGTTTCCGCCAAGCCGCCGGTGACCCTGCGCGAGGTCGCTGCCGCCGCCGGCGTCAGCGTCGCGACGGCGTCCAAGGCGCTGAACGGGCAGGGGCGCATGACGGCGGAAACGCGCGAGCGCATCCGCGAGACGGCGCGGCTGCTCGGCTTCCGGCCGAACAGCCTGGCGCAGAGTCTCTTGCGCAAACGCTCCTTCACCGTCGGGCTGCTGACCAACGATACCTATGGCCGCTTCTCGCTGCCGCTGATGGCCGGCGTTTCGGATGCGCTGGTCGACAAGGGCGTCTCGGTGTTCCTGTGCAATGTCGAGGACGACCCGCGGCTCGGCCAGCTGCATGTCGAGGCCATGCTCGACAAGCGCGTCGACGGCATCGTCGCCACCGGAAAACGCATCGACCGCCATCTGCCGGTCGATCTCTCCAACCTGCGCATTCCGGTCGTCTACGCCTTCACCCAGCCGGATCCCGGCGCGGTTGGGCTCGTTTCCGATGACGCCGGCGGCGCGCGGCTGGCGGTGGAGCAGTTCTTGCGGCTCGGGCGCCGCCGCATCGCCCATGTCAGCGGCCCGGCGAGCTTCGCGGTGGTGCACACGCGGGCAGGGGCCTACCGCGACGTCCTGAGGGAGAACGGCTTGCCCGCAGCCGAGCCGCTGCTCGGCGCCTGGTCGGAGGCCTGGGGCCACGATGCGGTGGCAAGACTGTTCGGCAAGGCGGGCAGGGAAGGATGGCCGGACGCCGTCTTCTGCGGCAACGACCAGATTGCGCGCGGCGTCATCGATGCGCTGCGCGAGCGCGGTATCCGCGTGCCCGAGGATGTCGGCATCATCGGCTTCGACAATTGGGAGATCGTGGCCGAGGCGACGCGCCCGCCGCTGACCTCGATCGACATGAACCTGGCGAGCCTCGGCCGCGAGGCCGGGCTTGCCCTGCTTTCGCTCGTCGACGGCCACCCGGCCGCGCCGGGCATCAGGAAACTGCCGTGCCGGCTGGTGGTGCGTCAGTCATGCGGCAGTCCGCCGCAATGAAGCAACAAGGCTACGCGCCGGTTAGACCGGGCGGCGTGGCCAAAACAGGGAGGAGAACCATGAGGAGGAGTAAAATGAAGACCATGTTTGCCAAGCTGGCTTTGGCCGCGGCCGTCATCGGCGGCGGCCTGCAGGCGGCGTCCGCCGAGACCGCCAACATCTGGGTGCGCGCTGACGGCTCGAATTTCATGCCGCGCATCGTCGACGCCTTCAACAAGGCCAACAAGGACCAGATCAAGCTAGACATCATTCCCAACGCCGAGATCATCCCGAAATATGGCGCCGCCGCCGCCGGCGGCACCGCGCCCGACGCGCTCTCGCTTGACCTGATCTACACGCCGTCCTTCGCCGCCGCCGGCCAGTTGGAGGACATCACCGATTGGGCGAAATCCTTGCCCTATTTCGCCAGCCTGTCGCCGGCGCATGTGAAGACCGGCACGTATAAGGACCGCATCTACGGCCTGCCGTTCTCGGCCGACGCCTCGGTGCTGATCTGGAACAAGAAGCTGTTCAAGCAGGCCGGGCTCGACCCCGAGAAGGGACCGACCAACTGGGCCGAGATCGAGGCCGACGCCGAGAAGGTCAACGCGCTCGGCGGCGACATCAAGGGCTTCTATTTCTCCGGCAATTGCGGCGGCTGCAACATCTTCACCTTCACGCCGCTGATCTGGGCCTCCGGCGGCGACATCCTGTCCGAGGACGGCTCGAAGGCGACGCTGGACAGCCCGCAGCTGCGCGGCGCGATCAATCTCTACCGTTCGATGGTCAAGAAGGGCCTGGTGCCCGAGGGCGCGCAGACCGACACCGGCGCCAACTTCTTCGCCGCCTTCGCCGGCGGCAAGATCGGCATCTCGCCGTCCGGCGCCTTCGCCATCGGCGCGCTCAACACGCAATACCCGGACGTCGACTACGGCATCACCTTCCTGCCGGGCAAGGATGGCGGCTGGTCGTCCTTCGCCGGCGGCGACAATTTCGTCGTCACCAAGGGCACCAAGAAGATCGCCGTGGTGAAGGAGTTCCTCGACTTCGCCTATTCGCTGGAAGGCCAGACCATTCTGGCCAAATATGGCAGCCTGCCGGTGCGAAACGACATCGCCAAGGACGCGCTGAAGGATCTCGACCCGCGCTATCAGGTGGCGGCCGAGGCGATGGCCAAGGGCAGGACGCCCTATTCGGTGGTGTTCAACGACCTGATCAACTCGGCCAACGGGCCGTGGACGCAGATGATCAACGAGGTGTTCTTCGGTGACGATGTCGACGGCGCCATCAAGAACGCGCAGGAGACGATGCAGTCGATTATCGACCAGGCGCCGAACAAGTAGACACCAGGGCCAGCCGGCGGCGAGGATAGCGCAACGCCTCGCCGCCAAGGCTCTGACCGGCCGCCCGCCCCGTCTCCCTGGCCGGGCGGCCGGGGACTGCATCGCTGAATGGCAGGGTTTTATCGCGTTGAGAAAGCACGCTCACCAATTTGCGGCGCCGCGAGGTTCGCTCCCCCTTCTCCCCTTGTGGGAGAAGGTGTCGCCGAAGGCGACGGATGAGGGGTGTTCCAGCGGAGTGATGCGTTGGCGTTCCCTGGAACACCCCTCATCCGTCTCGGCGCTACGCGCCGATCCACCTTCTCCCACAAGGGGAGAAGGGGGAGCCCAGCCATGACCGCCATCACCGCAACCTCCGCTCCCGCCCGCTCACGCATCGGCGTCAGCCGCCGGCAATGGGTGGGCCTGCTCTATGTCCTGCCGGCCGTCGCCCTGGTCACCGTCTTCTTCGTCATCCCGCTCGGCATGACCGCCTGGATGTCGCTCCACAATTGGCCGCTGATGGGCGAGCATGCCTTCATCGGCCTCGACAACTACTTTGCCATCCTGCGCGACACGCGCTTCTGGAATGCGCTGAAATTCACCTTCTACTATACGGTGATCGTCACCATCGCGATCTTCGCCGTCGCCTTCCCGCTGGCGATCTTCATCGAAAAGCCGCGCCCGCTCACCAATCTCTACCGCACCGCCTTCTTCATGCCGGCGGTGGTCGGCTTCGCCTCGGCGAGCCTGCTCTGGTCCTGGCTGCTCAACGTCGATTCCGGCCTGTTCAGCCCGGCCGCTTACGACCTCGGCCTGACCGAAAAGAAGGTCAATCTGCTCGCCACCTTCCAGCCGGCCTTCTGGTCGATCATCGCCATGGTGGTGTGGAAGGTCGCCGGCTTCACCATGATCATCCTGATGACCGGCCTGCAATCGATCCCGCAGGACCTGCAGGAGGCGGCGGTCATCGACGGGGCAGGGCCGTTCGCAAGGTTCCGGGCCATCACCTTGCCGCTGATGCGCCGCACGCTGGCGCTGGCGCTGATCCTGTCGGTGGCGGGCTCGATCCTCGCCTTCGACCAGTTCTACATCATCCTGCGCGGCGGCCCGCGCAACCAGACGCTGACGGCGGTCTACTGGATCTTCAACCAGTCCTTCGTCTCGTTCAAGCTTGGCTACGGCGCCGCGCTCTCGATGGTGCTGCTGGTCATCCTGGTGGCGCTCAGCCTCATCCAGCTCTGGCTGCTGCGCAAGCCGGAGGGGCTCGACTGATGGCCGAGGCGATGTCGCAAAATCGGAAAGTCGGCTTCAGCCTCGCCAGGCACTCCACCGGCACCATCGCCTCGGTGCTGTTCCTGGCGCCGATCGTCTGGACCGTGCTGTCGACCTTCAAGCCGGCGCAGGAAGCGCGCCAGCCGCCGCTGCCGCCCTGGCCGACCACCGGTTTCTCGATCGAGAATTATCAGACGTTGAACTCCTTCGGCGACGGGCTCTGGGTCTCGGCGCAGAACAGCATCTATGTCTCGGTTATGACGGTGCTGCTCTCGGTGCTGGTCAGCGTGCTCGCCGGCTACGGTTTCTCGCGCTTCCGCTTTCCGTTCCGGGATTTCTTCTTCATCCTGATCCTGTCGACGATCATGATCCCGTTCCAGTCGATCCTGACGCCGATCTTCCTGGTGCTGACGAAGCTCGGTCTGCACAACACGCTGACCGGGCTGGTCTGCGTCTACGTCACGCTGCAGCTGCCTTTCTCGATCTTCATGATGCGCAACGCTTTCGACGCCGTGCCGCGCGAGATCGAGGAGGCCGCGCGCATGGATGGCGCCAACAATGTCACCATGCTGATCAAAGTCATGCTGCCGCTGGTCTGGCCCGGCGTCGTCACCATCGCGCTGTTCGCCTTCCTCGGCGCCTGGAACGAGTTCCTGGCAGCCCTTGTGCTGATGACCGACCAGTCCAAATTCACCCTGCCGGTGATGATGACCGCCCTTCAGTCCGGCCGCTTCGGCGCGATTGACTGGGGCGCGGTGCAGGCCGGCGTCACGGTGATGATGGTGCCCTGCCTGATCCTGTTCCTGGCGCTGCAGCGCTTCTACATCCGCGGCCTCATGGCCGGGGCCGTCAAGTAATTCGAATGGAGTGAAATCATGACCGCATCGCAGCCCGCCGCGCAGCCCTCCGCCAGGCCGAAGCTCGCCTTCCGCCCGTTGCCAGTACCGCAGGTCGATGTCCGCGGCTTCTGGGGCGACCGTGTCGACGCGGTCGCGACGCGCACCGCCGAGATCCTCTACGACCGCTGCGTCGAGGCGCGCATGCTGGAGCAGATCGATCCGGACGTGCCGTCGCCGGGCGTCGTCATTCCCTTCCATTCGCCGTCGCCGGACGAGGCAGCCAATCCTACCTTCACCGGCTCGACTGTGACGACACAGATGTTCTGGGACTCCGACTGGGGCAAGACCATCGAGACCGCGGCCTATTCGCTCTACCGTCGCCGCAATCCCGAGCTCGAGAAGAAGATCGACGCCGTCATCGACATGTACGAAAAACTGCAGCAGGAGGACGGCTATCTCTCCAGCTGGTACCAGCGCATCCAGCCGGGCCTGCGCTGGACCAACCTGCGCGACTGCCACGAACTCTACTGCGCCGGCCACCTGATCGAGGGCGCGGTCGCTTATTATCAGGCGACGGGAAAGCGCAAGCTGCTCGACATCATGTGCCGCTACGCTGACCACATCGCCTCGATGTTCGGCCCCGAGCCTGGCAAGAAAAATGGCTATTGCGGCCATGAGGAAATCGAGCTGGCGCTGGTCAAGCTCGCTCGGGTGACTGGCGAGAAGAAGTACATGGACCTGGCGAAATATTTCATCGACCAGCGCGGTCAGCAGCCGCATTATTTCGACGAGGAGGCGCGCGCCCGCGGCGCCGATCCCAAGGCCTATCACTTCAAGACCTATGAATACAACCAGTCGCACAAGCCGGTGCGCGAGCAGGACAAGGTCGTCGGCCATGCGGTGAGGGCGATGTATCTCTATTCCGGCATGGCCGACATCGCCACGGAATATGGCGACGACACGCTCAGGGTCGCGCTTGACCGCCTGTGGGACGATCTCATGACCAAGAGCCTCTACGTCACCGGCGGCCTCGGTCCGTCGGCGCACAATGAAGGTTTTACGAGCGACTACGACCTGCCCAACGACACCGCCTATGCCGAGACCTGCGCTTCGGTGGGCCTGGTGTTCTGGGCAAGCCGCATGCTCGGCATGGGTCCGAACGCCCGCTACGCCGACATGATGGAACGGGCGCTTTACAACGGCTCGATCTCCGGCCTGTCGCTCGACGGCTCGCTGTTCTTCTACGAGAACCCGCTGGAGAGTCGCGGTGGCCACCATCGCTGGAAATGGCACCGCTGCCCGTGCTGCCCGCCCAATATCGGCCGCATGGTGGCCTCCATCGGCAGCTATTTCTACAGCCTAGCCGACGATGCGCTGGCGGTGCATCTCTATGGCGATTCGACTGCGCGCTTCGAGATCGCCGGCCGGCAGGTGACGCTCGTCCAGACCAGCAGCTATCCCTGGGACGGCGCGATTGCGATCGAGATCGGGCCGGAGGCGCCCGTAGAGTTCACGCTTCACTTGCGCATACCCGCCTGGTGCCGCAAGGCGGCTTTGCGTGTCAACGGCAAGCTCGTCGATCTGGAAGCGGCGACGGTCGACGGCTATGCCGCGATCCGCCGCGAATGGCGCCAGGGCGACAAGGTCGAGCTCGACCTCGAAATGTCGATGGCGCGCCTCTTCGCCAATCCGCAGGTGCGCCAGGACATCGGCCGCGTGGCGCTCACCCGCGGCCCGCTGATCTACTGCGTCGAGGAAACCGACAATGGCGGCGGGCTGCATCGCATCGCCTTGCCGCGCGAGGCAAAGCTCGAGGCCCATAAGGAGCCGAACCTGCTCGGCGGCGTCGTCACCCTTTCGGCCATCGGCAGCAGGGCTGAGGCGGAAAACTGGGGCGCCGATCTCTACCGCCCCGAGCCGCCGGCGACCGAGGAGACGAAACTCAAGGCCATTCCCTATTTCGCTTGGGATAATCGGGATCCCGGCGAGATGCTGGTGTGGCTGAGGGAAGGCTGAAAGCGGCTTCTCTCAAAGATGCACGAAGGCCGTCAGCGGCAGGTGGTCGGAGGCGACGCGCGACAGCGGCGTGTCATGCGCCTCGACGCCTGAAACCAGGTCGTGCCGATTGCCCATGATGCGGTCGAGCGCCAGCACCGGCAGGCCGGATGGGAAAGTGGGCACCGCCGGCGTCGGGCCGAAGGTGGTGTGCAGCGTGTTCAGTGCCGAGCGGTTGCCGAGCCGCCACTCGTTGAGGTCGCCGAGCAAGAGCGTCGGCCTCTCGTCGGCGCTGCTCATGATGTCGAGCACGACGCGCGCCTGTTCCGAGCGCGAGCGGCGCAGCAGGCCAAGATGGGCGGCAATGACGCGCAGCGACCGTTTCTCGTCGAGATCGATCTCGGCGACCAGCGCGCCGCGCGGCTCCAGTCCGGGCAGCTTGAGCTGGTGGACGTCGCGCACGGTGCCGCGCTTGAACAACAGCACATTGCCGCGCCAGCCATGCCCCTTGCCGTTGCCGCTGACCGGCACTGGCACCAGCCCCGTTTCCAGCTCCAGGCGGGCCAGGTCGAGCAGCCCGGCCCTGTCGCCGAAGCGGTTGTCGGCCTCCTGCAGCGCGATCACGTCGGGGCTCATTTCGCGGATGACGCGCGCCGTCCGTTCGGGGTCGAATCTGCGGTCGGTGCCGATGCATTTGTGGACGTTGTAGGAGGCAACGACGATTTCCGTGTCGTTGACGCGCTTGCGCGGGGTCGCCTTCGCCTTGCGTGCGCTTCTGCTGCGGATCGAGAGCAGCACGGTCTCGGGCAGGCTGCGTCCTTTGATGTCGTCTATCTCCATGATCCCGATGCTCGATTTCCTGCTCTAAAGATAGGGCGATCCCAGCCACAGCAAACGGTCGAAGACGCGGATTGCGAACGGCCTTGCCTTCAGCGTCTGCAGCGTCACCGGCTGCGCGGTCGAGATGGCGGCCGCGATACGGGCGTCGATCTCGGCGGCGAAATTTTTATCCAGCACTTCCAAGTCGATCTCGAAATTCAGCCTCAGCGAGCGGGCGTCCAGATTTGAAGAGCCGACATAGGCCCACACGCCGTCGATCGCCATCAGCTTCGAATGATCGAACGCGCCTTCATGGCGCCAGACGCGGCAATAGTGCTTCAAAACCTGGTCGAACTGCGCCGTCATCGCGTGGTCGACGAGAAAGAGGTTGTTCACCGCCGGCACGACGATGTCGATTTCGACGCCGCGCCGGCCGGCCGTGGTCAGAGCGCTGATGAACTCCCGGTCCGGCAGGAAATAGGGCGACATGATGCGGATCGACTTGCGGGCGACCGAAAACGCTCCCATCAGCAACTTGAGATTGGTTTCATTGGACGCGTCCGGCCCGGTCGCGACCGCGCGCACCAGCATCGGCTGCCCCGGCGGCGGCACGACACGCGTGACCTGCCAAGGTCCGTCTTTCAGGGCTTCGTTGCCGGCGAAGCGCCAGTCCTCGGCGGCCACCGAGAACAGATCGGCCACCACCGGCCCGGTGACCTCGAAATGGGTGTCCCGCGAACTGTCGGAACCGGCGAGCTCGGCCGAGAATCCCTTGCGGATGTTCATGCCTCCCGTGAACGCCACCGTGCCGTCGATAATCAGTATCTTCCTGTGGGTCCTGAGATTGGCATAGGGAAGTCTCAGGCCCATGACGATGTTGCCGTTGAAGAGATCGACGGTGACGTTGGCCTCCCTCAGCTGCTTCAGGATGCTGGGCACCGAATAGCGCACGCCCACGGCGTCGATCAGCACGCGCACGGTGACGCCGCGCTTGACGGCGTTGCCGAGCGACTGGACGAAAAGCGCCCCGACCGCGTCATTGTCGAAAATATAGGTTTCCAGAAGCACGCTTCGTTGCGCCGCATCGATCGCCCGGCACATCGCCGTATAGGCTTCGTCGCCTGTCTTGAGCACGGCGATGGTGTTTCCCGAGGTGAGCGGGCGCCGCGCCACTCTGTCGCCAAGCGTCTTCAGCCCGGTGAAACGCTGGCCGAATTCGGCGTTGATCAAGGCTTCCAGCGCGACGTCCCGGTCATGCCTGGCGGCAGCGGCCTCGGGCGAGACCGGCCGCATGGCGCTGATCGTCGCGCGGCGGATCCGGTTGATGCCGGCAATGGCGTAGATGATCGCGCCGAGGAAAGGCGACAGAAGCATCACGCCCACCCAGCCGGTGGCCGCGCGCACGTCTTCCTTCGTCATGATGGCGTGGACGATGCCCACCGCCGCCATCGCCAGCGACAGGATCAGGATAAGCGTCGACCAGTGACTCGCAATCGCCTCGAACATCGGCCCGACTATTGTGCGAGCCGGCGCGGAAGGCAATGCGGACGGGTTATTCCCGGATTCATTCGGATGCCTGGCAGGCTAGAACCGCGCTCATCCGCTCGGCCGGTTCCGTGACCGCGATCGAGCGATACATCGGCAAGGCCGCCGGCCTAAAGCTTCCTGAAAAAACCCGACAGAATGTTCGGACCCGCTTCTCCTGGCCGCAGCCTGATCCCGTCCTCGAAGCAGTTCAGCGTCACGCATTCGAAACCGTTGGCCGCGAGGAGCGCCACCAGCGAGTCGCGGTCGAAGTGATGCAGGTGCTCGTTGGGCAGACGCATGCGCCATTTGGCGAACCACGCGTCGCCCTCGGTGCCGAGCTCGCGCCAGCGGCAATAGGGGACGGCGACAGCCAGGTGGCGGGCCTGAAGCCGGGAAAGGAAGCCGAGATCGGGGATGTGCTCCAGCACGTCGAACATGGCGACGAGGTCCCAGGCGCCGGCGAGCGCCTCATCCCAATCGACGAAGCGGACACCCTTGGGCAGTGGGAATTCAGCGATATCGCAGCCGGCGCAATCGCCGACGCCGGTTATCTTCGCGGCTTCGATGAACGTGCCCGTGCCATATCCGATTTCCAGCACGGAACGAGGAATCTCGCCGGTGATGCCAAGCACCCAGCCAAGCCGCTGATAACCGAGCTTGATGGTCCGGTCGCTCAGGTCTTCATAATAGGAGATGTATTTCTTGTCGTATTTGATCGGTGTGAAGTCGATCTGGTGGATCACGCCGAACCTGTCCACCTCATAATTATCCAACATTGTCCGCGCGGCCTCCGGATGCCGAATTCCTTATAAGGTCAATTGCACGCAGCCACGGTTCTAAGCGCTTCGGCTCGGGAAGGTGCGGGCAACTTTCCGATCCGTCGAACAGAAGCGTAGAACCTCGGGTAGTCGCCGGAGCACAAGTCGAACAAGCGAAGAAACGCCGGGACCTGTTCGCCGTAGACAGCGGTCGCGGCGAGCTTTGCGTTGTTGATAGGGCTATCGAACCAGGCATCATATCCCCGGTATCCAGCCCATCGCCTGTCGCGCATTTGCCGGTAGCGCATCCGCAGCCTGTCGATGGCGGTTGCTTTGGCGGCCGCCATCTGCTGCGGGCTGCGGGGACTTCCATAGACCTGCCTCAGCTCATCCCGGGTTTTCGATATCAGTCCGAGAAAATCGGCCTTGCGCTTGCGATCGATTTCGTAGCTGCGCAATCCGGCGCGATTGCCGGTGGCGCGGAGCCATTTCCTCGTACCGGTGGTTTCGACGGAAACCGCGAAAGCCTCGTTGAATGCGGAGTCGCCGTTCACATAGACTTTCTGATGCGCCAGCTCATGGAAAATAAGGCTTGCGAGGTAGGTGTCGTCCTGACGCAGCATGGTGCTGAGCAGCGGATCGCTGAACCAGCCCAGCGTGGAATATGCGGTGACGCCCGACACATAGACGTCCAGCCCCTGCCGCTGCAGTTCAGCGGCACTTTCGAGCGCGTCTTTGCGCGAAAAATATCCCTTGTAGGGAACGCAGCCGAAGACTGGAAAGCACCAAGTTATCGGCGCAAGCGAGAATTGCGGCGCAGCAAACACGGCCAAGGTCACATTGTTCCGACCGACGTCGACATAACTGCGGTAGCTGTTGTTATCGGGCAGCGCCAGCTCTTCCGTGGCAAAGCGGCGTATGGCGCTGGCGGAGGTCAATTTGGCGCGCAACGCCTGTGGCGTCGACGGATCGCGGATAAGTCTTCCAACGTTCTTGCGCGCGGCCATGATCTCGACATGGCCCTCCAACGACTGCGCGTAGTAGGAAATGCTGGTGCATCCAGTCACGCCGGACGCCAGGATCGCCGCGGCAAGCAATCGAAAAACGCGCTTCACAGCCTGCCCACCGCCTGCCCGTCTCCCATGGAGCAAATGCCTGCTCCCGTGTCTCAGGCGCGCCTGTTTTCGTCAAGACCTGGAGGGGCAGGGTCGGACTTTAGATTGCTCAGCGGCCATCACCCCCGCCGCGCCGCCAGCCGCAGCCACGGCGCCAGATGGAACGCTGCCATCAACAGATACATCGGCACCATGCCGCTGAGCGCCGAGGCGCCCGACATGCACATCATGTCCTGGCCGCCATAGGCCGCCGTGAGCAGCGCCATCGTGGCGAAGGTCGGCGTCGCGGCGAGGCAGAGCCAGTCGGCGAGGCTGAAGCCGATCAGGCCGTTTGGGCGAGGGGCAGGATTGTCGATGCTCATGATATCCACCTTCTGATGCGGGCAGGGTTCGAGCCCGTTGGAACAAGCGCGAGGCGATCGGCTCCGGCGGCGCGCGGTTTGCGCCGCCGGAACCGCTTCACGCTCAGGCGTTCTTGTTGCGGAACGCCGCTTCGCCGGCATCCGAGACCTCGACCCACCTCTGGTCGGGGGCGGCGCCTTCCTCGTAATTGTCGTGCCAGTTCCACCATTTGTAGGTCTGGGTCTGCGGATAGCCCTCGGGCGAATCCTCCCATACCTCCTGGCGGCCGAGCGGGGTGACGTCGAGATAGCTCCAGACGGTGCCAAAGGCTTCGTCGCCGCGGTTGTTGACGAAATAGGTGCGGAAGATGCGCTTGCCGTCATGGATGAAGACGTTGTGGCCATGCCATTCGTCGACGCCGAAATCCTTATCCCAGCCGTCGGTGATGGTGTACCAGGGCATCTTCCAGTCCATGCGCTGCTTCAGCCGCTGGATGTCGGCCTGTGGCGCGCGCGAGGCATAGGCAAGCGTGGTGTCGCGGGCGTTGAGATGCGCGAGGTTGCCGACCTGGTCGGCGCCGAGCGAGCAGCCGCGGCACGCATGTTCGGGCCAGCCATAGACGCCGGGCTCGAAGAAGGCGCGGTAGACGACGAGCTGGCGGCGGCCTTCGAAGAGGTCGAGCAGGCTCATCTTGCCGTTCGGACCTTCGAACACATAGTCCTTCGTGACTTCCATCCACGGCATGCGGCGGCGTTCGGCGGCCAAAGCGTCGCGGGCGCGGGTGAGCGCCTTTTCCTTCACGAGCATCTCTTCATAGGCGCCTTCCCACGCTTCCTGCGAAACGACCGGCGGTGTCTTCATGTGTTGGGTCATTGCTCTTGTCCCGTTCTTGGGTTTGGTTGGGGTGACGAGGACAGACATAGGACAGCGCCCTGCAATGGTGAGAGTTACAAGTGTGACGCGATTTGCTGCGGCGGGCGCTGAGACGGTGGCATGGATTCGCTGATCAATGCCGCCGGCCGCGCGCTCGCCGCGGGCGATCCGCTCGGCGCCTTGAAGCGCGTCGCGCTGCGCGACGACGCGCCGGCGCTGGCCCTGCGCGGCATCGCGATGGCGCAGCTCGGCGATTTCGCCAAGGCCAAGGCGCTGCTGAAGGACGCCGCCCGCGCCTTCAGTCCGAGGGAAGCGGTGGCGCGCGCCCGCTGCGTCGTCGCCGAGGCCGAGATCGCGCTGGTCTCGCGCGACCTCGGCTGGCCGGAGAAGGCGCTGCGGTCCGCCCGCGCGACGCTCGCCGCGCATGGCGACCGGCTGAACGCCGCCTATGCCGGCAGCCTCGAGGCGCGCCGCCTCATCCTGGTCGGCCGCCTCGACGAGGCCGAGCGCCTGCTTGCGGACTTCGATCCGACGCCGCTGCCGCCGGTGGCGCGCGTCGCGCATGAACTGGCCGCGGCCGGCATCGCCGTCCGGCGCCTGAGGACAAAGGCGGCGCGCTCGGCATTCGGCCGGGCATCGCTTGCCGCCTATCAAGCCAACATCCCGGCATTGAAGGCCGAAATCGAAGCGGCGTCCCTGGTGCTGAACACGCCGGTGGGCCGGCTGATCGCGCGCGGCGCGGAGAAAGAATTGCTGCTCGACGAGGTCGAGGCGCTGCTGGGGTCCGGCGCGCTGGTCATCGATGCTTGCCGCAACGTCGTGCGCGAAGGCGGCACCGTGGTCTCATTGGCGACCCGGCCGGTGCTGTTTGCGCTGGCGCGCACGCTCGCCGAAACCTGGCCGGCGGATGCCTCGCGTGAGACATTGCTGAGGCGCGCCTTCCGGGCGAGGCATGTCGATGAATCGCATCGCGCACGGCTGAGGGTCGAGATGGGACGGCTGCGCGCCGAGCTCGCCGACTTGGCCGAGATCAATGCGACCGCCGGCGGCTTTGCGTTGACGCCGCTGAACGCCGCCGAGATCGTCGTGCTGACGCCGCCGGTCGAGGATGAGCATGGCGCGGTGCTTGCCTTCCTGACCGATGGCGAGGCCTGGTCGAGCTCGGCGCTGGCGATCGCGCTTGGCGCCAGCGCGCGCACCGTGCAGCGGGCGCTGGAGCAGTTGTCGGCCGAGCACAAGGTGCAGGCGGTGGGCCGCGGCCGGGCGCGCCGCTGGATGATGCCGCCGGTCACCGGATTCCCGACTGTCTTGTTACTCCCCGGTCCGCTGCCGAGCGACTAGTTTGCCGGTACTCGGCATCGAGGGAGAGACGTCATGAAACTGATCAGATTAAGAGCGCCCGGCGGCCTGGAACAACTCTCGTTGGTCGAGGAGGATCGGCCCGAGCCCGGACCGGGCGAGTTGCTGGTCCGAATCCGGGCATGCTCGCTGAACTTCCACGACAGCATGGTTGCAACGGGCAAGAAGCCCTGCGCCGACGGCCGCATTCCGCTGTCCGATGGTGCTGGCGAGGTGATTGCCGTCGGAGAGGGCGTCGACGCATTCGAGACCGGCGATGCCGTTGTCAGCTGCTATTGGCCCAATTGGCTGGGTGGCGAGGCTACGCCCGCCACCAAGCAGGGCGAACTGGGCGATGATGTCGATGGCTATGCAAGGGAATATGCCTCGATGCCGTGGCATGCTTTCACGAAGGCGCCGGCGGGTTACACCCATGTGGAGGCGGCTACACTCAGTTGCGCCGGGGTAACCGCCTGGAGGGCACTGGTGGTGTGCGGTCAGGTGAGGGCTGGCGATACGGTGCTGGTCCTCGGCGCGGGCAGTGTGTCGTTGTTCGCGCTGCAGTTCGCCAAGATGGCGGGCGCCCGTGTCATCGCGACATCTTCCTCCGATGACAAGCTCGAAAAGCTCAGGCGGCTCGGCGCCGATCATCTTATCAATTACAAGGCCGTGCCGGACTGGGGCCGGAAGGCCAGGGACCTGACCGATGGACGCGGTGTCGATCATGTGGTCGAGGTCGGCGGCCCCGGCACGCTGGCGCAGTCGATAACGGCCTGCAGGATGGGCGGCCACATCGCGCTGATCGGCGTGTTGACCGGCTTTGCCGCAGAAGTGTCGATCCCGGCGCTGTTTTCCAATCAGATCCGCATCAATGGAATTTCCATCGGCAGCAGAGCTGACCAGGAAGATATGATCCGGGCGATAACGGCTAACGGCCTGAGGCCTGTTATCGGCCGTAGCTTTCCGCTGCGCGATATTGCCTCGGCTTTCCGGGCGTATGGGAGCCAGAAGCATTTCGGCAAGATCTGCGTCGAGCACTGAGGCGGTTCATAAATTCCCGCCTGTGTTGTTGCTCCCAGGGTTGCCGCAGAGCGGCTAAAGTCGAAGCTGACACAAGAGACCGATGAGGATTGGAAGATGAAAAGAGCCGCTGCCGAGATCCTGCGCGAATATGGACCCTTTCCGGACGCCGAGCGCGTCAATGGCGTCACCTACGATGGCAAGAATGTCTGGTTTGCCACCGGCGACAAGTTGAAGGCCCTCGACCCGGAGAGTGGCACCATCGTGCAATCGATCGACGTCGCCTCGCATGCCGGAACCGCTTTCGACGGCGAGCACCTCTACCAGATCGCCGAGGATCGCATTCACAAGGTCGACCCAAAGACCGGCGAGGTCGTCGCCACCATTCCCGCGCCGGGCAATGGCGGCGATTCAGGTATGGCCTGGGCCGAAGGTTCGCTCTGGGTCGGCGAATACAGGGCCCATAAGATCCACCAGATCGATCCTGAAACGGGCGAGGTGATCCGTAGCATCGAGTCGAAACGCGTCGTCACCGGCGTCACCTGGATCGACGGCGAACTCTGGCATGCCACTTGGGAAGGTGAGGAGGGCGATCTGCTGCGCATCGATCCCGAGACGGGTGACGTGCTGCAGGAGGTAGCAATGCCCTCCGGTGTGTCGGGACTGGAATCCGATGGCGACGGCTGCTTCTTCTGCGGCGGCGGCAGCAGCGGCAAGATCAGGGCCGTGCGCCGGCCGGGATACGACGCTGGCAAATAACGGATGGCCGGAACGGGCGGCCCGGTCAGGCCGCCTCGCGTGCCGGCCGGGTCATGGGCTTGCTGGAGGCCTTGGCAGCTGTCGGCCTGTCGAAATGCGCCCAGGCCGGCCGCTCGAACAGGAAGGTGCCGAAGCCGACGCGCTGGACGATGAAGTAGAGCACCACCGGGCTTATGACCGAGACCAGCAGCACCGCCAGGCTCAGCATGCCGGTATCGGTCAGGAGACCGCTCGCCAGCATGACGCCCCGGAAGATCGACATCGGGATGGTGAAGGCGACATAGACGACCAGCGAATGCTCGCCGAGCCAGCGCAGCCATTCCATGGAAGCGAATTTCGACAGGAAACCGCCGGCAACGCAGAGCGCCACGGCGCCGGCGACGGCAAGCGACAGATGCAGCGGCGGCCATGCCGCCAATCCCATCTGCATGCCGACCGGCTGCATCGCATAGCCCGGCGAATAGACGAGCAGGCCGTTGACGATCGCCCAGGCGAGCAGGCCGAGAACGGCGATCGCCGGCCGTGCCTGCGTCCACTCCACCAGCCGGAATATCGGCGGCGCGAGCACGAAGCCGAGATAGAAGAACACGAAATAGGCCGCGAACTGCTCAAGCGCGTAGCTGTCCGGCTTCGGCGCCCACATTTGCAGCGCAGCCGCAGCCAAGATGACGACCCAGTGCGGCACGCGAAGCTCGCGCAGCACGCGGATGACGATCCCGAACACCGCCAGCATGTAGATGAACCACAACACGCCGTATGGCTGGACGGCGGCCATCGCGAGATCATGCAGCATGCCGGCGGGGTCGCGGCTGAAGATGCCGATCTTCAGTCCGATCGAGATGATCGCCCAAAGCACGTAGAAATAGAGGTAGTGGACGACGCGGCGGTCGATATAGCGCCGCCATGGACGGTCGATCACCTGCGACAGGAACAGGCCCGAGATCAGGAAGAATTCCGGCATCCGGAACGGCGTCGCGAAGCCGATGACATAATGCAGGAAGCCGACGCCGCCGGTGTATTCACCGGTGTTGTAGGCGGCATACATCATTACCACCAGGATAATGGAAAGGCCTTTTGCCGTATCCACCCACGGCATGCGGTTCGGGTTGCTCATGAACGATCTCGAGGAAATGTACCTGATCAGATTGTAGCGGACAGGCACATCCCGCGCAGCATCAAGCTTCCATTAACGTAAACACGGCCTTCGTTTCCGAGGCGGTCTCAACGATCGCCCGATGTCGGAACCACGGTGGCGGAACGCGGCTCGCGCATCGTCACCGCGACGATCGCGCCCGACAGGAAGGTCAATGCGGCAATGGCCGCGATCGCCGCAACGAAGCCGAAGAAGTCGGCGATCAGGCCGGCGGACAGCGCCCCGATCGCATAGCCGAGGTCGCGCCAGAAGCGATAGACGCTGAGCGAGCGCGCCCGCCAGGAAGGGTGCGATGCGTCCGACACCGCCGCGATCAGGCACGGATAGACCATTGCCGTGCCGAGGCCGAGCAAAAGGCTGGCCAGCAGCCACCAGCCGAATTCGCGCGTCATGGCGGTGGTGAGAAGCCCCGCCGCCTGCACCCACATGCCGGCGACGATCAGCCCCTTGCGGCCCCAGCGGTCGCTCAACGGCCCGGTCGCGACCTGGAGGATGCCCCACACCGCCGGATAGACCGCCTTGAGAATGCCGATGCGCTCGATGCCGAGCCCATTGGCAACGAAGAAGAGCGGAAACAGCCCCCAGCTCATGCCGTCGTTGAGGTTGTTCACCAGGCCGGCCTGCGAGGCTGCGAACAGATTGCGATCCCCGAACGAGGTCAGCATGAAGATCTCGCGGAAGCTGAGCGGGGAAGCTTGTCTTGGATGGTTGGCCAGCTCCAGCCGCAGATGCTCGCGCGTGTCGCGCACGAGCAGGATCGACAGCGCCGCACCCAGGATCGCGTAGCCGGCGCCGAGATAGATCGGCACGGGACGAAAGCCGTAGCGGCTCGCAAGATAGCCGGTCAGGAAAGCGGTGACGCCGACGGCGAGGTAGCCGGCGAATTCGTTGAGGCCGACGGCGAGCCCGCGCGACTTCGGTCCGACCAGGTCGACCTTCATGATCACGGTCATCGACCACGCGAAGCCCTGGTTGATGCCGAGCAGCGCGTTGGCGGCGACGATCCAGCCCCAGCTCGGCGCCCAGATGATGATGAAGGGCACCGGCAGGCCGAACAGCCAGCCGAGGATCAGCACCCGCTTGCGGCCCCATCTGTCGGCAAGCTGGCCGGAGACAAGGTTGGCGCAGGCCTTGACCACGCCGAAGCTGACGATGAAGGAGACGACCAGCGTGGTTGACGCCACGCCAAACTCCTCCGCGCCGATCAGCGGCACCACGGTCCGCTCGATGCCGACCATGCCGCCGACGAAGGCGTTGATCAGCACCAGGAGCGAAAACTGCTTCCAGTTGGCCTTGAGGCCGAGCGCGACGGCAGACGCCGCTATGTTCAAGATTTCGCTCCGGCGTTGACGGCCCGGGTCCGGGCGGCCTGCGGCGGCGGGGGAGGGATGTCGGCGGTCATGGCGGCGACGAACTCACCCTCGTCCTCGATGCGGAAGGCCCTGTTGAAGCGTCGCTCGAAGCCGATGGTCGATGCAGGCTTGCCGCTCAGCGAGCGGCCGCAGACCGAGCCCGAATAGGCGCCGGGCAGTACCTCGATATGGTCGGGCAACTCCTTCAGGCGGCGCACGCTGGCATAAAGCGCACGCGCCCCGTCCTCGGCGCTTGAAGCAAGCTCGGTGCGGCCGAGATCGCCGACCATCAGCGTGTGCCCGGTGAGCACGAACCAAGGCTCGGCCGACCGCGTCCGGTCGGTGACCAACAGGCTCAGATGCTCCGGCGTATGGCCCGGTGTATGCAAGACCGTCGCCGTGACATTGCCGAGCTCGAGCACCTCGCCATCCTTGACACGCCGGAACGGGAAGCCTGCTTCGGCCCCCTCGAACAGCACGTATTCCGCGCCCGTCGCCTCGGCCAGCGAGCGTCCGGCCGAGATGTGGTCGGCATGGATATGCGTGTCGACGACATAGAGGATGCGCATGCCGGTCGCGCGCGCCGCATCGACATAGGGCGCGATGTCGCCGAGCGGATCGACCACGGCCGCGGAAGCCTTGCCGCCGCAGCCGAACAGATAGGAGGCGGCAACCGGATCGTTGTGCAGGAACTGCCTGAGAATCATCGCTTTTTCCTCCGAACGAGCGGCTGCGCGCCCGGGGAGCCGCTCTGCTTGACAGCAATGGTCGAAACCGTCATTCAATTATTCCATTGAATGACGGCAGAAAGGTCGATGTCAATCCGCAATCCGAAACAGGCGCTGTACGAGCAGTTCGCGATCGTCGCCAAGGCGCTCGGGCATCCGCTGCGCCTGGAAATGATCGAGCATCTGGCGCAAGGCGCGCGCAGCGTCGAGGCGCTCGCGGCGAAGCTCGGCCTGCCCGTCGCCAACATCTCTCAGCATCTGCAGGCGCTGCGCCGCGCCGGCATCGTCTCGGCCGAGCGCGATGGAAAATTCGTGCGCTATTCGCTCGCCGATGACAGCGTGCTTTCCGCCTTCGCCGCCGTGCGCGGCGTTGCCGAGCGGCAGCTCGCCGAGGTCGACCGCATCGTGCGCCGCTATTTCGACGCGCGCGACGACATGCGGCCGGTCACGCGCGACGAGCTTCAGAGGCTGATGCGCGACGGACTGGTGACGCTGATCGACGTCCGCCCGGCAGACGAGTTCGCGCTCGGCCATGTGCCGGGCGCCATCAATGTCCCGCTGGGGAAAGTCAGGGTCTGGTCAGCCGACGCCGCTATCGGCCGCGAAATCGTCGCCTATTGCCGCGGACCGTGGTGCGTGATGTCCTTCGAGGCTGTCGCGGCGTTGCGCGCGCTCGGCCATTCCGCGCGCCGGCTGGAGGACGGCATGCCGGAATGGAAAGCCGCCGGCCTGCCGGTGGAAGTGGTTACCTGATCGTGACTAATTAGACCGCGCCGACAAGCCACCGAGCGCCAGTTGCAGACGCTTGGTGACAACCTGGCGAATGCGTTGAGCGGGGCCGTGAGCGGTTCTCCACCCTTTTCCGCAACGCCAGACCTTGGCAAACTATCTCGACCGCTTAGTAGGTGATCTTCGGGTACCAGTCGGTCCCGCGACCTTCCGGCGTCCAATCCAGGACGTTCCACAGCATCATCAGGTCCGGCTCGGTTGTCGGGTCTTTGCCTGGATCGGCTGACTCGAAACCCGGCTCCGCATACGCAGACTGTCGTATAAACGGCACTTTATTGCGCTTCGTAGAGTTCCAACGGCAATCCATCCGGATCGCTAAAGAAGGTGAAGCGCCGATCCGTATATGGGTCGATCCGGATTGGCTCTACGGCAACGCCGGCGGCTTCCAGGCGCGCAACTACGAGGTCAAGGTTCCCCACAGCAAACGCCAAGTGCCGCAGTCCTGTCGCCTCTGGATAAGACGGCCGCGGCGCTGGGGCCGGGAAGGAAAATAATTCCAGCTGGGCGGATCCGATCCGCAGGTCGGCCTTCCAGGACTGCCGCTCCTCCCGATAGACCTCGCGGATCAGGTCCAGGCCAAGCAGCTCGACATAGAACCGTCGCGACCGATCGTAGTCGGTGCAGATAAGCGCGACGTGGTGAATGGCGTCCAGCATCTTTCGAAGTCTAGCCAAGCCGGGCTTTGGGGCCAAGGTCACCCACTTTGTATCTGTCATCGCGGGCAGGATAGCCTTATCGCTTCGGGTGAGAGCCTAACATCCAGACGGCGGGCAACCGTGCTGACCGTAGCTCGCTTGGTTGCAGGCGGACCTGCTGTCCTGCGGGGCATCAGGATCGTCCGCGTGTTTACCAAAAATCGAGATAGGCTGGGATCGTAGATACGTTCACACGGGAAAACCGGCCTTTCTGAAGCCTGACGTGAAAAGCTCAAGGGCGACTTGATCGGTGAACGGGAGACCTGAAATCAGCCGGATGGTCAGCTCGTGTTTCCTTGTCAGTGTTTCCTCAACCTCAGCGCGCGCCTTCTCCATCTCGCCCAAATGTGCGTATGATGCTGCGAGGAAGGCATGGATGAAGAATTGGTCACCGGCCTTCCGATACGAAGCGACAGCTTCCGAGTACCTTCCAAGCAGGAACAGAGAGCTGCCCTTCACCTCCCAGAACCACACCGGAGGTAATGGCTCGCGCAGGAGCGCGGTTTCGAGCACGTTGAGTGCCGTCTCGGCCCGTCCGCCGTAGTTGAGCCAGCTTGCGTAATCCCCCGCTATATTCACGTCTAGCGGGTTCAACGAGCGCGCGAGCTCAAAATGCACTCCTGCATCGCTATGCTGGCGCATGTGTGTAAGCACCAGCCCCATGCTCTGGTGACAGACGCCATCGCTTCTGTCGAGAGAGAGCGCCGTCCGTGCCGAGTCCCAGGCCTTCTGTAGCGTCCGCGGATCATTGTCGTACCAAAATCTGCCGACGAGGGCCTGCGCGAGGAAGGCGTGGGCTTGAGCGAACGACGAATCGAGATCCACGGACCGAACGAAGAGGGGCTCGGACTTTTCCAGTTCATATCGGTAAAAGTGCGCGCGCCCCTGCAGGTAGTAGTCGTATGCATCCCAATCGGCGGGTGGCTTGCGTCTGGTACGGGTCGCCGATTCCGCCTCCGCTTGCCCTTCGACCATCGAGGCGATAAGCGCCGCAACCTCGTCTTGCAACGCGAAGATGTCGTTAAGGGCCCGATCGTAGCGTTGGGCCCATAGATGGGTGCCGGTGGCGGCGTCGATCAGCTGTGTGGTGATCCGAATGCGATCACCGAGTTTTCTTATGCTGCCTTCGACGAGATAGCGAACTCCGAGTTTGCGATGTACTTCGGCAATGTCCATTGCCGGATGGCGAAATTGAAAAGACGAATTGCGCGCGATGACGAGGAGGGAGCGAAACCTGGCCAGCTCCGTGATTATGTCCTCGGTTATGCCGTCGCTGAGATACTGCTGGTCCTGATCGCCGCCCAGATTGGCAAAAGGCAGCACCGCGATCGAAGGCTTGCCGGACGGCGGTATCGGTTTGCAGGATGCGCTCGCCACCGGCTTGACAGTCCCGGTGAAGCGGTAGCCGACGCGAGGCACCGTGGCGATCCACTCACCGCCATTATCAGCCGGACCGAGAGCCTTTCTTAGTGTCGCGATTTGAACGGTAAGGTTGCCTTCCTCGACGGCGGTTCCCGGCCAGGCAGCATCCAGCAGTTCGGCCTTGGTCAGGATCTCGCCAGGCCGTGCCGCAAGCGCAGCAAGCAGCGTCAGTCCACGATGCCCAACAGCGACCGGGATCTCCTCTCTAAGGAGCGTCCCCATGTCGGGGTCGAGTACGAACGGACCAAAAGCGATGCGAGTCCCGTGCATGCAGGCATAGTAGACGTTTCGGAAATTTCGGAACAGTTCCGGCGCCGCGCAAATCTAACGGCGAACTTTCCGGGAAAGTGCGTCATCAATTTGCTATGGCGCAACTCTGCTCATGGCGCCGGGCGCTGCCGATGCCCGCCTTTGGGTTCGGTTCAAGGGCGGGATAGTCGCGCAGCCAGCCAGCCAGCCTTCTCGATCGGCGTCGGGAGGGTCTCTGTTATCGGCATTATGCAGCCGCCTCCCCAGAGCGCCGCGTTCCAAATGGGCTGACCTCAGTAACCGAGAATTGGCGCTCGTACTCCACTGCAAGTTTTACAGGCGCAGCTTTTCTACGCGAAGAGGAAGTCTGATTCGGTGATGTGAGCTGCCGCCGTCTCGCCCACCGCCACGTTTAGGTCGATTGTACCGGCGTCGTCGCTGAAACCGACAATGAGCCCGCTGCTTCCGGTGTTGACTTTCACCACTGCTCCTTCGGCGGATATGTTGTGTGCGTGAAGATAGTCGAGAGCTGCCTGAGACGAGGCGAAAGTTCCGCTAGTACCGGGAGAGTCGTTAAGGATCAAAGCGACGTGCCGCGACTCATGCAGATCAATTTTATCCTCGCCATGCTTGAATCCCTGGATGGTGTCCTGAACGGTCGCCGATGATTCGCCCGAGAAGAAGACAAAGGTGTCCCGGGCGCCGTCCCCGGTGGTGATGCCATTGTTCGCCGACATCCAGTCCGCGCCTGCGCCGCCGAGGATGATGTCGGCGCCTTTGCCGCCATAGATGGTGTCGTTCTGGTCTCCACCCAATATCAAGTCATTCCCGGCATCGCCGTATAGGGTGTTGGTACCGCGACTATCTTCGACCACGTCATCGCCGGCACCGCCGTGGATGGTGTCGTTACCGCTGGTGGGGGAGGTGGCGGTGTCGTCGCCGTAGAGGGTATCGTTGCCGGCACCGCCCTCGATATAGTCGTCCCCGGCGTTGCCGAAGATCGTGTCGTTGCCGGCACCGCCGTAGAGTGTGTCGTTCGTGTCGCCGGGAGTGTGATCCTGACCGTCGCTCGGGCGAATCCCGCTGCCGCCGTAGATAGTGTCGTCCCCGGTGCCGCCGTAAATCACGTCGCTGTCGATCCCGCCTCGGAGTGTGTCGTTGTCAGCGCCGCCATTGATCGTGTCGTTGCCGGCACCGCCGTCGAGAAGATCATCCCCGGCCCCGCCGGTGATAAAGTCGTTGCCGTCGTCGCCGTTGAGAGCGTCGGCACTGGCGCCGCCGTGGAGGAAATCGTTGGCGGGGCCACCGGAAAATAGGTTGGTGAGATCGTCACCGATCATTCGGTCGGAGAAAGCCGAACCGAACCAGGTGCCGGTGTATGTGAAGTCGGTGGTGTATGCGGTCCCGCCCGCGAAATAAGCGGCCTCGTTGGTGACTGTCGCGCTCGGCGGGATGTTCTCTTCGATTTGGACTGTGTGGGTGTGCAGGTTCAGATCGACACTCGCCGTCGACTGCGAGAAATCCGGGCCGACTGATACTAAGACTGGCTTTTTAGTCATGGTATTCATCTCCCTGTTGCGCACAAAATTGTGCGCGTTGTGATGCTACACTGCGGATACAACCATGAGTCCTTGGTCTGGGTTCTCCTTTGTTGTGAGACGGATGCGTATGGAGCTGTCGAAGATTTCATTTCTCGCGCAATGAGCGGCGGGTGTTTTGCGTGAGCGGTTCGGCAAGATATGCCAGCACGGTGCGGGTGCCGGTCCTGATCATGGCCTCGCTCGACATACCCGGCAGCAGACTTTGTCCACGCCGCCGAGCCCGTCGGAGATTTGGAAGCCGTCTGTATTATCGCCGCCCGAGGCCGAGGTGTATGGAGGCGGCCAGGTCGACTCTGATACCGCTTCGGGCACCCTCTAAACCGCGCACTCCCTACCTCTGTCCGCATACGTGTGTCTCACTATCAGGTGTTGGGGGGCGACTTGTGCGCCGCCCCTCACTGTAGGTTACACCAGAGCGCCGAAGAGGAAGTCCGCCTGTGTGATATGCGCCGCCGCCGACGCGCTTACCGACACGTTGAGGTCGAGAGTGCCGGCGTCGTCGCTAAAACTGACGAGGTCGACGGCAGAACCGTCGATGACCTTTACTACTGTACTCTCGACAGAGAGATTGTGCGCGTGGAGATAATCGATAGCCGACTGTGCCGAGTCAAAGTTGGGGCCTTGCAGGAACGCGGTGTCGTGAGTGTCCCTCAGGTCGAACTTATCGTCACCGTGTTTGAAGTCGGTGATGACATCATGTTGGCCGGCGACGAAGGTGTGGCTGTGGAAGACGAAGGTGTCGTTACCCCCGCCGCCCGTCAGGGTGTCGCTGCCGGAATTGATCGAGAAATTTGCCCTACCCCCTTCGATGGTGTCGTTGCCGGCCCCACCGTTGATGGTGTCGTCACCGATAAACCCGACGATGGTGTCGTTGCCCCCGTCACCGTACAGGAAGTTAGCTCTGCCGGACGGGAGAAACATGACGTCACCTTCGATATAATCATCACCGGCACCGCCGTGGATGGTGTCGGTGCTGTTGTGATTCATAGCGCCGTTGTCGCCGTAGAGGGTGTCGTTGCCGGCCCCGCCGTTGATAGTGTCCTGGCCCTCGCTGCCGGTGATGGTGTCGTTGCCAGCGTCGCCATTGAATATGCCGCCGTCACGGCCGGCCCTGATAAAATCGTTGCCGCCACCGCCATTGACTATGTCGACACCGGGGGAGTAGTGGGCTTGGCTGTCGTCACTGGTATAAATGGCGTCATCACCGGCCCCGCCGTTGATGATATCGTTACCGTCACCGGCTCTGATAAAGTCGTTACCGTCACCACCTTTGATGGTGTCGTCGCCGGCGTTGCCGTAGAGGGAATCGTCGCCGGCGTCACCGGCAATAGAATCGCTACCGTCACCGCCTTCAATCCAATCGTCACCGCCGCCGCCGTACATGAAATCGTTGCCGCCGCCGCCGAGAAGATGGTTGAGGAGATCGTCGCCGATCATTCGGTCTGAGAATTCCGAGCCGGTGTAAACACGGAGATAATCCCCGGTGGGGTTGGTGAAGTCGGTGGTGTAGGCGATGCCGTTACTGCCGGCGAAGTAAGCGGACTCGTCGACGACTGTCGCGCTCGGGGGGTTCTCTTCGAGCTGCACTGTGTGGTTATGCAAGTTCAGGTCGACGCTGGCCGCTGACAGTGAGAAATCGGGGCCGATTGTTATAATTACTGGATTTTTCGCCACGGTATTTCCTCCCTACTGCACACACAATTGTGCGATTTATAACTCTATAGTGTGGGTATGGACATAAATGAGCGAGGTGTAGACTTGTGTCTTTAATCTGGATCCTCCCTTGTTGTGACATGGATACGCACGTGAGCCACTGATGTTTGCATCATTTCTCACGCAATGAGCGACGGATGTTTTGTGTGAGCGGTTCGGCGAGATAGGCCAGGACCGTGCGGGTGCCGGTCTTGATCATGGCCTCGCTCGACATGCCGGGCAGCAGCTTGCGACCGTCGAGCTTGGCCAGTTCGCTCTTGTCGATCACCACCGTCGCGGCGAAGTAAGGAGCGTTGGTGCGCTCGTCCACCAACCGGTCGGCCGACACCGTTTCCACGATGCCGTCTAGCTGCGGCAGGTTGTATTTGGCGAAGGCCGGGAAGCTGACATAGGCTGTCTGGCCGGGGGCGATCGTCTCGACGTCCTCAGGCTTGACCATGGTCTCGATGACCAGCTTCTCGCCGAGCGGCACGACCGTCATCAGCGTGTCGCCGGGTTTCACCACTCCGCCCGCCGTGTGGACTTTCACGTCCATTACGATTCCGTCGACGGGCGCGGTGATGTCGGTGCGCTTGAGGACATCCTCGGCCGCGCGCGCTTGCTGCCGGAAGTCGAACAGCTCCGCTTCGACCTTGCTCAATTCGTCAACTGACTCGTTCAACTGTTGAGTTGTAAGGTTGAGGACTTGCATGTCGATCTCGGCGATAGAGCTGCGGGCGCGGGCAATCGATGCGACATTCGTGGCGCGTTCTCCCTCGGTCTGGCGTTGTTGCTGGGTGAGCGTCAGGTTGCGTTCGCGGGTGGTGAGCCCCTTGCTGAGCAAAGTCTCGAGGTCTTTGTTCTCATTCGCGAATGCCGCGATCCGCTTGTCCTCGGTCGCGATAAGCTGTTGCAGTCCGGCAATTTGCTCGGCGGTCTGCTGGCGGCGTTCGTCGAGGATTGCCTTCTCGTCTTTCAGGTTGCGGTGCTTCGCGTTGAAGACGTCACGTTGAGTGGCCAGCGCGTCCTTGACGGCAGGGTCCGGGTTGTCGAGCAATGCCTGGTCGAACTCGATCGTGTCCTTGCCGTCGCGTTCGGCCCGGAGACGGGCGACGAGCGCCTCGCGTGTGGCGATCTTGTTTTGGATCGAGTCCAGTTGAGCCTTGGCTTGGGTGTGGTCGAGGCGGACGAGGACTTTGCCTTTCTTGATGACATCGCCGTTGACGGCGTCCAGTTCGGCGATAATGCCGCCCTCGAGGTGCTGGATGAGTTTGCGGTCGCCGTCGACCTTGACCACTCCGGTCGTCACCGCCGCGCTGTCGAGCGGTGCCAGGGCCGCCCAGCCGCCGGCCACGCCGAAGAACAGGAACATGATTGAGAAACCGGCGTTCGTGACGGCTCTGAGACGGAGCGGTTGCAACGTCGGCGGGGGTGGCAGTGGCTGGGGGAGAGCGACTATGTTCATATCGTTGTCTGCTGGGTTTGCGCGGGTCATGACGTGACCGCCGTGACGTGAGTGGTGTTGGGCAGCTGAGCCACTCTCCTGGCGCGGGCGGCGAGTTCGTTGAAGACCGTGTCACGCGCCCCGAATAATTCTTGTCTGCCCTGATTGAGCACCAGCACCTTGTCGACTTTCTCCATGATGCTTGGGCGGTGTGCGATCAGGATCATCGTAGTGCCCGTCGCCTTGACCGCGCCGATCACGGCCATCAGGGCGTCTTCGCCCTCGCGATCGAGGTTGGAATTCGGCTCGTCCAGGATGATGAGTGTCGGATCGCCGTAGAGTGCCCGCGCCAGCCCGATTCGTTGGCGCTGTCCGCCTGACAGCGATGCGCCTGAATCCCCTACTTGAGTTTCGTAGCCTTTCGGCAAGCCCTTGATCAATTCGTGAACGCCCGCCAGTTGCGCGGCCTTGATCACGCTGTTGAAGACCGCGGGACTGAGCTTCGCGAAGCGGGCGATGTTCTCGGTGATCGTGCCGGCGAACAACTCGATGTCCTGCGGCAAATACCCGACGTGCCGACCACGGTCCTCGGCGGGCCACTCGGCGACGTCCATGCCGTCGAGCAAAGCGCGACCGGCTGATGGGCGCCAAGCGCCGGCGAGAACGCGGGCCAGGCTTGTCTTGCCGGATGCGCTCGGGCCGATGAGCGCCATCACTTCACCGGGCTTGAGTTGGAAACTCACACCTTTCAAGACAGGCTCGCCGCCACCCTGCCGGGCGAGGACAATACTCTCTGCCTCGACCTTTCCTTGTGGGCGCGGCAAAGACCACACTGCTTTGGCCTCGGGTCGCTGGCCGACAAACGCGGTAAGACGCTTGTAAGCGGCGCGTGCCCCAAGTGTCGCCTTCCACGTGCTGATCGCTTGCTCCACGGGGGCCAGCGCGCGGCCCATCAAGATTGAGGATGAGATCATGATGCCGGGAGAGGCCTCGTTTTGCAGCACCAGGTAAGAGCCGAGGGCGAGCACCGCCATTTGCAAGGCCATCCGCCAGAAACGTGCGATAGACGCGATGGCGCTGGCGCGGTTGCCGGCGGCGACTTGTCCGGCGCTCGCTTCATCCTGCTGCTCTTGCCAACTGTCGAGCAACGGCCGCAGCATGCCCATGGCCTGGACGACCTCGGCGTTGCGGACTGCCGACTCGGCTTGGGTGAAAGCCCGTGCCTGCGCGTTGCCGGCCTCTGTCAGCGGTTTGCGGGTGGTGAGTTCGTTGAGCAATGCCAGCGCAAACAACACGCACCCGCCGGCCAGCGCCAACCAGCCGAGCCACGGATGCATGAAGAAGATGGCGATGAAGAAGATTGGCGCCCACGGTGCGTCGAGGATTGGGTAGATGCTCGGGCTGGTGAAGAAATTCCGCACTTGGTCGAGATCGCGCAGAGACCGCGTGCTGCCTTGACCCGGCGTGGCGGCCGACTGCTCTACTGACGCGGTCAACAGGACTGGGGCCAGCCTCGAGTTCATCCAGGCGCCTACGGTTGACAGCAGGCGGGCGCGTACCATTTCGAGCCCTGCCATTGTCAGGATCGCCGCGCAGGCGATCAACGACAACGCTGCTAAAGTTTCCACGCTGTGGCTGGACAGAACCCGGTGGTAGACTTGAAGCATGTAGAACGAGCCGGTGAGCATCAGTATATTGATGCCGCCGCTGAACCAGATAAGCGGCGTTATGGCGCGTTTGGCCTCTTTCATCACTGCCTGCAAAGCAGGAGCCTGTTTGTTGCTTATTTGCATGACGGCGACCGCGCCCGTTCCGCGCGCCGCACGCTATCTTGCTTTTTGGCCTCTGAAATCCATCAAAGGAATGATGCGGCGATACAAGCGTGCCTCGCCTTTCGCTAAACGTTCGGAGGGTAACTGCCTTTGATAAAACGCAGCGTGCGCTGGGTATTTGGGCAATCAGCAGATGCACATGCGGCGGCGCGGGCCTTTGGTGCCAACACTATTTCAGCTTTCGGGTGTCGGCATTCGTGGTTCGCGCGGCTGAAGTGAGGCGTAAGCGATCGTCCGCAGGCGAAACTGGCGGATACGGGTCAAAAAAGCCAACTATGTGTAATTGCAGGCCCGCCTGTGCTCAGGCGAGCCACTTCAATCGCCCTAAAATCTCAGTCCTTGGCGCGCTCGACGTAAGAACCGTCGGCGGTCATCACCACCACGCGCGTGCCGGCCGAGATATGTGGCGGCACGGCCGTGCGCACGCCGTTGGAGAGTATCGCCGGCTTATAGGACGAAGACGCCGTCTGGCCCTTGGTGACCGGCTCGGTGTCGACCACCTCGAAGGTGGCGCGCTGCGGCAGCACCAGCGAGATCGGCACGCCGTTGAACTGCGCGAGCTGCACGGCCATGCCTTCCTGCAGATAGGGCGCCATGTCGCCGACCACGGCTTCCGAGGCCACGACCTGGTCGTAGCTTTCCGGGTTCATGAAGTGAAAACCTTCGCCGTCGGAATAGAGGAAGGTGTGCTCGCGCTCCTCGACATAGGCGCGCTCGACCATTTCGGTCGTACGGTAGCGCTCCGAGACCTTCACCCCGTCGCCGATGCGGCGCATGTCGAGCTGGGTCACCGGCGTGCCCTTGCCAGGGTGGATGTTTTCGGCAAAGAGGATGACATAAAGCTTGCCGTCCTTATCGACGACGTTGCCTTTGCGTAAGGAACTGGCGATGACCTTGACCACGATATTCGATCCCGTTCGAGTTTTTCGGCCTGCAAGCGTCGATTTCCGCGAAGCGGCGACGGCGGCCATCGCGTGCGCCCTAGCGCATCTTGCGCCGAACCGCCAGCCTGTCGGGCGATTTTCCTGCCCATGACCGCCGCTTCGCCCTGGTGGACGCCGCATATTCATGCCGACCGCCGGCCCCGGCTGATGGCGCGCAATGCCATCGCCGCCGCCCTGCGCGGCTGGTTCGCGCAGCGCGATTTCGTCGAGGTGACGACCTCGGCCCTGCAGGTTTCGCCGGGGAACGAGGCGCATCTCGCCGCCTTCGCCACCGAGGCGATCGGGCCCGACGCATCGCGCCGGCAGCTCTATCTCCACACCTCGCCGGAATTCGCCTGCAAGAAGCTGCTCGCCGCCGGCGAGGAACGCATCTTCAGCCTCGGCCCGGTCTGGCGCAACCGCGAGCGCGGGCCGCTGCATCACCCCGAGTTCACCATGCTTGAATGGTACCGCGTCGGCGATACAGTTGAGCGTCTGATGGCCGACTGCGCCGAATTCCTGGCGCTCGCCGCGGAAAAAGCCGGCGCCAAGAGTTTCCGTTTTCGCGGCCGCGAGGCCGATCCGTTCGCCGAGCCGGAGCGGCTGAGCGTGGCGGAGGCTTTCCTGCGCCATGCCGGCATCGACCTGCTCGCGACCGTATCGGCCGACGGCAGCACCGACCGCGACGCCCTTCACGAGGCACTGGTCCGCGCCGGCCTGCGCACTGCGCCCGACGACAACTGGGCCGACCTGTTCAGCCGGGTGATGGTCGAAAAAGTCGAGCCGGTGCTTGGGCAGGGGCGGGCCACCATCTTATACGGCTATCCGATTTCGGAAGCGGCGCTCGCCCGGCCGAGCGCTGAAGATCCGCGCGTCGCCGAGCGCTTCGAGCTCTATTGCTGCGGCGTCGAGCTTGCCAACGCCTTCGGCGAGCTCACCGACGCAGCCGAGCAGCGCCGCCGCTTCGCCGCCGAGATGGACGAGAAAGAGCGCGTCTATGGCGAGCGCTATCCGCTGGACGAGGATTTCCTCGCCGCTTTGGCCATCATGCCGCAAGCCAGCGGCTCGGCCCTCGGCTTCGATCGGCTGGTGATGCTGGCGACGGGAGCCGCAAGGGTCGACGATGTGATCTGGGCGCCGGTGGCGTGATCTTAGCCGCCGTCGGCCCTTGAGTCAGGTCGGGATTTTCTCTGACCTTGCAAGGCCAGGAATTGCTTGTAGCCTTTGCGCCCCATGCGAGCGCGTAAAGCCTCGCGCGTCTCGGCTTCCCCGCACGCCGCCAGGATCTCGTCGAAGTGATCGGCCAAAATATCCTGAATTGCAGGGTCGTTGAAATATGCCTTCAACGAAATCCCGTCCGGCACGCTGGGTGCATCCATCAGGGTCCAGAAAGCACGTCCGTGGGTCGACACAAAATCCCGGGCACGTGAGGCCAGTTCGCGCACCATAGCACTTCGCCGCACGCGCGAACGCTGATGGGCGGCTTTGCTGAATGTCCTCAAGTTCGGCAAGGAGGGCTGCGCGCCATGCACGTTGCTCCCGTGAATTCGGTAGGCCGAAAGTGGAAGGTCTATGCAGGCCGAGCCAGCCAAGGCATGCACGAACGGCATGAAATAATTGTCGGTCGCGGCATTGCCGACCACAGCCAGGGATGGCTTGCATCGGACGAGATAATGCCGCTTGTACATATTCGCCGTACCAGGCGACCAGTGCCAGCCGGCTTCGTGAGGCTCTATCACCGTGGACTGTTGCCAGAGCAGCTCGCGCTCCCGTCGTCCCAGAATCATGTGATCTGAGTGTGAACGGTCGGGATCAAGGGGGCTGCCCACTCTGCGGTGCAGCAACCATGCGAAACCAGAAGACAGCGGCCGCCCGGCATGATCGGTTTCAAGAACGCCGCCCGACGTGGCGCCGATCGTCGGGCAATCGCAATGAAGCTGAGCGTGAAAGGCCGCGAAGTTCGCGAACAGGAAATCGTCGGCGTCAACGATACAGACCAATTCGCCCGCCAGGCGATCCAGAACGTGAAGGAACGCGCCCATCTGGTGCAGGTTGTCATCCAGATATTCAAACGCCAGCCTGGGGTCGGTATTCTCGAATCGCGCGATGACATCGCGGCTGTCGTCGGTCGAGGCGTTGTCGAGGACAACGCATTCGAACTCGGCGTAATCCTGCGACAGAACGCTCGATATCGCCTGGCCGACATACTGGCCGTAATTGTGGTTGATGATGACGAAGCTGATCTTCGGCGCGGTCATTGTCGCTTCCGTCCGATCCTCAGAGAGATGCGGACATCGCGCAACAGCGACTTCGAGAGGACGCGCATTGGAATTCGGCCTCCGAAACCGGCTCTGAGGATGGATCTTGCCTGGGCTCCGGAAAACCGGGCCAGCACCTCTCTGCTGAACCTCCTGGCACCGAAAACAGACCTCAATTGCAGCGCGTTGCGCTTGAATATCTCGACCGCGATCTCGTCGCTGAAATAGTCGCGCAACCTGTCGGGGTTTTCTCGTGTGACCCGGTCCACGACCGGCCAGAACTCGCCCCCTAAAAGCCAGTCGAACCTTTCGCTTCCTTCGATCAGATACTTGACGCTTTCATATGTGAATTTCCGCAATTTGGCCGCGTATTCCCTGGTCCCGGTGCGAATGCCCTCCACGCTTTCGCCGGTGGCGAAATAATTGCTTGAATGCAGACGATAGCCGGACAAGGGCATGTCGATCAGCGCGCTGCCGGCAACCGCATGGCATATTGTATTGAAATAGCCGTCGGCCGACGTCATCCAGGGTTTGCTGCCATCGTCCAACCGCAGCAGATGCAGGACCGAGGTGCGGAACATGTTGGCGCTGCCCGGCGCCCAGAACCAGCCGACGTGCGCACGCGGTATGGTCGCCGTGCTGGCGTCGAGGAGCCGGTATTGCGACGGGGAGACGGTCGGCAGCCGCAGCACGGTCCGCTCACCTCGCAGGCCTCGCTGCGCGCCCGGTCTGTTCAGCCGGAGTTGCTGGTACGAGGCCGTCAGGGCTGTGCCTGTCGAGTCCATCTCTGCGACGTTGGCCGAAGTGAAGCCGACGCTGCGTTGCAATGCCATATGCACCTGGATGTGCGTTGAAGCGTAGTTGTCGAACAGCACGTCGTCCGCGTCCACGAAGGTGACGAATCCGCCGTTCACCTTGTCCAGAGCCCATAGCGCGGCGCCGAGCTGGCCGTGGTTCTGCGCCAGCGTCTCGACCCGGAAACGTGGATCGCCTTCGACATGCCGGGCAATCACCTGCGCGCTGTCATCGGTCGAGCCGTTGTTGATGACGATGCACTCGAAATGCGGATAGTCCTGTCTGCGTATGGAATCGATCGTCGCGCCGACATAGCTGCCGTAATTCCAGTTGATGACGACGAAGCTGACCAGCGGCGGCGACAGCGCGCCGCCGGCGAGCCCGTCAATGTCCCGGCCGGCGATCGTGAATGACTTGGCCGCGACGATCTCGCTCTTGCGAATGACGATCTGCTGGCCCCGGTGCAACAGCTCGTATTCCCCGGCGACCTGGCTCAGGAAGGCTTCTATCCCTGCCTGGGGACGCCTGGCCATCGGCAGATCCGGCCCCCACCGGTAATCGTCCAGGATCATGACACCGTCATTGTCGAGCAGGTCCCAGGCCAGTCGGGCATCGCTGTAAACGGACGTGGCGCAATGGTCGCCATCGACATAGACCACGTCATACAGCCGTCCTTCGCCGGCAAGGCTTGGCAGGATCGTCAATGAATGGCCTTTGCGTTTCTCGACCCGGCCGGCGAAGGGCTTTAGGTTGCGGTCGAAGCGTCGTTCGACCTCGGCCATATCAGATTCATGCTTCGAGCCAGGCTCGAGATGCTCTTCGCTGCCCTGAAAGCTGTCCACGCAGGTAATGCGGGATTTTGGCAGGAATTGCAGGAAAAACAGCGCGGAACGCCCCTGGAACGAGCCGATTTCGAGCACAGCCGTCGCCGTGTCGGCCTTGTCGCCGAGAAGCTCCTCCCAAAGCTTCAGGTGATGGGAGGTCCAGTCATGGGTAAACTCTCCGTCGACAAAATAATCCATCCTTCCCCCATTAGCCCGGCGCTGAAGCGCGCGCGGCCAAGCCCATTTCGTCAGAACGAGACACTGTTCCAGCGATCGGAACCCCTTCCGGTCGCTTTGGACGGTTTGGCCGCGGTATCCTGATTGTCCTGAGCCCATTGCACAAGCGGCAATGGAACAATAGATGGTGCATGAGCATCCAGCAGATAGTGCGTGAGCATCCGCAGACGGTGCGTGAGCATCAATGCATGGGTGCGGGCGTGATCCCGACCTGACAGACTGCGTGAACAGACAGGAACAAACGCATGACCGATAAGCTCGACGCAGCGAAATTGACCGATCGCGTCGCGGCGCTCGTCGAGGCCGCCAGGCGCGCCGGCGCCGATGCGGCCGACGCGGTGGCGGTGCGCGGCCGTTCGGCCGGCGTGTCGGTTCGGCTGGGCAAGGTCGAAGGCACCGAATCGTCGGAGAGCGAGGACGTGTCGCTGCGCGTCTTCGTCGGCCAGCGTGTGGCGAGCGTCTCGGCCACCGCCGCCGCATCCGACCCGAAAGCGCTCGCCGAGCGTGCCGTGGCGATGGCCAGGGTTTCGCCCGAAGACCCGTTCCAGGGCCTCGCCGACCCCGCGCTGCTTGCCCGCAATTTGCGCGATCTCGACCTCTTTGACCCGACAGAGGTATCGGCAGACGAGCTGAAGGAAGCTGCACTTGCCGCCGAAGCGGCCGCGTTGGCCGTCAAGGGCGTCACCAATTCCTCGGGTAGCAGCGCCGGCGCCGGCCTGGGCGGTATGGTTCTCGCCACATCGCATGGCTTTGTCGGCCAGTACGTCGCCTCGCGTTTCTCGCGCTCGACCAGCGTCATTGCGGGTGAGGGAACGGCGATGGAACGCGACTACGAATTCTCGTCGCGCCAGCATTTCGCCGACCTCGACACGCCGGAAGAGATCGGCCGCAAGGCGGGCGAACGTACCGTTCGCCGCCTCGGCGCCCGCAAGGCGAAGACCGGCCCGGTCGACGTAGTGTTCGATCCGCGCGTCGCGCGCGGCATTGCCGGCCATCTCGCCGGCGCCATCAACGGCGCCGCGGTCGCCCGCAAGACCAGCTTCCTGCGCGACATGATGGGTAAGCAGGTGGCGTCGGCCGCGATCACCGTCACCGACGAGCCTTTGCGGCGGCGCGGCCAGGCCTCGCGCCCCTTCGATGGCGAGGGCATCGAGGGCGAGAAGCTGCTGATGGTCGAGAAGGGCATCTTGAATCACTGGTTCCTGTCCACCTCGGCCGCGCGCGAGCTCGGCCTTGTCACGAACGGGCGCGGCTCGCGCAGCGGCTCGTCGGTTTCGCCGTCCTCGACCAACCTTGCCATCGAGCCCGGCGAGCGCTCGCCGGAAGATCTGATCGCGTCGTTGAAGAGCGGCTTCTATGTCACCGAGGTATTCGGCCAGGGCGTCGACATGGTGACCGGCGAATACAGCCGCGGCGCTTCCGGCTACTGGATCGAGAACGGCGCATTGACCTATCCGGTCGCCGAGGTGACGATCGCCTCGAACCTGAAGGCCATGTTCCTCAACATGGTTCCGGCGAACGATCTCGACCGCAATTTCGGCACCGCGGCGCCGACGCTCCTGATCGAAGGGATGACCCTTGCCGGCGCTTGACCAATTGACCTCGAGCGAGGCCCGCGACGACCTCGCTTTGCTGCGCGACGCCGCCCGCGAGGCCGGCGCCATCGCCATGGGCTATTTCGGCAAGAATCCGCAGGTGTGGATGAAGGGCGGCACCTCGCCGGTGAGCGAGGCCGATCACGCCGCCGATACCTACCTGCGCGAGACCTTGCTCCGGCTGCGTCCGGATTATGGCTGGCTGTCGGAGGAGACCGCCGATGACCATGCCAGGCTGTCGGCCCGCCGCACCTTCGTGGTCGACCCGATCGACGGCACGCGCGGCTTTCTCGACGGCCTGCATTCCTGGTGTGTCAGCGTCGCAGTGGTCGAGAACGGGCGCTCGCTCGCCGGCGTGCTCGAATGCCCGGCCAAACGCGAGACCTATTGGGCGCTGCCGGGCGAGGGCGCCTATCTCAACGACAAGCGCATCTATGTGCGCCCGCTGGGCGAAAGCGTCGATATCGGCGGACCCAAGCCGCTGGTCGACTTGATGCCGCCGGCATGGCAGGACAGGCTGCGGCGGACGGCCTACATCCCTTCGCTTGCCTATCGGCTGGCGATGATCGCCGCCGGAAAGCTCGATGCGACCTTCGTCAAGCCGAGCGCGCATGACTGGGACATCGCCGCCGCAGACCTCATCCTTGCCGAGGCGGGCGGAGCATTGCTCGACCGCACCGGCAAGCCGCCGCGCTATGCCGGCGAGGTGATCAACCATGGTGCGCTCGCCGCGGGCAGCGGCGAGCTGCTCGGCGTGCTCGCCAGGGTGATCGCTGGGATTGACCAAGCGTGAGTCGGCCCGCAGTTCCAAAATCGGCTGCTTTGGGCTAAACGTTTCACAAAATTCATGAATCTGCGAAGGATCGGCATGGCCGTGGAAGACGGAAAGAAGCAGCTTTTGCACCTGGTGTTCGGTGGCGAGCTGAAAAAGCTGGGTGGAACCGAGTTTCGCGACCTGGACGCGCTCGACATTGTCGGCATCTATCCCGACTATCAATCGGCGCACGCCGCCTGGAAGGCGAAGGCGCAGGCAAGTGTCGACAATGCTCATATGCGCTATTTCGTTGTTCATCTGCACCGCTTGCTCGATCCAGAATCGAAGGTCGGCGGTTGACGTCGATGGAGCATGAAGCGGTGAAAGGGGCGACCCGGCCGCGCGCCGCCAGACGCGGCGGAACGCGCACGCTGTGGCGGCGCATCCGCGAGCCTTTGGCGCAGTCGAGTTTCGTCAAGAACTTCATCGCCAGCCTGTTCGCCTGGTTCTTGCGGTTGATTCGCGTCACCAGCCCGCTCGTCGAAGGCTCGACCCGGGTAGCCGGCGGCGCTTATGCGCATCTTGAGCCGGGCATCATCGCGCTCTGGCACGGCCAGCACCTTTTGACCCCTGCCTATTACCCCGAGGGCCGGCCGCTGGTCGCCATGGTTTCGCGCAGCGCCGACGCCGAGCTCCAGGCGCTGATGATCGAGAAATTCGGCATCGAGGCAGTGCGCGGCTCCGGCGGCCGCGACAATTCGAGGCATTTGGACAAGGGCGGCGCCAAGGCCTTGATCGCGCTGAGGAAGGCGCTTGCCACCGGCAAGAACGTCGCCATGATCGCCGACATTCCGAATGGCACGCCGCGCGACGCTGGGCTTGGCATCGTTCTCCTGGCAAGGCTTTCCGGCCGGCCGATCCTGCCATCGGCCATCGCCACCAGCCGCCGCAAGGTGCTGGAGAAGAGCTGGGACAAGACCACCATCAACCTGCCGTTCGGCCGCTCCGCGGTCATCGTGGGCCAGCCAGTCTTCGTGCCCGCCGATGCCGACGATGCCGAGATGGAGCGCAAGCGCCAGGAGGTCACGGCGTCCCTCAACGCCGCGACGGCTGAGGCTTATCGCCTCGTGGACGGCGGCAAATGAGCGAGCGCTGGGCGCGTGCGGCCCTGACTGCCTATCGCTATGCGGGGGCGGCCGCCTATCCGCTGATCGGCCCCTATGTCGCCTGGCGCGCCTCGCGCGGCAAGGAGGATCGTGTCCGCCGCCGAGAACGCTATGGCATCGCCGGCCGTCCCCGTCCGGAAGGACCGGTGATCTGGATCCATGCCGCAAGCGTGGGCGAGACGATCGCGGTGGTGCCGCTGGTCGAGAGCATCCTCGACTATGGCGTCAACATCGTTTTGACCACCGGCACCGTGACCTCGGCCAAGGTCGCCGACGAGCGCCTCGGCAGCCGCATCATCCACCAATATGTGCCGCTCGATCTGAAGCCCGCGGTAAGCCGTTTTCTTGATCACTGGCGGCCGGAACTGGCGATCATCGCCGAATCGGAAATCTGGCCGATGACCATCCTGGAGCTTGGCGCCCGCAACGTGCCGCAGGTTCTGGTCAACGGCCGGCTGTCGGACCGCTCCTTCATGTCCTGGAAGAAGCGCGCCGGCGTTGCCGAGGCGCTGTTCGAGAATCTTGCCCACGTCATCGCCCAGTCGGATGTCGACGGCGAGCGGTTCCGCGCGCTCGGCGCCCGGCCGGTCACCGTTTCCGGCAACCTCAAGGTGGACACCAACCCGCCGCCGGTCGACGAGCGGGCCTTAGCCACCCTGCAGCGCCAGATCGGCGGCCGTCCGACCTGGGCTGCGATCTCGACTCACGATGGCGAGGAGGTCGTGGCCGCGGAGGTCCATGCCAGCCTGCATAGGCGCCATCACGGGCTCTTGACCATCGTCGTGCCGCGTCACCCCGATCGCGCCGATGCGCTGGCCGCGCAGATTTCCGGCATGGGCCTGTCCGTGGCAAGGCGCGGCAAGGGCGACCGCATCTCCCATGATACCGACATCCTGCTCGGCGATACGATCGGCGAGATGGGCCTTTATCTGAGGCTGACCGAGATCGCTTTTGTCGGCCGCTCGCTGACTTCGCAAGGCGGCCAGAACCCGCTCGAGCCGGCGATGCTCGAAACCGCCGTGCTGGCCGGGCGTAACGTGCAGAATTTCCGCGAGGCCTATCAGCGCCTGCTCGACAGCGGCGGCGCCAAGCTGGTGCGCGACCGTGACATGCTGGCCGGCGCCGTCAATTTCCTTTTGACCAACGAAGTGGCGCGCCACGAGATGATGGCGGCGGGTGCCGCCACCGTCGACGAAATGCGCGGCGCGCTTGCCCGCACGCTGAAATCGCTGGAGCCCTATATCCAGCCTCTGGTCGTCAAGGCGCGCCTGAAAGGCGCAAACGGGCGCTAGATCATGACCCCAGAAATCGGATCCGATTTTTGGAAAAGTCCATGCGCGAAGCCGAGACGCATGGGGCAGGCGCGATGACCAGCGAAGCGCCACCCTTCTGGTGGGAAAAGCCGGACTGGCGCGTGCTTGCGCTGTCGCCCGCATCGGCGATCTACGGGCTGGTCGCCGGCCGCCGCATGCGCCACGCGCCGCGCGAGAAGGTCGCAGCGCCGGTCCTGTGCGTCGGCAACCTTACCGTCGGCGGCAGCGGCAAGACACCGGTCGCCATCGCATTGGCCAAGCAGGCCAGACGCATGCAACTCACGCCAGGCTTCCTGTCGCGCGGCCATGGCGGCTCGTTCGCGAAGCGGCATGTCGTCGATGCGCATCACGACGCCGCCAAGCATGTCGGTGACGAGCCGCTGCTCCTGGCCGAGCATGCGCCCGTCGCGGTGACGGCCAACCGCGCCGCCGGTGCGAAGCTGCTCATCGAAGAACGTGGCTGCGATTTCCTGATCATGGATGACGGGTTCCAGTCGGCGCGCGTCCATATCGACTATGCGCTGGTCGTGGTCGACGCCCGCTTCGGCATCGGCAACGGCCGCGTCATCCCGGGCGGGCCGCTCCGCGCCAAGGTCGTCGACCAGCTGGTCTTCACCAGCGGCTTGCTGAAGATGGGCGAGGGGACCGCCGCCGACGGCGTCGTGCGCCAGGCGGCGCGCGCCGGCCGGCCGATCTTCCTGGCGCATGTCGAGCCGGCCGATCCGTCGCGCTTCGCCGGCGGCCGCTTCCTGGCCTTTGCCGGCATCGGCCATCCGGAGAAATTCTTCGACACGGTGCGCGGCGCGGGCGGCGAAGTGGCTCAGTCGCGCGCTTTTCCGGATCATCATTTCTACGCCCAGGACGAGCTTGCCGACCTGCTGGCGCTAGCGCGGCAGGAGGGGCTGCGCCTCGTCACCACCGCAAAGGACGCCGCGCGGCTGCGCCATGGCGAGACGCCTGCCGGTTTCCTCGCCCAGCTGGACGTGCTCGACATCGAGGCCGTGTTCGAGCTCGATCATGTGCCCGAACGCATCGTCGACGAGACGCTCGACGCCTGGCGCCTGCGCAAGATGCGGGGCTAATGCATGTCGCGCAAAAGTGTGCAGCGGTTTTGCGATAACGACATGCATGAAGACAAAGACTTAAAGCGGCGCGCCCACCGTCAATTGCCGTTGATGAGGCGGCGGAAGTAGCGAACCGGCTCGCCGAGCCCATCCTCGAGAGCGACGCGAGGAGACCAATCCAGCGTCGACCGCGCCAGACCTATGTCGGGTTGGCGCTGGCGGGGATCGTCCTGCGGCAGGGGCTTGAACTCGATTTTGGACTTGCCGCCCACAAGGCTCAATACAAGTTCGGCCAGTTCCAGGATCGTGACTTCCGTCGGGTTGCCGACGTTGAGGGGGCCCACGAAATCGTCGGGCGTAGCCATCATCCGAACCATCGCATCGACGAGATCGTCGACATAGCAGAAGCTGCGGGTGTGGCTACCGTCGCCGTAGATGGTTATGGGATCGTTCTGCAAGGCCTGGACGATGAAATTGCTGACCACCCGTCCGTCCGACGGGTGCATGCGAGGCCCGTATGTATTGAATATGCGCACCACCTTGATGGGTAATTTCGACTGACGCCGGTAGTCGAAGAACAGCGCCTCGGCGCATCTCTTGCCTTCGTCGTAGCAACTGCGCGGCCCGATCGGATTGACGTGGCCCCAATAGGCCTCGGTCTGGGGATGGACTTGCGGATCGCCATAGACCTCGGATGTCGATGCCTGAAGGATCCTGGCCCCGGAAGCGCGTGCAAGATCGAGCATGTTGATCGCCCCATAGACGCAGGTCCTGGTGGTCTCGATCGGAATGCGCTGATAGTGAACAGGCGAGGCCGGGCAGGCGAGGTTGAAGATTTCATCCGTTTCGACTTTGAGAGGCACGGTAACGTCGTGCCTCAGAAACTCGAAATGTGGATTGCCCAGAAGATGACCGATATTTTCTGCCGAGCCGGTGGAAAAATTATCGGCACATAGTACCTGCCGGTCTTGTGCCAGCAGCAGGTCGCAAAGATGCGAGCCGATAAAGCCGGCCCCACCCGTCACAAGAACCTTCACAACAAACCCCCGTACCCGTCGCCCTTTGCTGTCTATAGCCCCAGAAAGGCGAAAGTGTCAGCACTGAAACGACGGAGTGGGACCATCGATGGGAAGGGAAGAAGTGGCTACGGCTATCCTGCGCGCCGCATCGCCTGCAGGATCGCCTCGTCGCGCTCGACATTGAGCTTGCTTTCGAAGTCGAAATGCCAATCCCTGTCGCGCAGCGCGGAAGTCGAGGCGTCGCCGCGCCGGATTTTCTGGTCGAGGTCGGCAAGTGATCGCGACCAATAGTGATTGATCCTCAGGATATCGAACTGGGGAGGCATGCCAGGCGCGATGGTCCGTCGACGGGTGTCCATTCCTTCACCGGACAGGAATTTCGATTGATGGACGCCCACTCTGTAGACCATGCGCGGGTTGAGGATTGTCTTGACCGTCGTGATGTCTGGCCCGGCTCGCATCGTATAGGCCTCGACCACCGGCCGTCCCGGTCGCTCGACTTGGCCGGAGGAGCCATAGAAAGCTTGCCAGACGCAAACGCCTGGCAGGTCGCGATAGTCCCTCAGAACCGAGGGTACGTCACGTCCGTCGGGCGCGAAAAGAAACTCATCGATGTCGAAGAATCCGATCCACAACGCTTCGCGCCAGCGCCTGCGGATGCAGTCCCTATAAGCCGACAGCTGTCCCACCGGCCGCGGCCAGTCGACCAGCGTAACCAGGCCTTCCTGGATGAACGGGTTCAATACGGCTTTGAAGTCGTCGGTAGAGAAGTTGTTGTAGAGATAGAAATGCTCGAATCCCACATTCTGATGGAACCTGATCCATTCGGCCAGGAACGGCGCTTCCTGGCGGAAGATGGCGCAGGCCGTCAGCTTGAATCGGGGCGCCCTCGACACCGCCCGATCGCGCCATCTCGCACGCATGACAAGCGGCATGCGAAGAACAGTTTTGAGAGATTTCCAGAAGTTTTTCATTGCAGTCCGTAAGCGGTCGAGGTTGATGGCCGCGGCACCATGGGCACGCCAGGCTTATCCCCGCTTGCGCAATTCCGGGTGCATCTCGATCTCGCGGGCAAGCGACACCGCGGCGTTCACATAGGGCTCCTGCCGGGCGACGCTCCAATATTTGAGCTCGTCGAGCGGAATGTTCTCGCCCGTCACCGCACAGCGCACGAAAGAGCCGGGACTGGTGACCTGGAAGTCGCCGTCGAGATAGCGGATCCGGGCTTCCCTGCCGCCCGGGCCTTCGAAACGGTTCATCATGAAAGGACGCTTGAGTTCATCGGGTTCAATCGCCACAAATCGCAAGCAACGTCAAGCTTGACGCAATGCTCATGCAGTATGGCTGAGCGGCAAATGGTTCCGGGAACCCGGCATGGACATCACCTCGACGCGCTTGAACACGCTGATCAATGAGGCGCTCACCCCGCAGGCGGTGCCTTCGCCCAAGGCCGATCCGGCGACGGCGGCTTTAATCAAGACGCTGGTCCAGCCGCCGGTGCCATCAATGGTGCAGGCGGCGCAAATCGCGGCCCAGTCGCTGCAAAACGCGCTGCCGCGCCCTGCAGCTCAGGCATCGCCACGCCTGTCGTCCTCCGAGGCCGAGGACGCTTACCGGGCCGTCATGGAGCCCGATGCCGCCTTAGGCGATGCGCCGGCAAGACCTTCGACGGGCAGGGCGGCGACGGATACCGATCAGGCACCGCGCGGCTTCGCCCCGCCATCGGCAGCGGTCGCCGACAATGCGCCCAGGGCCCCGGTTGCGCCTGCATTGTCCACATTTTCGCCGGCCGTCGTTCCGCCGCGATGCTGGTCGCGGCCAACGCCAACGCGCCGCGGCCGCGCGGTGCCGCAGTCGGTCCGGCTGGTCATGCCCCGCGATCGGAATCCGCGCCGATATCCCTTTGGACGATCTCGGTCGTCACGGCCATCGTCTCGGCGATGACGGCAACGATTATGGTGCTCTTGCTTCGCTGATCGCGCTCAGACGTCGTCCTGAAGGAAAGCTTCGAGCTTATCCGGAGCAAGCCCTGCCTGTTCGGCAATGCGCCTGGCAAGGTCCGCCGCCGCCGCGCGCGGCCGGCCGACCGGGCGGTCCATCCAATAAGATACCGGATTGAGCGCAACGCGATCGTCGACGGCAACGATGCGGCCGGATTGGAGCTGGTCCGCCGTCAGCGGCGGCCGCGCCAGCGCGATGCCCAACCCATGCGCGGCCGCATCGAGCACCAGATTGTAGTCCTCGAAACGCCGGTCCTGCGGACGCGGGCGATAGTCCATGTCCTGCGCCGCGAGCCATGCGCGCCAGGCGGATGCGTCGGAATCGTTGATCAGCGGGAATTTCAGCAGCCGGGCAGGGTCGCCTCGTCCGATCTCCTTCGCCAGCTCCGGCGAGGCGATCGGGAAAATATGCTCCTCGAACAGCTGCACCGAGACGCGGCCCGGAATGCGGCCGCGCCCGCAGCGCACCGAAAGGTCGATGCCTTCGTCGGCGAGATCGGCCTGGCGGTTGTCGACGTCAAGCACGATGCGCAGCTTGGTCGGATGGTTCTCCAGCGCGGCCATGCGCGGCATCAGCCATAGCCCGCTCACCGACGGGATCGAGGCCAGCCGCACCACGGCGGTACCGCGCGGCTCGACCCAGCGATCGGAGTTGAACGAGATCAGCGCGAAGGCCTCGGCGGTCCTCAAATGCAGCCGGTTGCCCTCGATCGTCAGCGTCACGCCACGCGCGTTGCGCTCGAACACTTTCAAGCCAAGCCAGTCCTCCAGCTTGGCGATCTGGCGGCTCACCGCGCCATGGGTGAGGTTGAGCTTTTCAGCCGCCGCGGAAAAACTCCCCATGCGCGCCGCCGCATCGAAGGCGCGCAGGGTTTCAAGCGGCAGTATCTGGTCAGAGCTGTGATCCATGCTCACAGCTGACCCTCGAATTGGTCGTTTGTCAATTGGCCGGCAATGGCGTTCTCTGCATCCATGACGCAGAAAGACGAGGCTACGGCAATGAGCGCTTACACCGGCACGTTGAATGAGGCACAGCGCATGGACACCGCGGCCGCAATCGCGGTGACGCTGACGGTCATCGGCTGGGCTTCGGCTTTCCCGGCGATCCGCGCCGGCCTTGCCGCCTTCCAGCCGCTGGAACTCGGCGCGCTGCGCTTTGCCATCGCGGCGGTTCCGGCCGCCATCTTCCTCGCGGTGAAACGCCCGGCACTGCCCCGGGTGGACGAGCTGTGGCGCTTCGGCTTCGGAGGCGCCATCTTCGTCGCGCTCTACACCGCCATGCTCAATTTCGGCGAGCTGACCGTCTCGGCGGGTGCGGCCGGCTTCATCATCAATGTCAGCCCGATCTTCACCGCCATCATGGCGATGGCGCTGCTCGGCGAGCGCTTCTCGGGGCTTGCCTGGCTGGGCACTGTCATTTCCTTCGCCGGCATCGGCATCATCGCGGTGGCCGACGGGCACGGCCTTCATTTCAACGCCGGCGCGCTGCTGGTGCTGGGCTCCGCGCTCTGCTCCGCCGTGAATACCATTGTGCAGAAGCCGCTCTTTGCCCGTCATCATCCTCTGACGATATCCGCTTCCAACATGGTGCTCGGCGCGCTCTGCCTGTCGCCCTTCCTGCCGGAGGCCCTTTCGCAGGCAGCGGTCGCCGACAGCGCCGGTCTCGGCGCCGTCATCTATCTCGGCATCGTTCCCTCGCTGATCGCCTATGCCGCCTGGGCGACCGCACTGTCCCGCCTGCCTGCCGCGCGCGCCTCGAACTTTCTCTATCTCGTCTCACCGACCTCCGCTCTGATCGGCTTCTTCTGGCTGGGCGAAGTGCCGTCGCTGCTCGGCATCCTCGGCGGCGCGCTGGCGCTGAGCGGCGTGATGGTTGTGAATTTGAAGCGGTAAATCAAGGGTTGCGATCGTTTCCAGACTCAAATTGACAAGTTGCACTCGGTAACCGGGCGCCCCCTGTGATGCGGACGTGAGGCAAGCTATCTGATCCGCCTTTGATGGAGGGGATCGGGATGGGAAGAGGCTTCATTGCCACGGTTTTCTGCCTGCTGATGCTGAGCGGGAAAGCCTTGGCGGGCTGGTACCAGGTGGAAAACTACGAAGGCTCCATCGGACCGAACCCGGTTCACGTCTCCCTGCAGCGCTATGCCAGCTTCGGCAGCGGCATCAGTGTCAAGGGAAGCTATTTCTACGACGCCAGGCAAAGCCCAATCGCGATCTACGGCAAGGCGGAGGGCTCAAAGCTCACGCTGTGCGAGATTGCGGACGACCAGGAATTTCAACGCGTCCTCGTCATGGGGTCGAAAACACCCGTCGACACCACCGGATGTCCTTTCTCTATCGAGATCAGTGAAAGCGGCGCGGCGGGAAGCTGGAGCAAAGGCGTGGACAAATTTCCCGTTACGCTCAGGAAGGTCGCGAGTCTTGACAATACAGGCGACCTGAAGATCGACGGGACCGTCGAAATTCCCTTTTGGGCTGAGACGACCCGCGACAGATTTGCGGGGATTTACACGAAGTCCGACGCCGGCATCTGCATGACGAAAATGCTGGTGATCAACAAGAAGAAAAAGAAGGCCGTTCAGGAGATCGGCTTCGACGATGAGGACTGCAACGCCGGTATGTCGACGACCCCCATTTATATGAACGTGCAAAAATGGGTGGAGGCAGGCAAGGACATCATTTCGGTGGAATTTGGAGGCGGCAAATTCGCAGGCGCGAACGACTATGTTCTCAACCCGAAGACAGGAAAATACCACCTCAAGAAATGATATTTAGCGTATGGCGCCGACCCTTGCTGTTGCAACGAGCCAGGGGACGCTCACCGCCGCCCGAACAGCCTTTCGATATCGGCGAGCTTGAGCTCGATATAGGTCGGGCGGCCATGATTGCAGGTGCCGGAGCCGGGTGTCGCCTCCATCTGGCGCAGCAGCGCGTTCATCTCCTCGGCCTTGAGCAGGCGCCCTGACCGCACCGAGCCGTGGCAGGCCATGGTCGCGGCTATTCTGTCCAGCCGCTCCTTCAGCGTTTCGACCGTGTCGTTGTCGGCGATCTCGTCGGCAAGGTCGCGCACCAGCTGCTGCACATTGGTTTCGCCCAGCATCGACGGCGTCTCGCGCACCGCCACCGCGCCTGGGCCGAAGCGCTCGAGGCCTAGGCCAAATTTGGCGAGCGTCTCGGAATGCATCGCCAGCCGCTCGGCATCCTCTTCCGGCAGGTCAACGATCTCGGGCAGGAGCAGCATCTGCGACGGCACGGCGCGAGAATGCAGCGCATTCTTGAGCGCCTCGTAGACCAGCCGCTCATGCGCGGCATGCTGGTCGACGATGACGAGCGAATCCCTGGTTTGGGCGACGATATAGTTCTCATGCACCTGCGCGCGCGCCGCGCCCAGCACCATGCCGAGCAGCGCTTCGGTCGGCTCGGCCATGCCGGCGCGGACATCGGCACTGGCGAGGGGCCCGGTGTCGAAGGCCGCCTGCTCGTTCTCGGCGAAGCCGTTTCGTGGCACCCGTGCTTCGCCCATGTCGAGCGGCCGCTGCGCCGAGCGCAACGGGTCGAAGCCTCCGGAGGCGGAAGCGTGATAAGCGGCCTCGTAGCTGCGATGGCCGTTGGCCGGGCCGGGATGCGAGTAGGGCGCCGCGCCCGGCCGGAATGCCGCCATCATGCCGGCGGCGCCCGTTGTCGCCGTGCGGATGCCGGCGCCGGCCAGCGCCTCGCGGATGGCGCCGACGATCAGCCCGCGCACCAGGCCGGGATCCCGGAAGCGCACATCGGCCTTGGCGGGATGGACGTTGACGTCGACCGTCGAGGGATCGAGCGACAGGAAGAGCACTGTCACCGCATGCCGATCTCGCGGCAGCACGTCGGCGAAGGCGCCGCGGATCGCGCCGGCGATCAGCTTGTCGCGAACCGGCCGTCCATTGACATAGGCATATTGCTGCAGCGCATTGGCACGCGTGTAGGACGGGATCGAGACGTGGCCGGCAAGGTGAACTCCCTCCCGCGCGGCATCGATGGCAATGGCATTGTCCGGGAAATCCTTGCCCATCACTTGCGCGACGCGGGCAAGCCGGCCCTCCGGCGTGTCGCTGGTTGCGGGCAGTTCCAGCGTCGAGCGGTCGGCGCCGGCCAGCGTGAAGCGGACAGCGGGAAAGGCGATGGCGATACGCTTCACCACGTCGCTGGTGGCCGAGCTTTCGGCGCGCTCGCCCTTCATGAATTTCAGCCTGGCCGGGGTGGCGAAGAAAAGGTCGCGCACCTCGACCGTGGTGCCCCGGTTTGCCGCCGCCGGCTTCACCGCCGAGACGCGCCCGCCGTCGATGCCGATCTCGGCCGCGCTGTCGCCGCCAGCCGTGCGCGAGCGGATCGACAGCCGCGCCACCGAGCCGATCGAAGGCAGCGCCTCGCCGCGGAAGCCGAGCGAACGGATGTCGTGGATGCTGTCGGAAAGCTTGGAGGTGCAGTGGCGCGCGACCGCCAGCGCCAGTTCCTGTTCCGGAATGCCCGAGCCGTCATCGGTGACGCGGATGAGATTGAGCCCGCCGCCGGCGGTGACGATCTCCACGCGCGAGGCTCCTGCGTCGAGCGCATTCTCGACCAACTCCTTCACCACGCTCGCCGGACGCTCGATGACCTCGCCGGCGGCGATCTGGTTGATCATCGTTTCGGAAAGCTGGCGGATGGGCATGAGGCGATTATAGGCGGATTCGACCGGCGTGGGCAAAAGCTGCGCGTATTATGGAGAGGCTAGCGGGACAGCACCCGCCTCTGGCCTGCCGGCCATCTCCCCCGCAAGGGGGGAGATTGGCTGTGTCATCGCCTTGCTCTTCTGCAACGTACGAGATTGGCGAGGGCCTGCGTCAAGTCTGATCTCCCCCCTTGCGGGGGAGATGTCCGGCAGGACAGAGAGGGGTGTGAAGGATCGCTACGACGGCGATTGCCCGACGATGATGCAAATCTAAGCCTGCGCCACCAGCCAGTCCCTGACCCTGCGCGCATTCTCGCTGAGGTCGCGGTTCTTCGGCCAGATGACGTGGAAGCCGATGCCGGTCCGCATCACATGATCGGTCACCGGCACCAGCAGCCCTGATGCGACCAGCCGCTCGACCAGATGCCGCCAGCCGAGCGAGATGCCTTGTCCCTCCATCACCGCCTGGATCACCAGCGCATAATCGTTGATGCGCAACCCGCGCTCCGCATTGCGCAGGCTGGTTCCGGCCGACGCGAACCATTCGTCCCAGTTCGGCGCCTCGCGATAGGGTTCCTCGAGATGGATCAGCCGGTGCGTTGCCAGTTCCTCGACCGTCTTCGGCTTGCCGAATTTGGCGAGGTAGTTCGGCCCCGCGACCGGGAAGATCTCCTCGTCGGAGAGCGACAGCGAGTGGTAGTCCGGCCAGTCGCGCGGCACCCCGCCGCGCACGCCGAGCGGAATCCCTTCGGCGATGATGTCGAGGTCGCGGTCGGCGGTCTGGATGCGCAGGTCGATACCCGGCAGTTCGTCGCGGAACTGCTGCAGGCGCGGCATCATCCAGAACGAGCCGAAAGCCGTCGAGGCGGCCAAAGTCACATGCCCGCCGGTTGCCTGCAGGCGCAGGTCCTCTGCCGACTTGCGGATATGCGACAGGCCGAGCGAGACGTCGGCATGGAAGCGCTCGCCGGCTTCCGTCAGAAGCACCTGGCGATGGCGCCGCTGGAAGAGCTTGGCGCCGAGCTGCTCCTCCAGCCCGCGCACGGCATAAGAAACGGCGGCCTGCGTCATGCCGAGCTCGCGCCCGGCGGCGGTGAAGCTCGACAGCCGGCCGGCGGCTTCGAAGACGATGAGGCTGCCGGCCGAGGGCAGGAGGTGGCGCAGGCTTCGCATAAGGTGAACTTATACAGAAGATCAGGATTTTCCAGCGTCACAGCCATATTTTGCCTCGCTAACGTGAGTGGCGGGAAGAAGGAGCCTCCATGAACGCACCGGCCGTTGAATTGACCGAACAGACCCACCGCCGCGGCGGCGGCCGTCTTGGCCGCAAGGCGCTGAGAAGCGCGCCGATCGCGTCTTTCCCGACCCTTGTGCGCAAGATCCCCGCCTATGAGATCGTGCCCGACGAGGCGGTGGAGCTGATCCACGAGGAATCGCTCAAGATCCTTGAGGAGGTGGGCTGCGAATTCCGCGACGACGGGGCGATAGAGCTCTGGAAAGCGGCCGGCGCCGATGTCAGGCAAACCCGCGTCCGCATCGACCGCGCACTCCTGATGGAACTTGTCTCGAAGGTTCCGCCTGAGTTCACGCTCAACGCGCGCAATCCGGAGCGCACGGTGCGCGTCGGCGGCAAGAACTCGATCTTCGTGCCGATGTATGGCGCTCCCTATATCCGCGACCTCGACAACAAGCGCCGTTACGGCACGCTGGCCGACCTCAACAATTTCCACAAGATGGCCTACATGGCGCCGGCGCTGCATTCCTCGAGCTCGGTCATCTGCGAGCCGATGGAAATCGCCGTGCCGAAGCGGCATCTCCACATCATCCATTCGGCGCTGAAACATTCCGACAAGCCGTTCATGGGCATCGTCACGTCCAAGGAGCGCGCCGAGGACACGATGGCGATGGCTGGCATCGTCTTCGGCGAGGACTTCGTGCGCGACAACCCGGTGCTCGTGGCGATCACCAACTGCAATTCGCCGCTGGTCTGGGACGCCACCATGATCGACGCCATGCGGGTCTATGCGAGCCATAACCAGCCGCTGATCCTGGCGCCTTTCGCGCTATGCGGCGCCTCGACCTCGGCCTCCGCCGTAGGCGCGGTGGCGCAGGTCAATGCCGAGGCGCTCGCCGGCGTGGCGCTCACTCAGCTCATCCGGCCCGGCTCGCCGCAGCTCTACGGCCAATTCATGGTCACAGTCGACATGAAGACCGGCGCGCCGATGGGCGGCACGCCGGAAGCGGCACAGATGATGTATCTGATGGGTGCCCTGGCCAGGAAATACAAGCTGCCCTGGCGCACCTCCGGCTTCCATGTCGGCTCCAAGCTCAACGACGCCCAAGCCGGCTACGAAGCGAACATGCTGATGCATGCCGCGATCCTTTCCGGCGCCAACTACATCTGGCATTCCGCCGGTTGGCTGGAGGCGGGACTCACCTGCGGCTATTCGAAATTCGCCACCGACTGCGAGCAGCTCGTCGGCTGGTACAAATATGCCGGCGGCGTTCCCTTCGACGATTTCAAGGAAGCGATGGCGGCAATCCGCGAGGTCGGTCCGCAAGGGCATTTCCTCGGCACGCAGCACACGCTCGAGCATTTCGAGAGCGCCTTCTTCATGCCCAACATCATGGACTTCAATTCCTTCGAGCAGTGGAGCGCCGAAGGCGCCAAGGATCATGACACGCGCGGCCGAGAAAAGGCGCGCGCCATGCTCGCCGACTACCAGGAGCCGAAGCTCGACGAAGGCATCGCCGAAGGTCTCAGGGATTTGATCGCACGGCGTGAGGAAAAGCTGCCGGACAGCGTTAGTTAATAGACGAAAGTTCAAGCAAAAGGGCAAAAGACCCGCTCAAACCAATGGGAGAAAGAGAATGACACTGTTCAGAAGCAATGGCGACCGGGTTCCGGCCGCTATCGAAGCGATGGCCGAGGAGGCGCGGGCAGGGCGTGTCGACCGGCGCGAATTCCTGGCTCTGGCAAGCGCCTTCGGTGCATCGACGGCTTTCGCCTATGGCATGCTCGGCCTTGCCGCGCCGACCAAGGCTCTAGCCGACGAGCCCAAGAAGGGCGGTACGCTGCATGTCGCGATGTCGGTCAAGGCGCAGAAGGATCCGCGCACCTACGACTGGACGGAGATGGCGAACGTCACCCGCACGTGGCTGGAGCCGCTGGTGCGCTACACGCATCAGTTCACTTTCGAGCCGGTGCTGCTTGAAAGCTGGGACGTCAATGACGACGCCACCGAATACACGCTGCATCTGCGCAAGGGCGTGACCTGGAACAATGGCGATGCCTTCAACGCCGATGATGTGGTTTTCAATCTGAACCGCTGGTGCGAGAAGGGGGCGTCCGGCAATTCCATGGCGGCTCGTGTCGGCGCGCTTATCGATGCCAAGACTGGCAAGGCCAAGGACGGCGCGATCACCAAGGTCGATGACCACACGGTCAAGCTGAAGCTCAACGAAGCCGACATCGCCATCATCCCCGGCCTCACCGACTATCCGGCCCTGGTCGTGCACCGCGACTTCGACAAGGACGGCGCCGACCCGATCAAGAAGCCGATCGGCACCGGAGCTTTCGAGCTGGTGTCCTATTCGGTTGGTCAGAAGGCGGTCGTCAAGCGCCGCGAGAACGGCAAGTGGTGGGGCGGCGAAGCGCCGCTCGACGGCGTGGAGTTCATCGACTACGGCACCGACTTCAACGCCACGCTGAATGCCTTCGATTCCGGCGAGATCGACCTCGACTTCGAAACGCCGGCCGACTACATCGACCCGCTAGACAAGATGGATCTGGTGAAGTCGGAGGTCGCGACGGCGACCACGCTCGTTGCCCGCACCAACATCACGCATAAGCCCTACGACGACAAGCGGGTGCGCAACGCGCTGCAGATGGCGGTCGACAACAACCAGGTGATGCAGCTCGGCTATAATGGCCGCGGCACGGTCGGCGAGAACCACCATGTCGCCCCGATCCATCCCGAATACTACCCGCTGCCCAAGAAGGAGCGCGACGCCGCCGGCGCCAAGAAGCTGATGGCGGAGGCAGGTCAGGCCGATTTCGAGCATGAGCTGATCACGGTCGAGGACGAATGGCAGAAGAACACCGGCGATGCGATTGCCGGCCAGCTGCGCGACGCCGGCATCAAGGTGAAGCGCACGGTGCTGCCCGGCTCGACCTTCTGGAACGACTGGACGAAATATCCTTATTCCATGACCATCTGGTACATGCGCCCGCTCGGCGTGCAGGTGCTGGCGCTCGGCTACCGCACCGGCGAGGCCTGGAACGAGACAGCCTATTCCAACCCGGAGTTCGACGCCAAGCTCAAGGATGCGCTGTCGCAGATCGACGTCGCCAAGCGCAAGGAGGTGATGAAGGATGTCGAGGCGATCCTGCAGGATTCCGGCGTCATCATCCAGCCCTTCTGGCAGAAGCTCTACTGCCACATGAACAAGAAGGTGAAGAACTATTCGATGCACCAGACCTACGAAATGGACTTCCAGAACGTCTGGCTGGATGCCTGAGCGCGACTGGACTTCATGAGCCGCAAAAAAGCCGGTATGCAGGATGCGTGGCAGCGAGCTTGCCGCCACGCACCGAACCTCGGAGATCCTGCATGAAGCCGACAATGCTTGCCGCTGCCATGTCGATAGCCTTGCCCGGCGCCGCGCTTGCCGGGCCGGCTTCCAACACCGTGAAGTTCTTCTACGTGCCGGAGGTGAGGTTCGAGGCGGACGCCAAATACCGCGACCGCTTCACCGAGCCGGTGACCAAGCTGTTCGAAGCCAACGACAAGGCGCAGAAGGAGAAGCCCGACGAGGTATCCTGTATCGACTTCGACCCGGGCCTCGACGCCCAGGATTTCGACCAGAAGACCCTGTCGAAGACGCTGAAGCTCACCGAAGCCGTCAACGGCGACACCGCCGAGGTGACGGCAAGCTTCAATCTTTTCCCGGAAGGCGATGACTCCAAACGCGAAATGGTGTGGTCGCTGAAGAAAGTGGACGGCAAGTGGAAGATCGCCGATATCACCTCCAAGACCAGCGACTGGAAGCTCAGCGCGCTGGAATGCGGCGCCTCGACGGAGTGACGCCGTGCTTCGCTGGTCCGTCCTCGTGCTGTCGAGCTTGTCGATGCTGGCCGCGGGGCTGAGCGGCGGAGCCTCGGCGCAGGCGCTCTTCGGCTCGCCGCCCCCGAACGCGTCTTCAGGCGACAAAGCGCCCGAGATCGACAAGTCGCCGCCAGCGGTCGACAAGTCGCCGCCTGCCGCGGCGCCGGAAATCAAGCCGACCGAACCGGCGCCCGTCGCACCTGTCCTGCCCGGATCGCCGACCGCGGTGGTGAAGCCGTTCTACGAACATGTCGGGTTGGAACTCGACCCTTCTCAGCGCAAGAACTTCATCGATCCGGCGAAAACCGTGCTCGACAAGAGCGATGCGCTACGCGTCTCGGGGCAGGGCGAGTGCCTCGACCCCAACATGGCGCTCGACAATGTAGATTATGACAAGCTCGCCATCGACCGGAGCCTGCGCACCATCGAAGCCGTCAATGGCGACGAGGCCAAGGTGGTCGTCGCCTTCGTCGTCGAAGGCCACCAGCACCGGCTGGAATGGAAGCTGAAGAAGGTCGGCGGCGCCTGGAAGGTCTCCGACCTTCTGTCGGTCACCGGCGAGTGGGCGCTCAGCCAGTATCAGTGCGAATGATAATGGTGATTGAAGATCAGGGCTGGCGTTCCTTCGCGCGCTGTCCCGCCAGCCTTTCGCAACAAATCTCAACCCCTTCCGCGATAGGGCGCAACGCCAGTATCCGGCAGCCAGGCGTCCTTGGGCGGCGCGCCGGTCTGCCAGAAGACGTCGATCGGAATGCCGCCGCGCGGGAACCAGTAGCCGCCCACGCGCAGCCAGAGCGGTTTCGTGGCCTCCACGATGCGGCGGCCGATCATCACGGTGCACTCCTCATGGAAGGCGCCGTGGTTGCGGAACGAGGTCATGAACAATTTCAGCGACTTCGATTCCACCAGCGTCCGGTCAGGCGCGTAGTCGATGACGATGTGGGCGAAATCCGGCTGGCCGGTGACCGGGCACAGCGAGGTGAATTCGGGGCAGGTGAAGCGCACGATCGCCGACGGGCCGTCGCCGCGATTGAACGGCACGGTCTCCAGGACCGCCTGTTCGGGGCTCTGTGGCGTCTCGACGTGCTTGCCGAGCTGGGTGAGGTTTTTGGCGTCGGTCATGGGCGGGCTCCTTGCTCCCGGCCGTTAGAAGCGCAGTTCAATGCGGCGGGCGCGAAACGAAGGTTGAAAGAAGCGTTGCAGTCCTCTCGGGCGCAGCGCGTTTGACCGCTCATTAGCATCGGACCGAAAAGTGCGCAGCGGTTTTCGGATGAATCCGATGCGTGAAATGGAAGCGGGAGCGCTCCGCTCCCGCACAATTTGAAACGGCAGGAAGACAATGACCAGCAACGACCCGCTTCTCCAACCCTATCAGCTCAAGCACCTGACGCTGAAGAACCGGGTGATGTCGACGAGCCATGAGCCGGCCTATTCCGAGGACGGCATGCCGAAGGAGCGCTACCGGCTCTACCATGCCGAGAAAGCCAAGGGCGGCATGGCGCTGACCATGACGGCGGGCTCGGCGATCGTCTCGCGCGACAGTCCGGCTGCCTTCGGCAATCTACATGTCTATGACGACAGGATCGTGCCGTGGTTGGCCGAACTCGCCGATGCTTGCCATGAGCATGACTGCAAGGTGATGATCCAGATCACTCATCTCGGCCGCCGCACCGGCTGGAACAAGGCCGACTGGCTGCCGGTGCTGTCGGCCTCGCCGGTGCGCGAGCCGGCGCACCGCGCGTTCCCGAAGACCATCGAGGAGTGGGATATCGAGCGCATTGTCGCCGACTATGCTTCCGCCGCGCAGCGCTGCCAGGCAGCCGGCCTCGACGGCATCGAGTTCGAATCCTATGGCCATCTGATGGACGGCTTCTGGTCGCCGCTCACCAACCATCGCGACGACGAGTTCGGCGGCTCGCTCGACAACCGGCTGCGCTTCACCGACATGGTGCTCGACGCCGTGCGCGCCGCGGTCGGTAAAGAATTCATCGTCGGCATCCGCATGGTCGCCGACGAGGATGTCGAAAAGGGCATCTCGCAGGAAGTTGGGGTCGAGATCGCCAGGCGCTTGGCCTCATCCGGCAAGGTCGATTTTCTCAACATCATCCGCGGCACGATCGAGACCGATGCGTCGCTGACCAAGGTCATCCCGGTGGCCGGCATGCGATCCTCGCCGCATCTCGATTTCGCCGGTGAGGTGAGGGCGGCGACGAAATTCCCGACCTTCCATGCGGCGCGCATTTCCGATGTCGCAACGGCCCGCCACGCCATCGCCACCGGCAAGCTCGACATGGTCGGCATGACCCGCGCGCATATCGCCGATCCGCATATCGTCCGCAAAGTGATGGAGGGCCGCGAGCACGAGATCCGGCCTTGCGTCGGCGCCACCTATTGTCTCGACCGCATCTATGAAGGCGGCGAGGCGCTGTGCGTCCACAACGCCGCGACCGGCCGCGAGGCGACCATTCCGCACGTCATCGCCAAGAGCGAGGGACCGAAGAAGAAAGTCGTGGTGGTGGGCGCTGGCGCCGGCGGCCTGGAGGCCGCCCGCGTGGCGGCCGAGCGTGGCCATCAGGTGACTGTGCTCGAAGCCTCCAGCCAGGCAGGCGGCCAGGTGAGGCTCGCAACCCAGAACCCGCGCCGCAAGGAACTGATCGGCATCATCGACTGGCGATTGGCCGAGCTCGACCGTCTTGGCGTCGAGATCCGCTACGACACCTGGGCCGAGAAGGATGACGTGCTGGCGTTGGCGCCGGATGTGGTGATCGTGGCGACCGGCGGCATGCCGCAGAACCCGCCGCTGACGGCCGGCGACAATCTTGTCACCTCGAGCTGGGACATCATGGCCGGGAGCGTCAAGCCGGCCGAGAACGTGCTGCTTTACGACGACAATGGCGGCCATCAGGGCATGGGCGCCGCCGAGCTGATCGCCAACAGTGGCTCGAAGCTGGAATTGGTTTCGCCCGAGCGCTTCTTCGCGCCGGAAATGGGCGGCCTGAACCACGTGCCCTATATGCGCGCCTTCCATGAGAAAGGCGTCACCGTCACCATCAACACCCGCCTGCGTTCGGTTCGCCGCGAGGGCAACCAGCTCGTCGCCGAGCTGGCGTCGGACTTCGCCGACGGCTGGCGCGGCGAGCGGCGCATCGACCAGGTGGTGGTCGAGCACGGCACCGCGCCGCTCGACGATCTTTATCTGTCGCTCAGACCTCTGTCGAAGAACGGCGGCGCGGTCGATTATGAGCGGCTGGTGAGCGGCGGCGACATCTTCCCCGCTCGCAATGCCGAAGGCGGCTTCGTGATGTTTCGCATCGGCGACGCTGTCGCCTCGCGCAACATCCACGCCGCCATCTATGACGGGATCCGGTTTGGGATCAGGATCTGAGGGTTGTGACGCGCAACGGACCTTTGCAAGGAGAGCCACCTGCCGCTTTGGTCCGTTGCGCGCCGCGCCCGGTCGGTTTTGCCGGCCGTGCGATTTCAAAACAGCTTGGCAGACGCCATGCAAAACACGGTGATAACCAGCAGCCCGCCGGCAATGCGTTCGCCTCTGGTCATTTTCGCCCGCAGCTGGGTTTGCCTCGCTTGATCTGCGCCGGCCAGCTGTCTGCTGGCGGAGGCGACAAGCGCACCCTGCACGCCGGCGGCGACCAGCGCCGTCAAAATGCCCAGCGCCAGCACCTTCTCCATTGAGCCGAAAGCACCTTCGTGGAAGAAATACCAGAGCAGTATGCCGGTCAGGAACGCCAGGCCGGAGGCGCCGAGCTGCGGTCGGATGAAGCGCTCCGCCTTGATCTCAGGATCGCGGGCAACCGCAATGGTTGTGCCCGCCCAAAACACGCCGGCCATGACATGCAGGCCGATGGTGACGATATAGATATATTGCATGACCGCATTCCTCTCTGCCGCCCGCCGCGCGTCGCAGCCTGTCGACGCCATCAATAAGACAAAGTTAGATATCTAACGGTTAGATGTCAATCATGAAGCCAGGTTTCATGTTTCAATCGCTTTGCTCTACTGTCAGGTCATGACACCGTTTGACCGTCCGCCCGTCGGCATGAATCTCGCCCGCACCTCGAAAGTGGTGGCGCAGGCTTTCGATGCCGCGATGGTTGAGGCCGGCGGCACGCTGCCGGTCTGGGTGACCTTGCTCTCGGTCAAGTCGAAGGAACTGGCGAACCAGCGCGAGCTTGCCGGGATGATCGGTATCCAGGGCGCGACTCTCACCCACCACCTCAACGGCATGGAGGCGCAAGGATTGCTGACGCGCCGCCGCGATCCCGAAAACCGCAGGGTCCATCAGGTGGCGCTGACCGAGGCCGGCGAAGCGCTGTTCGAAAAGTTGCGCCTCGCGGCGGTCGCCTTCGACAAGCGTCTGCGGGCTGGTATCCCCGATGACCAGCTCGCCGAATTCACCGAGGTGCTTGCGGCCCTTAGGCGCAACGCCGAGCCGCCTCAGTCGTAACCGGCTATCGCGCCGAAGGTGTAGCGTCGCCGTACCCTTCATAGGGCGGAGACACTTATGAGGGCTTCGGCCGGCGAGAACCGGAGCGGAGCGTGCTTAACGTACGTGAGCACCGGAAGCGCAGAAGGCCGCTGTTCACGGGCCGGACTCACCCGAATAGCAACTGACCTTAGGCCAAGCTGCCCTGCAGCACCTTCAGCTTCGTCTTCTTCGGGCTACGCGCCAAAAGCCATTCGCGCGCCTTGTCCTGCGGCATCGGGAAGGCGATCGAATAGCCTTGCACCTGGTCGCAGCCGATCGCCATCAGCGAGTCGAGCTCGGCCTCGGTTTCGGCTCCCTCGGCGACGATCGAGATGCCGAGCCCGCGGGCAAGCTCGGTGATGGCGCGCACGATCTTGGAGTTGTCGCCGTTCTCGTTGATGTTCTGGACGAAGCGGCGGTCGATCTTGAGGCGGTCGATCTCGTTGGGGTTGACGTGGCTGAGCGAGGCATAGCCGGTGCCGAAGTCGTCAAGCTCGAGATGCACGCCGGCGGCGCGGATGTGGCGCAGCTTGGCGGCGATCCCGGTCTTCTCGTCGTCGAGGATGACGGATTCCACGATCTCCAGCGCCAGCTTCTGTGGGGGCAGCCCGGCCCGCTCCAGCGTGCCGAACAGGAAGGCGTCGAAATCGAGCTCGCGCAGCTCCGTGCCCGAGACATTGACGGCGATGCGCCCGAAATCGATGCCGGCGCGGTTCCATTCGGCGGCTTCCTCGATCGCTTTGGCGATGACGATGCGGCCGACATCCGGCATGAATCCGCATTTTTCGGCGACGGGAATGAATTCGCCGGGCGAGATCATGCCGCGTGTGGCGTGCTTCCAGCGCACCAGCGCCTCGATGCCGCTGATCTTGCCGCTGGTCAGCGATACCTGCGGCTGGAAATAGACCTCAAAACTCTTGTTGGCGATCGCCGTGCGGATGTCCTGTTCGAGCTGCTTGCGGTAGTCGAGCTCGCGGCGCAGTTCCTCGGAGAAGAAGGAGAAGTTGCCGCCGCCGAGCTTCTTGGCGGAATAGAGCGCGAGATCGGCATGGACGAGCAGGTCCTGCGCGTTGTCGGCGTCGACCGGATAGACGGCGATGCCGGCGCTGGCGCCGGGCATGATGGTCGTGCCCTGGAAGGTGATCGGCTCGTTGATCTCGCCGAGGATGCGCGTGGCCAGCGCATGGATGTCCTCGGTGCTGCCGGCGCCGTTGAGAATCATGACGAACTCGTCGCCGCCGAGCCGCGCGCACAGATCCGACGCGCGGCAGGAATCGCGCATGCGCTGCGCGGTCACCACCAGCACGTAGTCGCCGGCGGCATGGCCAAGCGTGTCGTTGATCTGCTTGAAGCGGTCGAGATCGAGCTGGATCACCGCCAGGCGCTCGCGGCGGCGATGCGCTCCCTTGATCAGCGTATCGAAATGGTCGGTGAGGAAGGTGCGGTTGTGCAGCCCCGTCAGGCCGTCATGCACCGCGATGAAAGCCATCGAATTGCGCGCGTCGACGAGCTCGCGCGTCTTGCGCAGGATGGCGTTGGACATCGGCCGGAAGATGAACAGCGCCACCAGAACGATTACCCCGAGCGTGGCGAAAAACAGCGTGCGGTGCAAGTCGAGGATGTTGCTGGATTTTTCGTCGGCGAAGGCGCTGATGCGCTGGCCGAGCGCGGCATAGCCGGACATGGTGGCGTTGGCGACGGAAGCGTCGAGGCCGACGCGGTCGCCGCCGCCCTTATAGCCGTCGCTCTGCATGCCGAGTTGGGATCCGAAGGACGAGGCCAGTCGCTCTCCGTTGGCCACCAGGCCGACTGAGAAATAGTCGAGATGGAACGGCTTGCTGAACAGCACGTATTCGATCGACCTGGGATCGTTGCGCGCCGGCGACAGCGGATCGGCGCCGGTCTCGGTGAGCAGCCGGTCGTAATTGGTCTCGAACTCGCCCGTCGCTTGCTTGAGCGCAGTGACCAGCGCCGGCTGCTTGTCGCGCGCGGCAGCACCCGTGGCGCTGGCCAGGAAGACGATGCGCTGCGACAGCGCCTTCTGCGTCTGGACGATGTCGAGCAGCGCATCATTGTGCTGTTGCTGCGCCATCAACTGCTGCAGAAGGATGAAGGAGGCGATCACCATGGCGGCGATGATCGTCAGCGCCAGCCAGTAGCCGGTCTTGATGAGCAGGATCAGCTTGCGCGAAACGCTCTGCACTGGCTGCTGCGACATAACTGGGTGACCCCTCCGGTCGACGGATACCTGCCAAGGATTCGTGGCGGGAAAACGATTAACTTGAAAGGGTTAACGGGTCGGCAAGGTGATCGCGGCAGCGCGGAAAAGCTCGCAAGATGGTTATCACGTCCTTTCTCGCACATCTCTTTTTTGATCCTATTGCCGCCACGCCATCGCAGGGATTGCGACCGGGCTTTCGCAGCGCCACCGAAGCGGTCGCTTTTGCGATGGATTTTTCGTGCCCGTAGCGCGACAGTCCGGCCTCGAACCGAACAGGGCCGACCATGAGCAAAGCATTCCTTTCCCATATCGACAGCGAGCTTCAAGGGCTGAAATCGGCCGGACTCTACAAGTCCGAGCGGGTGATCTCCTCGATGCAATCCGCCGAGATCGAGGTCGGCGGCGAAAAGGTGCTGAACTTCTGCGCCAACAACTATCTCGGGCTCGCCGACAGCCCGGATCTGCGCGATGCGGCAAAGCACGCGCTCGACCGCTACGGCTACGGCATGGCCTCCGTGCGCTTCATTTGCGGCACGCAGGAGGAACACAAGCAGCTCGAGGCGACCGTCTCCTCATTTCTGGGCATGGACGATACCATCCTCTATTCTTCCTGCTTCGACGCCAATGGCGGCCTGTTCGAAACGCTGCTCGGCGAGGAGGACGCCATCATCTCGGATGCGCTGAACCACGCCTCGATCATCGATGGTGTCCGGCTCTCGAAGGCCAAACGTTTCCGCTACGCCAACAACGACATGGCCGATCTCGAGGTCCGGCTGAAGGAGGCCAAGGACTGCCGCTTTCGGCTGATCGCCACCGACGGCGTGTTCTCGATGGACGGCATCATTGCCAATCTCAAGGGCGTCTGCGACCTCGCCGAGAAATACGACGCCATGGTCATGGTCGACGACAGCCATGCGGTCGGCTTCGTCGGCAAGAACGGCCGTGGCTCGGCCGAGCATTGCGGCGTCGAGGGCAGGGTGGACATCATTACCGGCACGCTTGGCAAGGCGCTGGGCGGCGCCTCGGGCGGTTACACGTCGGGCAAAAGCCAGGTGGTCGACTGGCTGCGCCAGCGCTCGCGCCCCTATCTCTTCTCCAACACGCTGATGCCGGCGATCGCCGGCGCCTCGATCAAGGTCTTCGACCTGATCCGCCATGGCGACGCGCTGCGCGAGCGCCTATATGCCAATGCGGACAGGTTCCGCTCCAGGATGGGCAAGCTCGGCTTCACGCTGGCTGGCGCCGATCATCCGATCATTCCGGTGATGCTGGGCGACGCGGCGCTGGCGCAGGAGATGGCCGCGCGCATGCTGAAGCGCGGCATCTATGTCATCGGTTTCTCCTTTCCGGTGGTGCCGAAGGGCCAGGCGCGCATCCGCACGCAGATGTCTGCCGCCCATTCCAGCGCCGACATCGACAGGGCCGTCGCGGCCTTCGGCGACGTGGGAAAAGAACTGGGTGTAATCGCTTGACCCACGCCGAGGAAAACAGAAGTCGGCCATGACGATCGATGTCACGAGCAGGATCGAGATCGCCAGGCCCCGCGCGGTCGTCGCCGCCTTTTCCGCCGATCCGGACAACGTGCCCCGCTGGTACGTCAATATCAAATCGGTCGAATGGAAGACGCCCCGACCGGTCCAGGTAGGATCGAGAATTGCGTTCGTAGCGCAGTTCCTCGGACGGCGGCTTGTTTACACCTACGAAATTGTAGATCTCGTGCAGGGCGAGCGGCTGGTGATGCGAACCGCCGAAGGACCGTTTCCCATGGAAACGAGTTATGCATGGCGCGATACCCGAGAAGGCGCTACCCATATGGCGCTCCGGAACCGCGGTACCCCGACAGGCTTTTCCCGTCTTGTGGCGCCGTTTATCGCCCTGGCCGTTCGGCGTTCGACCGATCGAGACTTGCTCCGGCTGAAGAACATTCTGGAGGCGGCGCACTGATGAAACCGATCCCATCGAGACAGGCAAGATTTTTGAGGAGCGTCTGATGTCGAACATGATGAAGGCGCTGGTGAAGGCCAAGGCCGAGCCGGGCATCTGGATGGAAGAGGTGCCGGTGCCGGAGATCGGCCCCAACGACGTGCTGATCAAGGTCAAGAAGACCGCGATCTGCGGCACCGACGTCCATATCTACAATTGGGACCAGTGGGCGCAGAAGACGGTGCCCGTGCCGATGGTGACGGGCCACGAATTCGTCGGCACGGTCGCTGATTTCGGCTCCGCGGTCACCGAATACAAGGTCGGCCAGCGCGTGTCGGGCGAAGGCCACATCGTCTGCGGCCATTGCCGCAACTGCCGCGCCGGGCGAGGGCATCTCTGCCGCAACACGCTCGGCGTCGGCGTCAACCGCCCCGGCGCCTTCGGCGAGTATCTGGCGATCCCACAGCACAATGTCGTGCCGATCCCCGACGATGTGCCGGACGAGATCGCCGCTATCTTCGATCCGCTGGGCAATGCCGTGCACACAGCCTTGTCCTTTGATCTGGTCGGCGAGGACGTGCTGGTCACCGGCGCCGGGCCGATCGGCATCATGGGTGCGCTGGTGGCGCAATGCGTCGGCGCGCGAAAGGTCGTCATCACCGATATCAACCCGGTCCGGCTGGATCTGGCGCGAAAACTCGGTGTCCAGCATGTCGTCGACGCCTCGAAGGAAAAGCTGCGCGATGTGATGCCGTCGATCGGCATGAGCGAGGGTTTCGACGTCGGGCTGGAGATGTCAGGCGCGGCCCCTGCCTTTCGCGACATGATCGACACTATGAACAATGGCGGCAAGATCGCCATCCTCGGCATCGCGCCGACCGGCTTCGAGATCGACTGGAACAAGGTCATCTTCAAGATGCTGCATCTCAAAGGCATCTACGGCCGCGAGATGTTCGAGACCTGGTACAAGATGATCGCCCTGGTGCAAGGCCCGCTGGATGTCTCGGGGCTGATCACCCATCGCATCGGGATCGACGATTTCCAGGTGGGGTTCGATGCGATGCGGAGTGGGAGTTCTGGGAAGGTTGTGATGGATTGGTAGGGGCCGGGACTATTAGAGAAGCACGGCGGGACAGCACCCCCTCTGGCCTGCCGGCCATCTCCCCCGCAAGGGGGGAGATTGAGCTGTTTCAACGCCTCGCCATTTCTGCAGTGGATGAGATTGGCGAAAGTCTTCGCGAAGTCCGATCTCCCCCCTTGCGGGGGGGATGTCCGGCAGGACAGAGGGGGGTGTGAAGGATCGCTACGTTGCGGATAACGCCCCTTCCAGCGCAGCCACCCCCCTCGCAATCGCCACCCGCTCCTCCACACTCAGCCTCCCCAGCAGTTCCCTTTCAAACGCCTTCGCCAGCGGCACCATTTCGCGATAGGCGGCGAGCCCTGCCTTGCTCAGCGCCAGATGCTCGACACGCCGGTCGCTCTCATCCGGCGTGCGTGTCAGCCAGCGTCGCCGTTCCAACTCCGCCACTGCCCGCGACACCTTCGTCTTGTGCATGGCCGATTGTTCGCCGAGTTCCGTCGCCGTCATCGTTCCGCGTTCACCCAGCCCGGAGAGCGTGCGCCATTCCGGCCGTGTCAGGCCGTGGCGCTCCTTGTAGATGCGCGAGAACTCGCGGCTGACGGTGTCGGCAAGCCGGTAGAGCCGGTAGGGCAGGAAGCTTTCCAACTCGAGGATATCCGGTTCCATGAAGCGCTCCCGGGATGCATCGTGGTCGTTGATAGTTACATTTTCGATGGTTACAAATGAAACCAGTTTGGTCAACATCGCCTGCAGGCCAAATTCTTGAAGCTTGCAAGTCGGATCAGGGAGGATCGGATGGGCTTTTCCTACATGCCGGGTTTCGGCAATGACTTCGAGACCGAGACGCTGCCCGGATCGCTGCCGCAGGGCCGCAACTCGCCGCAGCGGCCGGCCTACGGCCTCTATGCCGAGCAGCTTTCGGGCTCGCCCTTCACCGCGCCGCGCGGCACCAACGAGCGCTCCTGGCTTTATCGAATTCGCCCGAGCGTAAAGCACACCGGCCGATTCAAGGGCGCCAGCTACCCCTTGTGGAAGACAGGCCCCAATATCGGCGACCACGAGCTGGCGCTCGGCCAATACCGCTGGAACCCGACGCCGATGCCGACCGAGCCGACCGACTTCATTTCCGGCATGCGGACCTTCACCACGGCCGGCGATGCGGTTGGCCAGTCGGGCATGGCAGCGCATGTCTATGTCGCCAACCGGTCGATGGTGGACGACCATTTCTTCAACGCCGACGGCGAATTGCTGGTCGTGCCGCAGGTGGGCGCGCTGCGCTTCGTCACCGAGATGGGGGTGATTGAGCTTCGCCCCGGCGAGATCGCGGTGCTGCCGCGCGGCCTCGTCTTCAAGGTCGAGCTCGCCGACAAGGAGGCGCGCGGCTATGTCTGCGAGAATTACGGCGCCAAGTTCACCATGCCCGACCGCGGCCCGATCGGCGCCAATTGCCTGGCCAATCCGCGCGATTTCAAAACGCCCTGCGCCTGGTTCGAGGAGAAGGAGACGCCCTGCCGGCTGATCGTCAAATGGTGCGGCGCCTTCCACATTACCGAACTCGGCCATTCGCCGCTCGACGTCGTCGCCTGGCATGGCAACTACGCGCCCTACAAATATGATCTGGCGACGTTTTCGCCCGTCGGCGCCATCCTGTTCGACCACCCCGATCCATCGATCTTCACCGTGCTGACGGCGCCGAGCGGCGAGGAGGGCACGGCCAATGTCGACTTCGTCATCTTCCCGCCGCGCTGGCTGGTGGCCGAAAATACGTTCCGGCCGCCCTGGTACCATCGTAACATCATGAGCGAGTTCATGGGCCTGATCCATGGCCAGTACGACGCCAAGGAGGAAGGTTTCGTGCCCGGCGGCATCAGCCTGCACAACCAGATGCTGGCGCATGGCCCGGATGCTTCCGGCTTCGAGAAGGCGACGCGCGCCGACCTGAAGCCGGTCAAGCTCGACAACACCATGGCCTTCATGTTCGAGACGCGCTTTCCGCAGATGCTGACGCGCTACGCCGCCGAGCTCGGCACCTTGCAGGAGAACTACATCGACTGCTGGGCCGACCTGAAGAAGCGTTTCAACGGCACCCCGGAAGGCGACTGGTCTTGAATACCGAAAACGTGGACCGGCTCGTCCTGCTCGGCTCCAAGGGTGGCCCGGCAGTCCGGCCAGGCGGACCCTGGCCGAGTTCGTCGCTGCTTGAAATCGGCGGGCGCACCATCGTCGTCGATTGCGGACTTGGCGTCACGCGTGCGCTGACTGATGCCGGCGTCAGCCTCAAAGCGCTCGATCTGATCTTCGTCACGCACGTTCATTCGGACCACGTTCTGGAACTCGGGCCGCTGATCCACACGGCCTGGACGGCGGGTCTGGCGACGCCGGTGACCGTTTTTGGCCCACCCGGCACGGGGCATTACTGGCAATGCTTCTGCCAGGCGATGGAGTTCGACATCGAGATCCGCATCATCGACGAAGGCAGGCCGGACATCCGCGACCTGATCACGGTCGAGGAGTTCGGCGAAGGCTCGATTCTGGACGAGCGAGGTCTGACGGTGACTTCGTTGCGCGTCGACCATCCGCCGGTCACCGACTGTTTTGCGCTGCGTTTCGAGCAGGGCGGCAAGAGCGTGGTGTTTTCCGCCGACACTGCCTTCTTTCCGCCACTGGCTGAGTTTGCCAAAGCTGCCGACATCCTCGTCCATGAGGCCATGCTGGAGGAAGGCGTGGAGCGACTGGTCGCCCGGACCGGCAACGGCGCGCGGCTGCGCGAGCATCTCCTAGCCAGCCACAGTTTTGCCGACGAAGCAGGCCGCATCGCCAGCGATGCCGGGGTGAAGCGGCTGGTGCTCAACCATCTCATTCCAGCCGACGATCCGGCGATCGGCGAGGACGACTGGATCGACGCCGTCAGGAAAACTTGGTCCGGCGACTTGACGATTGCCCGCGACGGCCTTGTTGTGGGGCTAGGCGGTCAGAAGGCCGCTTCAGGAGAGGAAACCGCATGAAGCTTGCCACATTGAAGAACGGGACGCGCGACGGAAAACTGGTCGTGGTCTCGCGCGATCTGACGCGGTTCACCGACGCTTCCTTCCTGGTGCCGACGCTGCAGGCTGCGCTCGACGATTGGCGCCGCATTGCGCCGCATCTGGCGGCCATGGCCGAATCGCTTGAGACCAACGCGGTTCCCTCGGCGCGTTTCCATGAGCACGACGCGCATTCCCCGCTGCCGCGCGCCTATCAATGGGCGGACGGCTCCGCCTATGTGAACCATGTCGAGCTGGTGCGGAAGGCACGCGGCGCGGAGATGCCGGCAAGCTTCTGGACCGACCCGCTGATCTACCAGGGCGGCTCGGACTCCTTCGTTGCGCCGCGCGACCCGATCCGCATGGCCGACGAGGCCTTCGGCATCGACATGGAGGCCGAGGTCGCGGTCATCGTCGACGATGTGCCGATGGGCGCCAGTCTGGAAGAAGCGAAGGAGGCAATCCGCCTCGTCATGCTGGTCAACGACGTCACGCTGCGCGCCGTCACCGGGCCGGAACTGGCAAAAGGGTTTGGCTTCTTCCAATCGAAACCCTCTTCGGCCTTCTCGCCGGTCGCGGTCACGCCGGATGAACTGGGCGATGCCTGGGACGGCGGCAAGGTCAATCTCTCGCTGCTGGTCGACGTCAACGGCAAGCCGTTCGGCCGCGCCAATGCGGGCGTCGACATGACCTTCGATTTCCCAACGCTGATCGCGCATGCCGCAAAGACCCGGCCGCTCGCCGCCGGAACCATCATCGGCTCCGGAACCGTCTCCAACAAGCTGAACGGCGGGCCGGGCAAACCCGTCTCGGCCGGCGGCGCCGGCTATTCCTGCATCGCCGAGCTGCGCATGATCGAAACCCTCGAGTCCGGCGAACCGAAAACGCCCTTCCTGCGTTTTGGCGACACCGTGCGCATCGAGATGAAGGACAAGGCCGGCCATTCGATCTTCGGCGCCATCGAGCAGAAGGTCGAGAAATACGGGGGGTGAGAACCCGACGGTGACCTTGCTCGAGCACCTGCGCCGCATGGCCCGCAACAATCTGTGGTCGAACGACCGGCTCTACCGCGCGGTGCTCGCGCTCAAGCCCGGCGAGTTCGAGGCCGGGCGCGTCAGCTTCTTCCCTTCGATCAGGGAGACGCTCAATCACATCTTGGCGGTCGACCTTCTCTATTTCGACTTCCTGACCGATGGCGGCATGGGTGCCGCGGCTTACGACGACTTCATACCGTTAGACGCCGCCGCAAGCCTGGCAGCGGCACAGGCTGATTTCGACCGCAAGCTCATCGCTTTCTGCGACGGCCTGTCGGAAGCCGATCTCGACCGGCGCGTCGTCACCGACCGGCGCGAGGACGGCATGATCCCCGAACGGATCGGCGACATTCTCGCCCACGTCTTCCTGCACGACATTCACCATCGCGGCCAAGTGCATGCGATGCTCTCCGGCACTTCGGTGGCGCCGCCGCAATTGGATGAGTTTCTGCTCGACTACGACGTCAAGCTGAGGAAGGACGAGGTCGAGCGGCTAGGGCTGGAAAGTTAGGCAAGCGCAATGCTGTATCGAGCGAAATGCGAGTCGGATGTCAGGATGGTCAGGTTCTCCACCTGTGCTTGCGCAATCAGCAACCTATCGAATGGATCGCCGTGGTGCGGAGGTAAGTCGCCGACGGCGTGCGCATGCTGCAAGGTAACGGCGAGGGGCTGAAATCGCATCCTCGGAAGCAATCCCGGCAGGTCATCTGGCGCCTGAAGTTTTCCAATTGACCGTTTGATGGCGATTTCCCAAACGCTTGCCGCGCTCGCGAACACCATGGCTTCCGAGTTCAGGATGGCGCGGTGCTGTTCGCTGAGACGTCGGTCGTCCGAAATCGACCAGAGGATAATGTGCGTATCGGCGAGAAACGGACCTGGCGTCATTTGACGTACTCGTCCCATTCGGGACCGAGTTCGTCAAAGTCGTCCGCAATCCATATCTTCCCTTTCAGGGCGCCGATACGCGGAAGCGGCTCGACCACCTCTGGAGGTACAATACGCGCGGCAACCTTGCCATGGCGCGTAAGCACAATCTCCTCGCCGGCTTCGGCGCGGCTTACGAGTTCCGACAATTTGGCCTTGGCTTCGGCGATGGAGACATTCATGGATGCGATCCTTTATGACCATAATTTAGGTCATAATTGATCGCATCGCAAGCTATCCGAATCGGATCGTCTAAGCCGCCTTGCCGCCCAGCTTGATAACGCCGCGCTTGATCTGGTCCTGCTCGATCGACTCGAAGAGCGCGCGGAAATTGCCTTCGCCAAAACCTTCGTCGCCCTTGCGCTGGATGAACTCGAAGAAGATCGGGCCGATCACGGTTTTGGAAAAGATCTGCAGCAGGATCTTGGTCGTGCCGCCGTCGACGACGCCTTCGCCGTCGATCAGGATGCCGTGCTTCTTCATGCGCTCGATCGGCTCGTCGTGGCCGTGCACGCGCTCATGCGACATCTCATAATAAGTGTCGGGCGGGCCGGGCATGAATTTCAGCCCGTTGGCGGCGAGCTTGTCGGTGGCCTCGTAGATCGCATCGGTGCCGACCGCGATGTGCTGGATGCCCTCGCCATTGTACTTCTTCAGATACTCGGCGATCTGGCTGGTCTCGTCCTTGGACTCATTCAGCGGAATGCGGATCTTGCCGCAGGGCGAGGTGATGGCGCGGCTGACAAGGCCGGTGATCTTACCGTCGATGTCGAAGAAATGGATCTGCTTGAAGCCGAACAGATCGCGGTAGAAATCCCACCATTTGTCCATGTTGCCGCGATAGACGTTGTGGGTGAGGTGGTCGAGATAATAGAAGCCGACGCCTTCGGGCTTCGGGTCGCGCTCGCCCAGCCACTCGAACTCGGCGTCATAAGCTGAGCCTTTTTCGCCATAGCCTTCGATGAAATAAAGCAGCGAGCCGCCAATGCCGACGATCGCCGGCACGTCGAGCGCTTTGTCGCTTCCCTCATAGGGCGTGGCACCCTTTGAGACGGCATGGTCGAAGGCATGTTTGGCATCGACCACGCGCCACGCCATCGAGGCGGCGCAGGGGCCGTGCTTTTCAACGAACTTCATCGCATGCGAGCCGGGCTCGGCATTGACGACATAGTTGATGTCGCCCTGGCGCCAGACGGTGATGTCCTTGCTGCGGTGTCTTGCGACCGCGACATAACCCATGCGGGTGAACAAATCGGCGAGCTTTTCGGGCTCCGAATGCGCGAACTCGACGAACTCGAAACCGTCGGTGCCGGCTGGGTTTTGCTTGTTGATCTTGGCGGGCGGGGCGTCGTGCGGGAAGGGGCCCATGGAGTCCTCCGAAAACTGTCGCGGCCGTGCTTGGCCAATTTCAACGATGATAGCGCGCAGTGTCCGCACGGTGCTTGCATTCAACCGCTTGAAATGCTCATCATGTGCGCAATTTGTGCATGAACAGGGAAAAATTCATGGACGATGCGCGACTTGATCAATTTGACCGCAAGATAATGGCACTTTTGCAGGATGATGCGCGATTCACCAACAACGATCTGGCGGAGCGCGTGAACCTGTCGCCCTCGCAATGCTCGCGTCGCCGTCTGCGGCTCGAGGAAGACGGCTATATCAAGGGCTACCGTGCCGTGCTCGACCGCGACCGTCTGGGCTTTTCGCTGGTCAACGTCATCTCGGTGACGTTAGCCACCCACAATCGCGACAACGCCCGCCGCTTCGGCGAGCTGGTCGCCCGCCTGCCCGAAGTGCAGGAGGCGCACGCGCTGACCGGCGAGATGGACTACATTCTGAAGGTGGTGACGCCCGATCTCAAGTCGTTGTCCGAATTCGTCAACGGCGTGCTCCTGCCGCACGAATCCGTGCAGCACGTGAAGACCGCGATCGTGCTGGAGACGCTGAAGGAGACCGGCGCGCTGCCGATTTAAAGTGTGCCGATATTCAGGTGAGGCCGGCCTGCAAATGGCGGCTTCCTGCGCTTCCGGTGCTCACGTACTTTAAGTACGCTCCGCTCCGGTTCTCGGAAGCCACCATTTTCGGCTCGGCCTGACCTGAATCTCAGCACACTTTCGCGGCAAATCCGTCACCCCCGCTGCTGCTGGATCAGTCCGTAAAGGTTGGTGCAGCGCGCGCCTGAGCGGCAATAGGCGAAGACCGGGCCTTCGAGCTCGTCGAGCGCGGCGGCCTGGTCCTCGACATTGTCCATGGTGATCTGGCCGCTGATGACCGGGATATAGCGGAAGGCAAGGCCGGCCGCCTCGGCCGCTGCCTTGACGCTATCGGCCGAAGGCTGGCCCGGCTGCTCGTCGTCCGGCCGGTTGCAGATCACGCTTTTGAAGCCGGCGTCCTTGATGGCGGCAATATCCTGCGGCTGGATCTGGCCGGAGACCGAATAGTCGTCGCTGATCTGGCGGTATTCCATGATGTGGTCCTCGCAATCTCTTTGGCGCAGTCATGCCACCCCGGGGCATGAGCGGCAATCCGTACGAGCGGATTTCTCTGCCAAATAGAGAATGTGCGCCGGAAAATCCAACCGGCTCCCGCAGCGCCGCGTACCTCTTGGATACGTAATGGACGCTGCGGCAACCCAAGATGCCGGGCCGGTTGACGCCTCGCCGCTCAGCTGCCGAGGATCGCGCCTTTGATCTGCGTGATGTTGTTGTGCATCATGTCGATATAGGTCGAGGCGGGACCATCGGGCTGAGACAGCGCGTCCGAATAGAGCGTGCCGCCGACCTTGATGCCGGTCTCGCCGGCGATCTGCTCGATGAGCCGCGGATTGGTGATGTTTTCCACGAAGATCGCCGCCGCCTTGTCCTGCTTCACTTGGCTAACCAGCTTGGCGACATCGGCCGCCGAGGGCTCGGATTCGGTCGAGATGCCTTCCGGCGCGAGGAAGGTCAGCCCGTATTCATGTTCGAAATAGCCGAAGGCATCATGCGAGGTGATGACCACGCGCTTGGCTTCCGGGATCGACTGGATCGCCGCCTTCACCTCGCCCTCCAGCCCATCGAGCTTGGCAATATAGGCGGCGGCATTGGCCGTGTAGCTGTCGCAGCCTGCGCTATCGGCCGTGCAGAACGCGTCGGCGATGTTCTTCACATAGATCTTGGCGTTGGCGATCGACTGGAAGGCATGCGGATCGGTGACGGTCTTGCCGCCGCCGGTGCCAGCACCTTCGGCGGCGTCCGCATCGGCGAATTCCGGCTTGAAGTCGATCGGCGTCACGCCCTTGGTCAGCGTCACGATCGCGGCCTTGGTGGCGCTGGCGTCGACCAGGCGCTGCAGGAAACCCTCGAAATGCAGGCCGTTGACCAGCACGACATCGGCTTTGGCCATCGCCACCGCGTCCGCCGGGCTCGGCTCATAGACATGCGCGTCGCCGTCCGGCCCGACAATGGTGGTGATGTTAACCCGGTCGCCGCCGACATTTTTCGCGAAGTCGGCAATCACAGTGAAGCTCGCCACGACCTTGAGCGGCACCGCGAAGGCTGACGAGGTTGCGAAGGCGCTTAATGTTATAACGCTCAACGCCAGGGCGGCTCGGAAGGATTTCAGCATTGGCAACGTCTCCTTTTAAGGGGTGGGAATGAGGGTCAGGCGGTGCGGTGCCGGTGATGCACGATGCGGGCGCGCAGCACGCCGCGCGTGCCGAACAGGATCGAGCAGAAATAGACGACGCCGGACGAAAGGATGATCGCCGGACCGGAAGGCAACGAGGCGTGATAGGACAAGAGCAGCCCGGCGATGCAGGAGGCGAAGCCGATCAGCACGGCGAGCGCGCACATCGGCTCCACGCGCGCCGTCCAGAAGCGGGCCGCGGCGGCAGGCAGCATCATCAGTCCGACCGACAGCAGCGTGCCCAACGCCTGGAAGCCGCCGACGAGGTTGAGCACGACAAGGCCCAAGAAAATGAAATGCACCGGGCTGCCCATGCGGCTCACCGAGCGCAGGAACAGCGGGTCGAGGCACTCGGCGACAAGCGCGCGCCAGAAGATGGCGAGACAGGCGAGCGTCACCGCCACGATTCCGCCGATCAGGATGAGCGCCTCATCGTTGAGCGCCAGCACCGTGCCGAACAGCACATGCATCAGGTCGACGCTGGAGCCGCGGACCGACACCATCAGCACGCCGACGGCAAGCGAGATGAGATAGAAGGCCGCCATGGAGGCGTCCTCGCGCTGGATGGTGAAGCGAGAGACGGCGCCAGCGCCGAGCGCGACGATGATGCCGGCGATCAGCCCGCCGACGGTCATCGGCAGGATTTCGAGGCCATAAAGCAGGAAGCCGGCGGCGGCGCCCGGCAGGATGGCATGCGCCATCGCGTCGCCGGACAGGCTCATGCGCCTAAGCATCAGGAAGACGCCGACCGGGCAGGCGCCGAGCGACAGCATCAGCGAGCCGAACAGCGCCCGCTGCATGAAGGCGAAGTCGGCGAAGGGCGCGATGAACAGGCCGTAGAGGAAATCCATCATGCCGCCCTCGGTCCGGAGCCGTGATGATGGTCGTGTCGGTGGTCATGCCCATGATCATGATCGTGCGCGTGATCATGGCTGTGTTCATGCTCACTCGGCTCGCACCACGGCGCATTTTCTTCCCACGCCTCGTGGAAGCGCCTTGCCTTGAGCAGATTTTCCGGCCGCAGCGTTTCCTTGGTGTCACCCCAGGCAACGGGCTGGCGGGCAAGCAGCAGCGTCTCGGGGAAATTCTGCCGCACCAGGTCGAGGTCGTGAATCACGACCATGATCGTGCGCTCCTCGCCATGCCAGCGCTTTATCAACTGGATGAGATCGCCCACGGTCTTGGAGTCGACCGCGTTGAACGGCTCGTCGAGCAGGATGAGGTCGGCGTCCTGCAACAGCACGCGGGCAAACAGCGTGCGCTGCAGCTGGCCGCCGGACAGCGTGTCGATCGGCCGCTTCTCGAAGCCGCCGAGCCCGACCGCCATCAGCGCCTTGCTGACGGATTCTCGGTCCTCTTTGGTGTAGCGCCCGAGCATGCCGCGCTTTGGCCATAGGCCGAGCGAGACCAGATCGACGACGCGCGCCGGAAAGGAGCGGTCGAGCTCCGACTGCTGCGGAAGATAGGCGGTGCGGACACCCGGCATGCGAACCACCGCGCCTTCCATCGGCTTCAGCACGCCGACGATGCCCTTCATCAGCGTCGATTTGCCCGAGCCGTTGGCGCCGACCACCGCGGTTAGCGAACCTTTGCGGACGGTGCCGTTCAAATGATGGATGGCCGCGTGGCTGTTGTAGCCCAGCGTCAGGTCGCGGAAAGTCAGGCAGGCATTGGTCATCGGGCGGCGGTCCGCGAAATCGAGCGAGCTGTCGATATGTGATGTTATTACATTAGTCAACACGCCAGGCTGGCGCAATTGTGTCACGACCGGTCAACTCGCCGTGTAGGTGGGCGGCAGAGACCGGACACTTGGCTCAATTGGTTTCGCGTCCGCCGGCCTTGCTCCGCGTCCGCCCGGACTCTAAAGAGCAGCGAGTCCCACAACGAAGGAACCTCCAATGAGCATTCGTCGCATCGATGTCGGCCCGCGCATGAGCCAGATCGTCATCCATGGCAACACCGTCTATCTGGCCGGCCAGGTCGGCGAGCCCGGCGGCAACGTCGCCTCGCAGACCCGCGACATCCTCAAGACCATCGACGAATTGCTCGCCAAGGCCGGCACCGACAAGACCAAGATCGTCCAGGCGATCATCTGGCTGGCCGACATGGGCACCTTCGCCGAAATGAACTCGGAATGGGACAAGTGGGTGCCGCAAGGCCATACCCCGGCACGCGCCACCGGCGAAGCCAAGCTCGCCGCCCCGGAATATCTGGTCGAGATTATTGTGACTGCGGCGATCTGAGGCGCCGACTTTCCCTTCTCCCCTTGTGGGAGAAGGTGGCCGCGAAGCGGCCGGATGAGGGGTGCTCCAGGGAATGCCAGCGTCTCACTCCGCTGGAACACCCCTCATCCGTCTCGGCGCTGCGCGCCGACCCACCTTCTCCCGCAAGGGGAGAAGGAGAAGAGCTCACCCCTGTGATGGGGTAAACCGCGCCACCAGCGTGTGGCTCTCCGCCGGATAGATGAACCGTACATGGGTCACCGGATGCTCGGCGCTCCAGGTGCGGCGTTCGACCACCAGGCAGGGCGCGCCCACGTCGATATCCAGCGCATCGGCGATCGTCTCGTCGGCGGCCATGGCGCGGATGCGGTGCTCGGCCTCGCTCCACGGAACGCGGCCGATCAGCCACGGGCCCGGCGCGATGTCGAGAAATTCCTCCTCGGCTGCCTCGGCCACCGCTGAAAGATTGATCAGGCGCTGCTCTAGCGCGAACGGACGTTCGCCGGCAAAATGCAGGCCCTCCAGCGCCAGCACCGGACCCGGCGCGGAAAGCCCGAGACGCGCACGGTCCTCGGCGCCACTGCGCCGCTTGAAGCGTTCCAGTCGCTCATAGCGATAGGCCAGGCCGAGCGCCTCGACCTCGATCCGGATGTCATGCAGCTCAAGCACCGCCGCCTGCGACTGCGGCTGGCGCACGAAACTGCCTGAGCGGCGGCGGCGCTCGATCAGCCCGGCCTTGGCCAACTGCGACAGCGCCTTGTTCACCGTCATGCGCGAGCAATTGTAGTGAGCGGTCAGCTCGTGCTCGAAGGGGATGCGATGGCCCGGCGCCCAGGCGCCCGACAGGATCTTCTCGCGAATGTCCGACAGGATGCGCTGATGCAACGAGAGGATCTCGCCGCCCTCGACATCGTCTGTCTCGACCAGGCTCATCGGATGTTCCTGTTCAGGCCTGCGACAATGCTGTCATGACTTCGCGGAACCGCTTGGCGACCGCCTCGCGCTTCGCATGCCTGCCGCCGCTGACCTGCTTTTTGCCATGCACCCACACGCAATCGACCTTGCTGCCATTGGCGAAAATCCAGGCGTCGAGGATCGCGTCGCCAGCCTTGCCGGCAAGCGAAGGATGGCCAGCGTCGAGCGAGACCAAATCGGCGGGGCCGCCGGCGATAATCCGCGACTGGCCGGCGCCGAGCGCCTGGCTGCCGCCGTCGAGCGAAGCATCGCACAGGGCACGCCCCGTCGAGCCGCCGGCGCGGGCCAGCACGTTGCGGGCGCGATGGGCGAGGCGCTGCGAATATTCGAGCTGCCGAAGCTCGTCCGGCAGGCCGATCAGCACGTTGGAATCGGAGCCGACCCCAAAGCGGCCGCCATGCTCGATAAACAAAGGTGCCGCAAAAGTGCCATCGCCGAGATTGGCTTCGGTGATCGGACAGAGCCCGGCGACGGCACCGGTCCGGGCCATGGCAATCGTCTCGGCCTCGGTCATATGGGTGGCGTGGATCAGGCACCAGCGATTGTCCACTTTGGCGTTGGCGAGCAGGAATTCGACCGGACGCTTGCCCGACCAGGAAACGCAATCCTCGACTTCCTTCATCTGCTCGGCGACATGGATATGGATCGGTCCGTCCGGCGCCATCGCGACGACCGCATCGAGCTCATCCGGCGTCGCGGCGCGCAGGCTGTGCGGCGCAACGCCGATGACGGCCTGCTCCAGCGAATGAACCCCCTCGCGGCTTTTCTCAAGCAGACGTGCGAAGCGGTCGACATCATTGATGAATCGCCGCTGGCCCTGGTTGGGAGCCGCGCCGCCGAAGGACGAATGGGCGTAAAAAACCGGCAGCAGCGTCAGACCAATGCCGGTGTCTGAGGCGGCAGCCGAGATCCGCTCTGCCATCTCAGCGATATTGGCATAAGGCTGCCCGTCGCGGTCGTGATGCAGATAATGAAACTCGCCGACGCGCGAAAAACCGGCCTCCAGCATTTCGACATAAAGCTGCGCCGCCACAGCCTCGACCTGGTCCGGCGTCATCGACAGCGCGCAGCGGTACATCACCTCGCGCCAGCTCCAGAAACTGTCGGCCGAAGGGCCGCGCAATTCGGCCAGACCCGCCATGCCGCGCTGGAAGGCGTGGCTGTGCAAATTGGGCATGCCGGGCACGACGATGGCATGGCGCTCGTCGCCGGCTTGCACGGAAGCGCTGGCCTCGACCTTCGAGATGCGGCTGCCGTCGAAAGTGATCCTCACATTGCTTTGCCAGCCCTCGGGCAGAAGCGCCTGTTCCGCAAAGATCGCCGTCACCTGCGTCTCCAAATCTCGATGCGTGAGCGACGATATTGCTTGCGTCGCGTTTCAATATGTATATACATAATCAGCATCCTTTCAAATGGAAAAGATGATGGGTGGAGCAAACAACAGGAGCGGCCATCGGGTTTGGCGCAATGCGCGCCTGGCGACCATGGCCGAGGGTGCGGCCGGTCTCGGCATCGTCGAGAAAGGCGCGGTCGCCGCGCGTGACGGGCTTATCGTCTATGCCGGCTCCGAAGCCGACATGCCGGCTGCGGCCGGGCAGGGCGCCGAGACCGTCGATTGCGCTGGACGCTGGATCACCCCCGGCCTGATCGACTGTCACACGCATCTTGTCTATGCGGGAAACCGCGCCAATGAGTTCGAGATGCGGCTGGACGGCGCCACATATGAGGAAGTGGCACGCGCCGGCGGCGGCATCGTCTCCTCGGTCAAGTCGCTGCGCGCCGCAAGCGAGGACGAACTCGTCGCCCAGACGCTGCCGCGGCTCGACGCGCTGATCGCCGAAGGCGTCACCACCGTCGAGATCAAGTCCGGCTACGGCCTTGATGCCGATAATGAGAAGAAGTCGCTGCGCGCAGCCCGCCGTCTGGCCGGTGAGCGTCCGGTGACGATCCGCACCACTTGTCTCGCCGCCCACGCCCTGCCGCCGGAAGCCAAGGGCGACAAGGACGCCTTCATCGATCTCGTCGCCGGCACGATCCTGCCGCAAGTCGCCGCCGAAAAGCTCGCCGATGCCGTCGATGGGTTCTGCGAGGGCATCGCCTTCTCGCCGGAGCAAATGGCGCGCGTGTTCGATAAGGCGAAAGCGCTCGGCCTGCCGGTAAAACTCCACGCCGACCAACTCTCCAACCTGCACGGCGCAGCGCTTGCCGCCCGCTATGGCGCACTATCGGCCGACCATCTCGAATATACGGACGAGGGAGGCGCCGAAGCGATGGCCAAGGCCGGCACCGTGGCGACCATCCTGCCCGGCGCTTACTACTTCATCCGCGAGACCAAGAAGCCGCCGGTCGATCTTTTTCGCCGCCACGGCGTGAAGATGGCTGTCGCCACCGACTCCAATCCCGGCACGTCGCCGCTCACCTCGCTGCTGCTCACCATGAACATGGCCGCGACGCTGTTCGGCATGACTGTCGACGAATGCCTGGCTGGCGTCACCCGCGAAGCCGCGCGGGCGTTGGGCTTGCTTGAACAGACCGGCACGTTGGAAGCCGGCAAATCGGCCGACCTCGCCATCTGGGACATCGAGCGCCCGGCCGAACTCGTCTACCGCATGGGCTTCAACCCGCTCCATGCCCGTATCTGGAGAGGACAATGACCGAACTTACCCTGACGCCCGGCAGCGCCACGCTTGCCGACTGGCGCGCCATCTATCGCGGCGCCGTGCCGAAGCTTGACGCCGCCTGCCGGCCGAAGATCCGGGACAGCGCCGAGGCGGTGGCCCGCATCGTCGCCAAGGGCGAGCCGGTCTATGGCATCAACACCGGCTTCGGCAAGCTCGCCAGCGTCCGCATCCCGGCAAACGACCTCGAAACGCTCCAGCGCAACATCGTGCTGTCGCATGCCGCCGGCGTCGGCGAGCCGATGCCTGTCGCCGTGGTGCGGCTGATGATGGCGCTGAAGCTCGCCAGCCTGGCCCAGGGCGCATCCGGCGTGCGGCCTCAGACCATAGAATTGCTGGAAGCAATGCTCGCCAACGACGTCATTCCGGTGGTGCCGGCGCAAGGCTCGGTCGGCGCTTCCGGCGACCTCGCGCCGCTTTCGCATATGACCGCCGTCATGATCGGCGTCGGCGAATGCTTTACCCCGCATGGCCGGTTCCCGGCCAAGGTGGCCTTCGTCTCGCATGGACTGGAGGCGGTGACATTAGGCGCCAAGGAGGGTCTCGCGCTGCTCAACGGCACGCAGTTCTCCACCGCCTTCGCGCTCGCCGGCCTGTTCGAGGCCGAGGTTCTTTACCAGTCGGCGCTGGTCGCCGGCGCGCTGTCGACCGATGCCGCCAAGGGTTCGGACGCCCCCTTCGACCCGCGCATCCATCTGTTGCGCAAGCATCGCGGCCAGATCGAGACGGCGGACGCGCTGCGTAATCTCATGGCCGGCAGCGCCATTCGTGAATCGCACCGTGTCGGCGATGAGCGCGTGCAGGATCCGTACTGCCTGCGCTGCCAGCCGCAGGTGATGGGCGCTGCGCTCGACGTGCTGCGCAAGGCCGCCGACACGCTCGAGACGGAAGCCAACGGCGTCACCGACAACCCGCTGATCTTCGCCGAGGACGACACCGCGCTCTCGGGCGGCAATTTCCACGCCGAGCCGGTGGCCTTCGCCGCCGACATGATTGCGCTTGCCGTCTGCGAGATCGGCTCGCTGTCGGAGCGTCGCATTGCCATGCTGGTCGACCCGGCATTGTCCGGCATGCCGGCCTTCCTGACGCCGAAGCCCGGTCTGAACTCCGGTTTCATGATCCCGCAGGTGACGGCGGCGGCGCTCGTTTCCGAAAACAAGCAGAAGGCCTATCCGGCGAGCGTCGATTCCATTCCGACGTCGGCCAACCAGGAAGATCATGTCTCGATGGCCGCCCACGGCGCGCGCCGGCTGCTCGGCATGATCGAGAATGCGACCGCCGTCATCGGCATCGAATTGCTGGCCGCCGCGCAAGGCTGCGATTTTCACGCGCCGCTTGCATCCAGCGAGGCGCTGGAGGCGGTGCGCAAATTGGTCCGGGCCGAAGTCCCGCATCTCGACAATGATCGCCATTTCCACCCCGACATGGAAAAGGCGATCGCCATGGTCCGCAACGGCGCCGCGGTGAATGCGGCCGGTGCCGTGAAGCTGCCGGGGGTTGCGTCGTGAGAGCGCTCTCCAGGCTAGATCGAGTTCCTTCGCGCCCCCCTCTGGCCTGCCGGCCATCTCCCCCTCTAGGGGGGAGATCAGCAGCGGCTTTGGCGCCGCTCTTCCTTCAACGCAGGCAATTGGCGAAAGCCGTCGTGACATCTGATCTCCCCCCAAGAGGGGGAGATGCCCGGCAGAGTAGAGGGGGGCGCCGTAGAGCGCCAACGTATGGAGGTCTCTCATGACCTCACCCAGTTGGCTCACGGTCACCCAGGGCACCGCGCCGCTGCTGGTTTCGATCCCGCACACCGGCATCGACCTGGCAGGCCTCGACTCGCGCCTCGTCTCGACTTGGCTCGGGCGGCGCGATTGCGACTGGTGGATCGACAAGCTCTATGATTTCGCCGCCGACCTCGGCGCAACCGTCGTGCACACCGCCATCTCGCGTACTGTTATCGACGTCAACCGCGATCCGTCGGGCGTTTCGCTCTATCCCGGGCAGGCGACGACCACCCTTTGCCCGACAGACACGTTTGACGGCGATCCGCTCTACCGCATGGGTGAGGAGCCGAGCCCATCCGAGATCGACCAGCGCCGCGAGACCTATTTCGAGCCTTACCATGCCGCCCTCCAGGCCGAGATCGACCGGTTGCGCGGCATACATGACAAGATCGTGCTCTATGACTGCCATTCGATCCGCTCGGTGCTGCCGCGCCTGTTCGACGGCACGCTGCCGGTCTTCAACCTTGGCACCAATGACGGCAAGAGCACCGATCCCGTGCTGCAGGAAAAAGTGGCCGCCATCCTGGCCGCGACCGGCGAGACCTGGGTGGTCAACGGCCGCTTCAAGGGCGGCTGGATCACCAGAAGCTTCGGCCAGCCCGGGAACGGCGTGCATGCGCTGCAGATGGAGCTCTCCAACCGTGGCTACATGCGCGAGCCTGCGGAAAAAGGTTCGCCGGAAAATTGGCCGGTGCCTTACGACCCAAGCTATGCCGCGCCGATCCGCGCCACGCTGAAAACAATCCTCGAAACCGCCATTGACTGGGCCGGGCGCTGACCCGCGCCGCCCGCCTTGCTTGAAAGGGACAATGATGACCGATCCTCGTCACAACATACGTGAAGTGCGCGCCCCCCGCGGCGACAAGCTCAATGCTCGCTACTGGACGACGGAAGCGCCGCTGCGCATGCTGATGAACAACCTCGATCCCGAGGTCGCCGAGAACCCGAACGAGCTCGTCGTCTATGGCGGCATCGGTCGGGCGGCGCGCACCTGGAACGATTTCGACCGTATCGTCGCGTCGCTGAAGACGCTGGGCGAGGACGAGACGCTGCTGGTGCAGTCGGGCAAGCCGGTCGGCGTCTTCAAGACCCACGCCAATGCGCCGCGCGTGCTCATCGCCAACTCCAACATCGTGCCGCACTGGGCGACCTGGGAGAAGTTCAATGAGCTCGATAGGAAGGGCCTGATGATGTACGGCCAGATGACGGCCGGCTCCTGGATCTATATCGGCACGCAAGGCATCGTTCAGGGCACCTACGAGACTTTCGTGGAAGCCGGCCGCCAGCACTACAATGGCGACCTCAAGGGCAAATGGATCCTGACCGGCGGCCTCGGCGGCATGGGCGGCGCCCAGCCTCTGGCCGCCGTCATGGCCGGCGCTTCCTGCCTCGCGATTGAGTGCAACCCGGACTCGATCGATTTCCGCCTGCGCACCCGCTATGTCGACGAGAAGGCCGAGACGCTCGACGAAGCGATGGACATGATCAATCGCTGGACCAAGGCCGGCGAAGCAAAATCGGTCGGGCTGCTCGGCAACGCCGCCGAGATCGTGCCGGAGATATTCAGGCGCGGTATCCGCCCCGACATCCTCACCGACCAGACCTCGGCGCATGACCCGATCAACGGCTATCTGCCGAAGGGCTGGACGATGGCCGAGTGGCGCGAGAAGCGCATCTCGGACCCGAAGGCCGTCGAAAAGGCCGCCCGCGCTTCGATGCGCGAGCATGTCGAGGCGATGGTGGCGTTCTGGAACGCCGGCGTGCCGACGCTCGACTACGGCAACAACATCCGCCAGGTCGCCAAGGACGAGGGTTTCGAGAACGCCTTTGCATTCCCGGGCTTCGTGCCGGCCTATATCCGGCCGCTGTTCTGCCGCGGTATCGGCCCGTTCCGCTGGGCCGCTCTCTCGGGCGATCCGGAAGATATCTACAAGACCGACGCCAAGGTGCGCGAGCTCATTCCTGGCAATACCCATCTGCACAACTGGCTCGACATGGCGCGCGAGCGCATCTCGTTCCAGGGATTGCCGGCGCGCATCTGCTGGGTCGGTCTCGGTGATCGCCATCGCCTCGGCCTCGCTTTTAATGAGATGGTGGCCAAGGGCGAGCTCAAGGCGCCTGTCGTCATCGGCCGCGACCATCTCGATTCCGGCTCGGTCGCCTCGCCGAACCGCGAGACCGAAGCGATGAAGGATGGCTCCGACGCGATTTCCGACTGGCCGCTGCTCAACGCGCTGCTCAACACCGCGTCGGGCGCGACCTGGGTGTCGCTGCACCATGGCGGCGGCGTCGGCATGGGCTTCTCGCAGCATGCCGGCATGGTCATCGTCGCCGACGGCACGGCTGACGCGGCAAAGCGCCTGGAGCGCGTGTTGTGGAACGACCCGGCGACAGGCGTGATGCGCCATGCCGATGCCGGCTACGACATCGCCATCCAGTGCGCCAAGGAGCACCAGCTCAACCTGCCGGGCATCCTGGGCTGACGACGTAAGGGCGGCGGCTATCTGTTGTTCTTGAGATAGTCACTCAAAGATTGGGCGCCGCTCTGCTCCAGAAGCGTGCTTAACTTCATGTCAGAGCGGCGGCCCTCTGCGAAGTTGTCGCCGTAGGTTTCCCTCAGTGTGCCGACAAGAGTGTTGCCGTGTTTCTCGCTAATACGGCCATTCTCATCTCTATGGCGACCATCAAGTCCAGGTTGTTTGATCATGTTGAAAAGCCTCGATTCGGATGACGCTCGGTTCGATTCGATGCCTAGCACAAGTCGGAACATAACGGAAACAGATTTCTAGGAATGCGATCAAAAATGAAAATCCTTCGTGCCGCCGATTACCGCGTCATGCCGTGGAAGAATGGCGGCGGCACGACCACCGAAATCGCCGTGTCGCCCGACGGCGCCGGGCTCGAGGATTTCGACTGGCGCGTCTCGATGGCCCGGGTCGAGACGAGCGGGCCGTTCTCAAGCTTCGCAGGCATAGATCGAACACTGTCGGTGCTGGAAGGCGAAGGGATCATTCTCGACATTGCCGGCCAGGCGCCGGCGCGGTTGACCACGGCCTCGGCGCCGCTCGCCTTTCCGGGCGACGTGCCGACCGGCGCGGCGCTGATCGGAGGTCCAATCACCGATCTCAACGTCATGACGCGCCGTGGCCGCATGGTCCATGAGGTCGAGCGCCGGTCTTTCACCGCCGAGATTCGGATCGCGCCGCGCGCCGACACCACGCTCGTTCTTGCCGTCGGCGCCGGCGCCACCCTCTTCACGGACGATGCGTCGAGCCTCGGACCGCTCGACACGCTGATCCTCGACCGCGACAGCCCGGAAATGCGGCTTCAGCCCAAGGGGCCGGGCCTGCTTTTCGTGATCGGGCTCCACCGCCTCGCGGCCAACCATTAACGGCTGTTGCCAAACATGATCGCGGCTCGGGCGAATTATCGCCCGGCCCCTTGCATGTATCACGAAAAAGCCCGAATCCTTGCCCTGATCCAACCGGGGGCGGAGAGCGAGGGGCGGTCGCCCACAAGCTGTCGAAAGGGCACGCCCCGGTTGTGGTGCGCAAAACAAACTTTCGGCCGATCAGTGATGCAACCAATTGCAATTGAACCGGTTTTAGGGCCATTGCCGTGGCGGTGACGCCGCATTGCGCCCCCGCTTACGGAATTTTCAATGAACATTCAGACCAATCCCAACAAGATCGAACAGACAAGCGCCGGCTTCCCGGCGGCGACGGATGCGCCGATACGCTCCAATTTCCTGCCTGAGGATCGGCTGCGCGCCTTGGGCGTCGCGCTCGCCAAGGGCGAGGTCAAGGAATTGTTCGGCCTCGCTCCGTTCGAGTTTCAGGCCCGCATCCGCGACAGCGCCAAGAAGATTCTCGAAGTCTACCGCTCGACCAATGCCGCGCAGGCCAAGGGCGAGACCATCACGCCGGCCGCGCAATGGCTACTCGACAACAATTATCTGGTCGAGGAGACCATCTTCCAGGTCAAGCGCGACCTGCCGCGCCGCTTCTACCGGCAGTTGCCGACGCTCACGCTCGGCGACGGCACGGTGCTGCCACGCGCCTTCGTCGTGGCCTGGAGCTATGTCGAGCATTCCGACAGCTCCGTCTCGGCCAACATGTTCAAGGCGATCGTCGAGGGTTTCCAGTCGGTCGAGCCGATGAAGATCGGCGAGCTCTGGGCGCTGCCGTCGCTGCTGCGCTTCGTGCTGATCGAGAATCTGCGCCGCATCGCCGTGCGCGTCGAGCGCACCAGGCAGATGCGCCAGACCGCCAACGAGGTCGCCGACCGGGTTCTGGCGACCGACGATAATGCCGACCGCACCAGGATCCTGTCGCACTACAGCGCGCATGCGCAGGACACCACTTTCGCCACCCAACTGCTCTATCGCCTGCGCGACGGGTCGCAGAACGCCGGCCGCGCGCTGGAATGGCTGGAAGGCGAGCTCGAAAAGACCGGTTCCGATGCCGAGGAGATCATCATCTCCGAGCATCAGACGCTGTCCTCGGGCAATGTCACCACCGGCAACATCATTCGCGGTCTGCGCCTCATCAATGACGTCGACTGGACGGTCTGGTTCGAGGGCGTCAGCCGCATCGACACGCTGCTGCGCGACAAGACCGATTTCGCCAACCTCGATTTCTTCTCGCGCGACCAGTACCGCACCGCGATCGAACAGCTGGCGCGCCGCTCGCATCTCTCCGAGTACCGCGTCGCCGAAAAGGCGATCGAGCTTGCCGGCCACACACCCGGCCTCACCGATGCGTCCGGCGTGCCGGAAACAGCGGACCCCGCCGTGCACACCGATGTCGGCTTCTTCCTGGTCGGCCCGCGCCGGCAGGAGCTGGAAAGGGCGATCGGCTACCGGCCGCCTTTCTATGTGACCTTCAAACGAGGCTTTGCCAGCGCCGGCTGGCTGGGCATCGTCGTGCCGGTTTTCCTGTTGACGGCGCTGCTGCTGGTGCTGTCGGGCAAAGCGCTCGTCAATCTCGGCCTGTCGGTGGAATCGATCACGCTGATACTGGCGCTGTTCGCCGTTCCAGCCAGCGAAGGCGCGCTGGCCTTCTTCAACACCGTGGTGGCGCTGTTCCTGAAGCCGACCAGGCTTGTCGGCTACGATTACAACAAGCACGGCATCCCGGCCGAATCGCGCACCTTGGTCGTGGTGCCTTCGCTGATCGGCTCGCGCGACGACGTGGAGGAAAACATCCGCAACATCGAGGTGCACCACCTCGCCAACACGGCGGACGAGATCCGTTTCGCGCTGTTGTCCGACTGGCCGGATTCCAAGACCGAGATCGACGTCGCCGACATCGAGATCCTGCAATATGCCCGCGACGAGATCGCCAGGCTCAATGCCCGCTATCCGTCCGAAGGTTCGCCGCGCTTTTACCTCTTGCATCGCCGCCGGCTCTATAACCAGGCTCAGGGCTGCTGGATGGGCTGGGAGCGCAAGCGCGGCAAGCTGCATGAGCTGAACCTTCTTTTGCGCGGCGACAGCGACACTACCTTCCTGCCGCTCGACGTGCCGCTGCCGGAAAACGTCGTCTATGTGATGACGCTCGACGCCGACACGCGTACCACGCGCGACGCGGTTTCGGACCTGGTCGGCAAGCTCGCCCATCCGCTGAACCGCCCGCATTTCGATCCGGTCAAGCGTATCGTCACCGCCGGCTACACCATCCTGCAGCCGCGCATCACCGCTTCGCTCACCAGCGGCGACGACGCCTCCTTCTTCCAGCGTGTCTTCTCGGCCAATCGCGGCCTCGACCCCTATGTCTTCGCGGTCTCCGACCTCTACCAGGACGTCTTCGGCGACGGCTCCTTCACCGGCAAGGGCCTCTACCATATCGACGCCTTCGAAGCGGCTCTGAAGAACCGCATCGACGAAAACACCATCCTCAGCCATGACCTGCTCGAAGGCGCGCTGGCGCGCGCCGCGCTGGTCACCGACGTCGAGCTGGTCGAGGACTATCCGACCCGCTACTCGGTCGACGCCTCGCGCCACCACCGCTGGGCGCGCGGCGACTGGCAGCTGCTCGGCTACATCTTCGACCCGCGCTCCGGCGTGCCTGCGCTGTCGCGCTGGAAGATGGTCGACAATCTGCGCCGCTCGGTCACCCCGATCTTCTGGGTCATGGCCTGCATTGCCGGCTGGACGCTGCTGCCCTTCACCCAGGCGGCGCAGTGGCAGGCTCTTATGATCCTCAGCCTGTTCATGGCGCCGACCTTCGACATCGTGAACGGCATCCTGCCGAAGAGCGGCGACCAGACGCCGCGGGGCCATTTCTCCGCCTTGGCCCGCGATACCGTGTTCGGCACCGCGCTCGTGGCATTGAAAGTGCTTTTGATGGCGCATCTCGCCTGGATGATGGGCGATGCCATCATCCGCACCATCTATCGGCTCTTCGTCAGCCGGCAAAATCTTTTGGAATGGCGTACCGCCTCGCAAGCCGCCAAGGGCGGCAACGATCTCGGCGCCTATTATGGCATGATGTATGGCGCGGTGATCATCGGCGTCGTCGGCCTGGCGATTCCGGTGCTGGCCGATTCCACCGGCGCCTTCGTCGCCTTCTTCTTCGCCATCTTCTGGATCGCTTCGCCCGCCGTCGCCTGCTGGATCAGCCGCTCGGCCGAGACCGAGGACAGGCTGCGTATCTCGACCGCCGACATCCACGCGCTGCGCACCTTCGCGCGCCGCACCTGGCACTATTTCGAGACCTTCGTGACGGCCGAGCAGCATCACCTGCCGCCGGATAATTTCCAGGAAAGCCCGGCGCCGGTTGTGGCGCCGCGCACCTCGCCGACCAATATCGGCGTCTATCTCCTCTCGGTGGTGTCGGCGCGCGATTTCGGCTGGATCAGCCTGTCGGACGCCATCACCCGCATCGACGCCACGATGACGACCATCGAGAACATGCCGCGCGATCGCGGCCATCTCTATAACTGGTATGACACCACGACACTGAAGCCGCTCTATCCGCTCTACATCTCGGCGGTCGACAGTGGCAATCTCGCTGGACATCTCGTCGCGGTGGCGGCGTCCTGCGCCGAATGGGCCGAAGCGCCGTCCGTGCATCTGCAAGGCGATTTCGAAGGCATCATCGACACCGTCACCATCCTCGACGAGAGCCTGGACGAGCTGCCGGACGACCGCCGGCAGCTGCGGCCGCTGCGCCAGCGCCTTGCCGACCGTCTCGACGGCATGCGCCGCGCGGTGGCGACCATCAAGGCGCAGCCTGAGATGGCGTCGATCCGCACCATCAACCTTGCGGTGCTGGCCGGCGAGATCCGCAAGCTCGCCACCGCCATCCACACCGAGGCGGCGTCGCCGAAGAGCGATGTCATCGCCGACTGGGCGGCCAGGCTGGAAGCGACCTGCGAGGCGCATGTGCACGACTCGCACAATGACGATAGCGCGGTCGCCGCTCTGCGCGCCAAGCTGCTCGCCTTGCGCGAGCGCTGTCGCCGCTACGCCTTCGAGATGGATTTCTCCTTCCTGATGCGGCAGGAGCGCAAGCTGCTCTCGATCGGTTACCGCGTCGAGGAGCGCCAGCTCGACGAGAGCTGCTACGACCTGCTTGCTTCCGAGGCGCGGCTCACCAGCCTGTTCGCCATCGCCAAGGGCGACCTGCCGACCGAGCACTGGTTCCGTCTGGGACGGCCGATCGTCGAGATCGGCTTCCAAGGGGCGCTGATGTCCTGGTCGGGCTCGATGTTCGAGTATCTGATGCCGCCGCTGGTGATGAAGGAGCCGCAGGGTTCGATCCTCAACCAGACCAGCAAGCTCATCATCAAGCGCCAGATCCAGTATGCGCGTTCCAAGAACGTGCCCTGGGGCATTTCGGAAGCGGCCTACAACGCCCGCGACCGCGAGCTCACCTATCAGTACACCAATTTCGGCGTGCCCGGGCTCGGCCTGAAGCGCGGCCTTGGCCAGAACACCGTGATCGCGCCCTATGCGACGATCCTGGCCGCACAGTTCAATCCGCGCGAGGCGGTGCAGAACCTGCAGCGGCTGCGTTCGATCGGGGCGCTCGGCCGCCACGGCTTCTACGACGCGGTCGATTTCACGCCGCAACGCGTGCCCGAAGGCACCGACCACGCTGTGGTGCAGAACTACATGGCGCACCATTCCGGCATGACGATCGCGGCGGTAGCCGACGCTATTTTCGAGGGCCGGCTGCGCGAGCGTTTCCACAGCGACCCGGTGATCGAATCGGCCGAGCTTCTGCTGCAGGAGAAGGCGCCGCGCGACATTCCGACGGCGACCGTCAGGACGGAAGCCGACGAGCGCTCCAAGGACGAGACCGAGGCCGAGAGCCCGGACAGCCGTGTCGTGCTCGATCCGATCAAGGCGCTGCGGGCGACCAACGTCATGTCCAACGGCCGCTATTCGGTCATGGTCACCGCCACCGGCTCCGGCTACAGCCGCTTCGGCGAGCTTGCCGTCACCCGCTGGCAGCCGGATCCGAGCGAGGATCGCCTCGGCTCCTATATCTTCCTGCGCGACGCGGCGACCGGCGACTGGTGGTCCGCCACCGCGGAGCCGAAGCGCGCCGAGGGCGAGCGCGTCCAGACGCTGTTTGGCGACGACAAGGCGAGCTTCACCAAGACGGTGGGTTCGCTGCGTTCGGAAGTCGAATGCATCGTCATTTCAGAAGGCAATGGCGAAGGCCGCCGCATCACGCTCTACAATGACGGCGCCACCGACCGGCACATCGAAGTGACCTCCTTCGCCGAGCTGGTGCTCGGCAACGAGACGTCGGACAACGCGCATCCGGCGTTCTCCAAGATGTTCGTCGAGACCGAGATCGCGCCGAACAACAGCGCGATCTTCGCCACCAGGCGCAAGCGCGACAACAACGATCCCGATCTCACAATGGTGCATTTCGTCACCGACCCGTCCGGCCCGTCGCGCGATGCCGAGGCCGAGACCGACCGCCGCGCCTTCATCGGCCGTGGCCGCACCATCGCCGATGCCGTCGCCTTCGACCCCGGCGTCAGGCTTTCGGGCAGCCAGGGCTTCACCCTCGACCCGGTAGCGGCGCTGCGCCGCCAGGTGCGCGTTCCGGCCAACAAGAAGATATCGCTGACCTTCTGGACCGCCGTCGGCGCCAATCGCGGCGAGCTCGACGAGGCGATCGCCCGTCTCGACCATCAGGAGAGCTTCGCCCGCCAGGCCATGCTTGCCTGGACGCGCAGCCAGGTGCAGACGCGCCATCTGGGGCTCAGCCTCACCGACGCCGCCAATGTGCAGAAGCTGGCGCGCTATTTGATCTATCCCGATCCGTTCCTGCGCCTGCCGGCGGAATCCATAGCGTCGGGCCTCGGCCGCCAGTCGAGCCTTTGGCCGACCAGCATCTCCGGCGATTTCCCGATCTTCCTCGTGCGCATCGGCGACGTCGCCGATCTCGAGATCGTCGCCCAGGCGCTCCGCTTCCAGGAATATATGCGGGCGCGGGGCATGATGATCGACTTCGTCGTTGTCAACGAGCAGGCCTCGTCCTATGTGCAGGACCTGCAGCGCGCGGTGGAGACGCTGTGCGAGAACAGCCGCCTGCGCGGCCGTGAGCTCGGGCCCCGCCAGCACATCTTCGCGGTGCGTCGCGACCTGATGGACGAGCCGACCTACAAGACCTTGCTGTCTGTGGCGCGCGTCGTGCTGCACACCCGCAACGGCACGATCTTCGATCAGCTCGAACGTGCCGAGACGGCGGCGCTCCAGGCCCGCGACGCCTTGATGCAGGCCGAGGGCGGCACGCCGCGCGAGCCCGTTCCGCCGCTCCCCATGCCGGTGCCGGCAAGCCGGGGCGGAGCCGATATCGCCGCCGACGGCAGCGGTCTCAGCCTCTGGAACGGCTTTGGCGGCTTCGACGGCGACGGCCGCCACTATGTCACCCGGCTGACCGGCCGGCGTTCGACGCCGCAGCCCTGGATCAACGTGATCTCCAACGCCTCCTTCGGCTTCCACGTCTCGGCCGAAGGCGCCGGTTTCACCTGGAGTCGCAACAGCCGCGACTACCAGCTGACGCCGTGGTCGAACGACCCGGTGTCGAACCGGCCGGGCGAAGGCTTCTATATTTTCGACCAATTGAGCGGCAAGGCCTTCTCGCCGATGGCTGCGACGGTTCGCGATCCGTCGATGACCTATGAGACCTGGCACGGCCAGGGCTTCTCGACCTTCCGCTCCAAGCGCGGTTCGCTGTCGATGGACCTGACGCAGGTGGTCGATCCCACCGATCCTGTGAAGATCACCCGGCTGCGCATCCAGAATGCCGGGCCGGCGCCGGCGCGGCTGCGCATTTACGCCTATGCCGAATGGGTGCTGGGCGGCCATCGCTCGCGCACGGCGGCGACCATCGTGCCGTCGCGCGACGCTGCCACTGGCGCCATGCTGGCGCAGAATCCCTATGGCCTCGATTTCGGCGAGCGTGTCGCCTTCCTGGCAGCCAGCCATCCTGTCCATTCGGTAACCGCCGACCGCAGCGAGTTCATCGGCAGGCACGGCACGACCGAATATCCGCAGGCCGTGCTTGGTGGGCTTGCGCTTTCCGGCCGCATCGAGGCGGGCGACGATCCCTGCGCTGTCGTCGCCAGCGACATCGACATTCCCGCCGGCGGCGACGTGACACTGTCCTGGCTGCTTGGCGACGCTGCCACGCCCGCCGAGGCGAGCGCGCTGGTGCAGACCCATCGCGGCAAGGATTTCGATCAGCGCTTGGCCGATAACGAGCGCGCCTGGCGCGGCTTCCTCGACACCATCCAGGTCGAGACGCCCGACAAAGCGATGAACGCCATGGTCAACCATTGGCTGCCTTACCAGAGCCTGGCCTGCCGCATCCGCGCGCGCTCGGCCTTCTACCAGGCGAGCGGCGCGTTCGGCTTCCGCGACCAGTTGCAGGACACGCTCTCGCTTCTGGCGCATGACTCGACGCTGGCGCGCGACCAGATCCTCAACGCGGCGCGCCGGCAATTCCCGGAAGGCGACGTGCAGCATTGGTGGCTGCCGCGCACCGATGCCGGGGTGCGCACGATGATCTCGGACGACGTCGTCTGGCTGGCGCATGCGACGGCCCGCTACATCGAGGTGACGGGCGACGCCGGTATCCTCAAGGAGCAGTTGCCCTTCATCGACGGGCAGCAGCTCGGCGAGGGCGAGCACGACGCCTTCTTCACGCCGGAGATCACCAAGAACACCGCGCCGCTCTATGAACATTGCGCGCGGGCGCTCGATCTCGCGATCAAGCGCAGCAGCCCCGCCGGCCTGCCGCTCATCCTTGGCGGCGACTGGAACGACGGCATGAACCGTGTCGGCGAGGGCGGCAAGGGCGAGAGCGTGTGGCTGGGCTGGTTCCTGCTGAAGACGCTCACCGACTTCGCGCCTGTCGCCAAAGGGCAGGGCGACACCAAGCGGGCGCAGGCCTGGACCAAGCACGCGGACGCGCTGAAACGGGCCTTGGAAAGCACCGCCTGGGACGGCCAGTGGTACCGGCGCGGCAGCTTCGACGACGGTACGCCGCTCGGCTCGCACAATTCGGACGAGTGCAGGATCGACTCCATCGCCCAGTCCTGGAGCGTGCTGTCGGGCGAGGGCGATCCTGCCCGTTCGACGACGGCCATGGAACAGGCGACCAAGATGCTGGTCGATGACGAGCTCAAGATCGTCAAGCTGTTCACGCCGCCCTTCTCCAAGAGCGAGAAGGATCCCGGCTATATCAAGAGCTATCCGCCGGGGGTGCGCGAGAATGGCGGCCAATACACCCATGCCGCGACATGGTTCGTCATCGCGCTGGCTGAAATGGGCCGCACCGACGAGGCTTATCGCTGCTTCTCGATGCTGAACCCGGTCAACCACGCTTCGGACGAGGCGGCGGCCGAGCACTATCGCGTGGAACCCTATGTCGTGGCCGCCGACATTTATGCCGGCGAAGGCAAGGGCGGCCGCGGCGGCTGGACCTGGTACACGGGCTCGGCCGGCTGGCTTTACCGCGCCGCGGTGGAGGGCATTCTCGGTATCGAGCGGCGCGGCAAGGAGATCACGTTTAGGCCGAAGCTGCCCGGGCACTGGGACGGCTACGCCGCGACGCTCAAGATGTTCGACGGCGAGATCAAGCTTCGTGTTATCCGCGACAAAAAGACCAAGTCGATCTCGCTAGAAGTCGATGGTTCGAAGAAAAAATCGGCCTCTTTCGAGCCGAAAGCTGGCGACAAGACCGAGGTCGTCGTCAGGATACCTGCGTAAAATCAAAGGTTTGGTTCGTCGGCCGCGCATCTTTCGGGGTGCGCGGCCGACGCCCTTTTTACTTGGCGCGGCCTCTCGCGCCCGATCGCGCGCCTTCCTTTAGGGCAGCCTAAGCAAGCAGCTTGTGATTAAAAATGTGGCAGCGCGAGGCAGGTGCCATTATTTTGCCGCAAGCCTGACATTTCACCTTTTATCTCAAACCGTTAGGTGATCACGTCAGATTTCGTACCGTCGTCATCTTTTGTTCGCTAAATGGGAACGGAAGCGATAGACGACGCATTGTTTCGCGACACGTTAACCGATACGTGTCAGAAAATGGTGCGGTGCACAATTCGGGCATTGAGCACAGACAAGAGTTTGGCGGAGTAGCTGAAGTGTCACTTCTGCAGATCTACTTTAGAGCGCTGGGTTATCTGGCGTCCGACAAGAAGCGCGTTGCGCTGATTTGCGGCGCCAACGTCGCGCTCGCGGCGATCGCGATCCTTGAGCCCATCCTGCTGGGCCGGGTGATCGGTGCCATCTCCGAAAAAGGCGCGGTGTTTTCGACGCTCGCCGTCTGGGCCGCTCTTGGTGCCTTCAACGTCGTCGCCTTCGTGCTGGTGGCTCGCGGCGCCGACCGCTTCGCCCATGCCCGCCGCTCCGAAGTGCTGTGCCAGTCCTTCGAGCGCGTCATCACCATGCCGCTTGCCTGGCACCATCAGCGCGGCACATCCAATTCCCTTCACACGCTGCTGCGCGCGGTCGAGACCCTGTTCAGCCTGTGGCTCGAATTCATGCGCGTGCATCTCTCGACGGCCATCGCGCTGGTGCTGCTGGTGCCGACCGCGCTGTCCATGGACATCCGCATGTCCGTCGTGCTGCTTGGCCTTGGCGTGCTTTACGTTGGCATTGGACGCATCGTCATGCGCCGCACCAAGTCGGGGCAGACTGCCGTCGAACGCCACTACCACACCGTGTTTGCCCACGTGACCGACAGCGTCAGCAATGTCGCCGTGCTGCAGAGCTATAATCGCATCGCCCACGAGACCGCGACGCTGAAGCGCTATGTGAAGGATCTGCTCGACGCGCAAAACCCCGTTCTCGACTGGTGGGCGATCGCCAATGCGCTGAACCGCCTGTCGTCGACCATCTCGATGATGATCGTGCTCTCGATCGGCGCTTATCTCGTCACCCGTGGCCAGCTCCGCGTCGGCGATGTCGTTGCTTTCACCGGCTTTGCCGGAATGCTGATCGCCCGTCTCGACCAGATGTCGGCCTTCACCACCCAGATTTCCGAGGCTCGTGCCAAGCTCGAGGAGTTCTATCGCCTCGAGGATTCGGCTGCCGAGACCGCCGAGCCCGACGGATTGCGCGAGTTGACCAACGTCACCGGCCACGTCCGCTTCGAGGATGTCAGCTTCGAGTTCGCCAATTCGGGCCACGGCATCGAGGACGTCTCCTTCGAGGTCCAGGCCGGCCAGACGGTCGCCATCGTCGGCCCGACCGGCGCCGGCAAGACGACGCTCATCAATCTCTTGCAGCGCGTCTTCACGCCCGCCAGCGGCCGCATCCTGATCGACGGCATCGACACCCGCACGGTGACCCGCAAGTCGCTGCGCCATTCGATCGCCACCGTCTTCCAGGACGCCGGCCTGCTCAACCGCTCGATCGAGGACAACATCCGTGTCGGCCGCGCCGATGCCAGCAATGACGAGGTTCACGCTGCCGCCAATGCCGCCGCCGCTCAGGACTTCATCCTGGCCAAGAGCGGCGGCTACGACACCGTCGTCGGCGAGCGCGGCGGCCAGCTCTCGGGCGGCGAGCGCCAGCGTATCGCCATCGCCCGCGCGGTGCTCAAGGATGCGCCGATCCTGGTGCTCGACGAGGCGACCAGCGCGCTCGACGTCGAAACCGAGGATCGCGTCAAGGAGGCCATCGACGAGCTGCGCCGCAACCGCACGACCTTCATCATCGCCCACCGCCTGACCACGGTCCGCGACGCCGACCTCGTCGTCTTCATGGACAAGGGCAGGGTGGTCGAGATGGGCGGCTTCACCGAGCTGTCGCTGCGCAACGGCCGCTTCGCCGCCCTGCTGCGCGCCGGCGGCCTGCTCAACGACGAGGAAGTCCGCCGCCTCAGCCGTCCGGTTACGGAAGCGGCGTAAGGCAGAACGCTTCTCCCTTCTCCCCTTGTGGGAGAAGGTGGATCGGCGCGATAGCGCCGAGACGGATGAGGGGTGTTCCAGCGGAGTGAGACGCTGGCTTTTCTGGAACACCCCTCATCCGTCGCCTTCGGCGACACCTTCTCCCACAAGGGGAGAAGGGAAAGCGCGACACTCCCCCGATTGCCCCAGGCCAATCTCCGGTCTATTTAGGTTGGCATGAGCGACACCACCTCACGCTTGAGCGCCTGGGCCGATCTCGCCAATCCGACGCGCTTCGTCGGCTTGGCGGACAAAGTCGTTCCATGGCTGGCGGCGGTCGCGGCGATCCTGCTCGCCGTCGGCCTCTACATGAGCTTCACCGCGCCGGAGGATTTCCAGCAGGGCATCACCGTGCGCATCATGTATATTCACGTGCCTTTCGCCTGGCTCGCCATGATGTGCTACACGATCATGGCGATCTCGGCGCTGGGCACGCTGGTCTGGCGCCATCCGCTGGCCGATGTGGCCCTGAAAGCGGCGGCCCCGATCGGCGCCACCTTCACCGCGCTGGCGCTGATCACCGGCTCCATCTGGGGCAAGCCGATGTGGGGCACCTGGTGGGTATGGGACGCGCGGCTGACCTCGGTCTTCGTGCTTTTCCTGATGTATCTCGGCATCATAGCGCTGACCCGCGCGCTGGATGATGCCGGCCGCGCCGCCTGGGCCGCCGCCATCATCACGCTGGTCGGCTTCATCAACATCCCAATCATCAAATTCTCGGTCGACTGGTGGAACACGCTGCACCAACCGGCCTCCGTGTTCCGGCTCGGCGGCCCGACCATCGATCCCTCTATGCTGTGGCCGTTGGCCGTGATGGCGCTCGGCTTCACCGTGCTGTTCTTCGCGCTGCACCTGATGGCGATGCGCACGGAGATATTCCGCCGCCGCGTGACCGCGATGCGCAGGGTTGCCGCGCGGCAGGCGGAGCGCACTTAACCTTCTCCCCTTGTGGGAGAAGGTGGATCGGCGCGCAGCGCCGAGACGGATGAGGGGTGTTCCAGCGGAGTGAGACGTCTGTGTTGCCTGGAGCACCCCTCATCCGGCCGCTTCGCGGCCACCTTCTCCCACAAGGGGAGAAGGAAAGACCGCTCACCCCATCCGTCCCCTTGCCGCTACCGGCAGCGTTTCCAGCACCTTGTCGCCGTCGATCAGATGCACCTGGTCGAACAAATTCGTCACCACGCAGCAATGATCGGGAACGACGCGCACGCGTTCGCCGATGCGCAGCTTGGCGCCGTCCGAAAGCGTGACGGTGCCGTGCTCTTCGCTCAAGACCGTGACGCGGGCGCCCGGCACACCGAGCAGCTCGCCGAACTCCGGCAGGCCGAGCGTATCGGACGACAGCGCCTTGCTGCCGCTGTCGAGGATGGCGCGCGTCGCCGTGGGATGGCTGACCACGGTTGCCAGCACGGTCAACGCGCAGTCGTCCAGCGTGCCGACGCCTTTGGCGACCTGGTAGCGGTCGAGATAGATGTAGGTGCCGGGCCGGTATTCGGTGACGACGCTGTCCTCGCCGGAGCGCCACATGTCCGGCGTGCCGCCGCTGGAGATGCGTTCGCATTCGAGCCCCGCGGCGGCAAGCGCGCCGCGCGCTGCCTTCAGCCATGCCTCCGCTTCGGCGGCGCGCCCCGCCGCCGGATAGGTCATCAGCCCGCCGAAGGCGAGACCCTTGGCTTGGTCGATGATCTTCGCCAGCGCCAGCGCTTCGTCGGCGCTCTGCACGCCGCAGCGGCCCATGCCGGTGTCGCACTCGACCAGAACGGACAACGGATGGCCGGCATCGGTGAAAGTGGCGGCAAGCCCTTCCAGCGTCTCGTGGCTGTCCGCCGTCACCGAAAGCGCGACGCGGCCATGCAACGCCTTCAGCCGCCCCAGCTTGGCGCGGCCAAGGATGTTGTAGGGCAGGAAAATATCCTCAAGCCCGGCATCGGCCATCACCTCGGCCTCGCCGATCTTCTGGCAGGTGATGCCGACGGCGCCCGCCGCCACCTGCTTCTTCGCCCAGTAAGGCAGCTTGTGCGTCTTGATATGCGGGCGGAGCTTCAGCCCGTGAGCATCCGCATGGGCCTGCGCTTTCTTGATGTTCGCCTCGGCGCGGGCAGCATCGATGAGGATCGCCGGTGTGTCGAGATCGGCTATGCTTGCCATGAGATCACCCGTCCGAGCATGTCTTCCGCGCGGCGATCCGCTGTGGGACAAAGACATTGCGTTAAAACAAATCAGTTGGGTTATGGCCCCGAACGAAGCCCATGTCACGGGGCCAGATCCGCCGGTTTGCGTCGACAGAGGACCGGCATTGGGCTATTCGGAAGGACGGATTTCAGCAGGCGGCGGCCGGAAGGAAGAGAACCCATGAAGCGCTCCAAGATCAACGACATCATCCGCGAAGCCGACGCCTTCATCCGCTCCTTCGGCTATATCATGCCGCCCTTCGCCTATTGGTCGCCGGAAGAGATGAAGGCGCATAAGGGCGACTCCCCGGCCATCTTCACCTCCCGTCTCGGCTGGGACATCACCGACTACGGCCAGGAGAAGTTCGACGAGCTCGGGCTGTTCCTGTTCACCGTGCGCAACGGCCGTTACGAGGACATGAAGCTCGGCATGGGCATGCTCTATGCCGAGAAGATCATGATCTCGCGCAAGGACCAGCTCTCGCCGATGCACCGCCACAACATCAAGGCCGAGGACATCATCAACCGCGGCGGCGGCAAGCTGGTGCTGGAACTTTTCATGCACGACCGCGACGGCGGCATCGACCCCAAGGCCGAAGTCTCGGTGCCGGTCGACGGCACCATGACCAGACTGCCGGCGGGCGGGCTGCTGAAGCTCGATCCGGGCCAGAGCGTGACGCTGCTGCCCGGCGTCTGGCACGCCTTCTGGGCCGAGGGCAAGGACGTGCTGATCGGCGAGGTCTCGACCGTCAATGACGACCTCACCGACAACGTCTTCCGCGACCCGATCGGCCGCTTCTCCAACATCGACGAGGATGTGGCGCCGCTGCACCTGCTGGTGTCGGATTACGAGAAGTGGGTGGGCTAGGCTAGGGCCTATCGTCCCAATTCAGCTGCTGAAAAAACGTCCAAATGCTGATGGCGCTGTCATCCCGATCGCTTGTGCTGTGCAGTGTCAGGACGATATCCACGGTGGGCGGTGCTTTGAGTATGACTGTGATCACGCGCGTCCCATCTTCAGGCACGGCACCTATGTCTGAGGTCATTTGCCAATTTCCCCTGGCCTGCTTGAGCCGGGGATAGGAATCTTCGAATTGCTCCTTCATCGACGCATCGTTTGAAAACGGTTCGTCGGTGAGTTTCGCAAATTCCTCCCACGATCCGGACACCGCTGCCTGAATTGCGCTTTCTATCCTGGCGCTCTCGGCTTGGCTGATCGTGGTGGACATGCTGAGAGCTCCAACCTACCGCGCGTACTTATCCGCCTTCCTATTCCCAAGCAGCAGCTTGCGTTCCAGATGCGCCCGGAGCTCGCCGTAATAGGCGGTGAGAAAGGCTTTTGAATCGATCGGCTCCACCCTTGCGCCGATCTTGCGGGCGATGGTTTCCGCCACCGCCTTCAGCGCGGAATAATCGTCGCGGCGCAGCACTTCCTCCAGCTTCTGCAACTCGGCAATGCCATAGGCGTCGAGCTGTGCGGGGCTGAACTGGAAGCGGGCCGCGACCGGGTCCTTGCGCTGCGAAAGGTCTTCGACCAACGCCACTTTCGGCGCCTCGACCACCCAGGTGCCGGCGAGCAGGTCGCCGATCCTCAGCCGGTCGCGGTTGAACAACGGGAACAGCGAGAACAGCAGCGCCCAGACAAGACCGAAGATGGTCGTCAGCGTGTCGGCGACATCGGCGCTGGCGCGCGCGGCGAGGATCGACAGCGGCAGAAAAACTTCGATCTCGCGCATCAGATTGCGCGCGATGACTTGGTCGATAGTGAGGCCGGCGCCGCTGCGCGACGCGGCCCTCACGCCAACCATGCGCTTGCCCGGCGTGGCTGCCCGCCGGCCCGCCTCGAAGGCGATGAAATAGACGTTGCGCAGGAAAAAGATGAAGATGATCCAGACGATGAACAGCGGCTCCGCATCCTGGATACCAAGCCCTGCAAGGCCGAAGATCATCACCAGCGAGAAGACCACGGCCGCGACGACGATGATCACCACGTCGAGCAGGAATCCGGAAGCGCGGGTGCCAGCATCCGCCAGCTTGACCCGCAGGTCCACGCCTTCGGGTGTCACCAGCGGACGTATCAGCGCGGCAGGGTTCTTTGCCTTGGCTGTCCTAGCGGTCGCCATGCCGCACCATCCGCAACAGGTAGAAATATGAAATCCAGAGCGCCAGCATGCCGCCGCCGATCGAATAGCGGGCGAGGTCGCTGGTGATTGTCTGCCGGCCGATGCCTTCCAACAGTCCGGCAAAAAGCAGCATCACCGTGACGCCGATCATGGCGGTCGCCGCGACGCGTCCGGCCCGAGCCGCTGCAGCCATGCGGGTCAGTTCGCCGGGAAAGGCGATGCTGGTGCCGATGCGCATGCCGGCAGCTCCCGCGATGGCGATGGCGAACAGCTCCGTCGTGCCGTGGATCGAAAGCCAGCCGCCGAGTTCGAAGCCCAGGCCCTTGGCGGCATAAATCTGGAAAATGGCGCCGAGCATGCAGCCATTCATCAGGATGATCAGCACGCTCGGCACGGCAAAGGCGAAGCCCAGCGCGAAGGCCAGGATCGAGACTTGTGTGTTGTGGGTGAAGAGATAGGCGGCGAACCCAGACAGGAAATGGTCGCCGCCGCCGTAAAGCACGCTGCGCAGCGCCTCGGCCGACGAATCCGGGTTGCGCCCGCCCGCCAGACTCGGCGCGATGATGGCGTCGTACCAGCGCTTGTCGGCGCCGACCAGCCAATAACCGGCAATGGCACCGATGACGGTGAGCCCGACCGATGTCCATACTTCGCGCCAAAGGTCGCGGATCGCGGCCGGCCAGTCGTGCAGGAAGAAATCGCCGATGCGCGTTCTCAAGCTCCGCCGGGCGCCATAGAGATAAAAATAACCGCGCAGGCAGAGTGCCTCGAGATAGGCGATCAGCGCGCTGTCGAGCGAGGTCGCGCGCGCCACTGAAAGCGAGGACAGCGCCGAACGGTAGAGGAGCGGCAACGACAGTAATTCGTCTTCCGAGAGCGCGCGCGGCGGGCGTTTTTCGACGCGCGCGAGCAGCGCCTCGAAGGCTTTCCAGTCGGCCTCGCGCTCCTGGCGGAAGCTTGCCAGCGACTGGCGCACGGAATCGGTGCCGGCCGACAGCGTCATAAGAGGTTCTCCTCCTTGAGCTGGATATAGCGCTCGACCAGCGCTGGACCGAGCCGCTGGTGGTCGGCCTCGATGACATGCGCGCCAAGCAGCCTGAGCCTGCCGATCACCACCTGCCGCTGCCGCAAGAGGTCGCCGGCGGTGACGGAGCGGGCGACATCCTCGGGCGCCGCCGGCGCCATGTCGGCCAGCATTTCGAGCTCCACATCCTTCATCAGCATGAACAGCACCAGATGCCGCTCGGTCAGCCGGCCGACGGTGCGCAACATCAATTCGGCGCTGATCGGATCGACGAAATCGGTGAAGACGATGACCAGCGAGCGCCGGTCGAGCTTCGCCGAAAGCGTGGTCAGCGCCAAGGTGAAGTTGGTCTCCTCCGTCGAATAGTCGATCTCGGCGGCGCGCTTCTGGATCATGGTGAAGCTCGGCGAGCCGCGCACCGCGCCGCTCGATACGCGCGGCCTGGCATCGAAGGAAAACAGGCTGACGAGGTCGCCGCCCTTGAGCGCGATGAAGGCCGACAGAAGCGCCGCCGTCACCGCGCGGTCGACCTTCGGTACCCCGTCGACCGGCTCGCACATCAGCCGGCCGCTATCGATGGCCAGAACGATGTTGTTGTTCTCCTCGATCCGGAACTCGCGCGCCAGAAGCTTGCCGTGGCGGGCGCTGCGCTTCCAATCGATCATGCGCCGGCCCATGCCGGGCTGGTAATCCTTTAGGGACTCAAACTCGCGGCCCTGGCCGGCACGCTTCTGCGCATGGCCGTCGGCAAGGGCCGAGCGCTGCAAGAGCGTGATCGCCTCATCGCGCGCGCTGTTGACGTTGGGCAGCACCGCAACCTTGCGGTCGACCGGCAATATGACCTGGTTCCACATCAGACCGAACGGTCCCTGCCAGCGCAGCCACAGCCGGTCGAAGCTGGCAATGCCGCGGCGGATGGCCTCGAATTCGAGATCGAGCGTGCCGCCATTGGCCGGCAGCGCGCCGCCGGTGCCGGCCAATGGCTGGACCCGCTGGTCATGCCCGACACGCGCCTGCAGGCGCCGCAGCTTTGCCCCGGCACCGGCCGCGATGTGCAACGTGAAGCGCCCGCCGATACCCACCTGCGGCGGCGCCGTCAGCGTGGCGTTGAGCGAGGTGCGACCCCTGCCTGCGGCTGCGTCCACCGCCAGGAAGGCAAGCAGCAGGCAGATCCACAACAGGCCGAGATACCAGACATGCGGCAATGCGAGCGCGATCAGAAAGGCGGGGATCGCCCCCGCCGCCGCTGCCCAGACCGCCCGCCCGCTCGGATAGATCAACGCGGCGCTTCCGTATTGTCGACGAGGTCGGAGACGATCTGCTCGACCAGCCGCCCGTCGATCTGCGCGGCCGGCGAGAGAACGACACGGTGACGCAGAGCCGGCACGGCCAGCGCCTTGACGTCGTCGGGGATGACATAGTTGCGGCCGTCGAGCGCCGCCCTGGCGCGCGCGGCTCTCGCCAGCATGGCGCCCGCGCGTGGACTCGCTCCCACTTCCAGGTCAGGGCTTTCGCGCGTGCCGCGCACAAGTGCCGCGATATAGCCGACGACGTCGTCGACCAGCGTGACGTCGCCGACCGTGGCCAGCGCCGCTTCCAGCGTCTCGCGGTCGGTCCGCGCCTTGATGCCGTATTGCTCGATATCGTGCGAGGCCGAGCCGCCGCCGTGATGGACGATGATGGCGCGCTCTTCGGTGAGATCCGGATAGCTCACCCGATGCTTGAACAGGAAGCGGTCGAGCTGCGCTTCGGGCAGCGGATAGACGCCCTGGTGCTCGATGGGGTTCTGCGTCGCCACCACCATGAAATTCCGGCCGAGCGAATGCGTGGTGCCGTCGAAGGTGACGGCATGCTCCTGCATGGCCTCGAGCAGCGCGGCTTGAGTCTTCGGCGGCGTGCGGTTGATTTCGTCGGCGAGCAAAAGGTCGCAGAAGATCGGGCCGCGCGTCAGCGTGAACTGCCCGGTCTGGAAGTTATAGATGTTGGCGCCGACGATATCGCCGGGCATCAAGTCGGGCGTGAACTGGATGCGGCCATAGGCGACGCCAAGCGCCTGCGCGAAGCAGCGCGCCGTCATCGTCTTGGCGGTGCCGGGCGGGCCTTCGAGCAGGATATGCCCGCCGGCAAACAGCGCCGTCAGCATCAGGTCGACCGTGTCGCGCTGGCCGGTGATCGCTTTTGCCACTTCTTCCCTGATCGCGTTCGCCAGGGTCTTCACTTCATCGACGTTCAATGAGCCTCCTTGCCGTCCAGTCATGCAGCTTTTCGGCTGCTTCGTGCATTGCGGCCAGATTGTTGGAATCGTGTATTGCCCTGAAGCGGGCGGTGAAGCCGTGCTGTTCTTCCTTGTCGCGGGAATCGAGCCAGCGGTCGAGCGCCTCGCCCTGCAGCCCGTGCGGCGCGCCGAGCAGGACGGCCGCGCGCTGGCGCATCAGCGTTGCGTAACGGTCGCCAAGCTCCTGCAGCCGTCCGGCGCGCTTCAAAAGCATCGCCGTGGTGTCGACCAGCGCCCGCTTGCCGAAGGCGATGGCGCGCCCTTCGGCGCGCGGCGGACCGAAGCGGCCGAGCCCGTGCAGGAAGGCGAGCGCGGCCGCCACCAGCACCGACAGCGTCAAAGCCAGGAAAGGCGGTTCGATCAGCAGCTTGGCAAGATCGTAGTTGCCGCCGATGCCGTGCAGCGTCAGGTCGAACATGACGGCTCCCTTGGCGGGCTCCAGCATGGCGATGATGTCGAGCGCGGCGGCCGCCTTCTGCTCGTCCTTCAGCGCGGCATTGTTGAGGAAATCGGGATCGGTGAGGATGTAGAAGGGTTCGTTGTCGAACTCGGTCAGGATAGCCCTGCCGTCGCCCGCCGCGATCAGCGGATGGTCGTCCGCCACCCATTGCAGTTCCTCCGGCGCGGCCACCATGCGGCCGGCGATGTTGATCTGCGAGAGCGTGTTCTTGGCCTCGCCGAGCTTGGTCTTGGCGATGCGGCCGAGCCAGTCGTTGACGACGTTGTTGGGCAGCCGCTCGACCTTTTCCTCCCAGCCTTCATGGCTGAACAAGGGAAAGGTCTGCCATTTGGGCAGCACGAACAGCGTGTCTTTGCCAGAGCGCAGCTTGATAAGGCGATCGAGCGCGGCCGGGTCGCTGCCCGGCGCGATGGTGACGACGAGCAGGAAGGTCGACGCCACGGGGGACGCGAGGTCCTTCTCGCCGCGCTCCATCGGCGGCGCCTGTCCGTTGGTGAGCTTCAGCCATTCGACAAGCCCTGCATAGCCGGTGCCGCCCTTCGAGAACGGCGTGGCACCGCCCTGGGGCTGGCGGAAATCCGGCGCATAGGTGGACAGCAGGAAAAATCCGGCCGCCGCCAGCAGGCTGGCGAAAATGCCCCAGAACAGGGTCTTGCGGCTGAACGGTTCTTGCACTGCGCCTGTCATCTGCGCGGTCATGCCCAGGCATCTCGGAAGGCGAACCGCTCATAGGCTCCGCGCGCCTGCTGCCAGCCTTCGACCCCGACGGGTCGGCGGGCAAACAAGGCGGCCTCGACGATGCGGGCGATCTCGCTGAAGGCGGCGCGGGGCCGGGTGGGGATGGAGCCGGCGGCGGCGATGTCGCGTGCGGTGAGCGATGGACGCAGGAAATCGGGCAGCCGGGTGGCGATATCGGAGACGCTGCGGCGCAACAGTAGATGCACCGCCTCGTCATACTCGCCGCGCGCGGCGAGCGCATCGGCCTCGGAGAGCAGGACCTGGGCAGCGCCCGCGTCAGGGCGCCACTCTTCCTTCGCTTCGGTTTCTTCGCGTTTTCGCCGCCATGGCAGGCGCCAGGCAATGCCTTTCGCCTCGAGGAAAAGCAGAAAAGCAATGATCGCGACGCCGATGATGACCGCGCCCCAGAAGAGATAGATCATATAGGGACCGAGCTTCGCCAAGCCGTCCAGAAGCGGCTTCAGCCACTCCGGCGGCTCGGGCCGCGCATAGGTCGGCAAGGCGAACTGGATCGAATCGTCCCTGAGCAGTTGCTTGTGCAGCTGCGCCAGCCGTCCGGCCTCTTCCGTCCCTGCGGCTGTCACCCGCTCGTTCCCCCTGCAACCTGCGGTTCGGGGCCGACACTGGCAATACGCCATGACAATTGCAAGCGCACTGGACGTAGCCTTTCAATCTTGGCAAATTTACTTTGAAGTCGCCGATGAACGCAGTGGTGACTCGGGGGAAAATTATCATGACGACTGCAACATTGGGACGACCCGGCCGATTCGAGATCGGCAAGGTATTCAGCAACACCTTCGGAGTGATTGGCCGAAACCTCGGACTTTGCGTGGGGTTGGCGGCTTTGTTTTCCGGTCTGCCGGCATTGCTCATCAGGCTGTGGACCCAGCCGCAGATCGACGCCATGATGCAGCGCGACCCCGGCACCATGGCCGACCCAGGCGCCATGTTTCGCAATTCCTACATCACCATCATCGCCGGATTGATTTCGTTCGTGTGCGCGCTGCTGCTGCAGTCGGCGCTGGTGCGGGCGACCATCGAGGACCTCAATGGCAAGCGTCCGTCCTTTGGCGACTGCATCCAGATTGCGATCCGCTTTCTGCTGCCGACGCTTGGCATCGGCCTGCTCGTCGGTCTCGGTGCGGGTATCGGCCTGATGCTGTTGATCGTGCCGGGCATTATCCTCTGGCTCGGCTGGTCGATGTCGGTGCCGGTCTTGATCCAGGAGCGGCGGGGCGTGTTCGGCTCGATGTCGCGCAGCCGGGTCCTCACCAAGGGCAGCCGCTGGGGGCTTTTCGGCCTGTTCCTCATTCTCATCATCATCGCGATGATTATCCAATGGGGGATGCTGCTCGTTCTGGTGCTGTTCGGAGGCATCATCGCCGAGATCGGCGCCGCGCTGGTGCAGACGGTGGTCTCGATGGTACTCTCGATCGCAACCGCGGTGAGCTATGTCGAGCTGCGCCAGGCGAAAGAAGGCGCAAGCATCGACGAACTGGCGGAGATCTTCTCCTAGGCAGCAGAGATCAACCCGATGGCTTTGGAAAGCCCAGGTGCAGCCGGTAAATTCCGGCTGCGCGGGGTAGTCGGCAATGCGCTCTCGTTCATCGGACGGAATCCAGTTCTCTCGCTGGCGGTCGCCGTGTGCTTTTTCGCCCTGCCGTCGCGACGACCACATACATAGCCTTGCGGCGGGCGAAGGAGGGCGGTGGCGTCGACAAACTGTTGGCCGTCTTTTCCTAGCAATCGGCGCCGCCGACGCAATCTGAGCTGAAGGCAATCGCTGGCAAATGGCAAACGGCCGACGCGACGGGAAGGTCGCGCCGGCCGCTCGCTCCTGGGAGGATCAGGACTCCAGCCACACCGTCTCGAAATGCTGCTCAAGCGCCTGGTGCTGTTCGCAGCCCTGCACGCCCTTGCGATAGGTGCGGTAGACCGAGCGCCAATAGGGCTGGACGATGATGCCGGAGTCGCGCAGGTTGGTCTCGATCTTGGCCATGATCTCCTTGCGCTGGGTGGCATCCGGCGTTGCAAGCGCCTTGTCGAGAAGCTCGTCGAACTCCTTGTTCGCATAGGCGCTTTCGTTCCAGGCGCCGCCCGATTTGTAGGCCAAAGCCAGCACCTGCACGCCGAGCGGGCGGCCGAGCCATTCGGTGCAGGAATAGGGGAACTTGGCCCAGTCGTTCCAGAAGGTCGCGGCCGGCAGCACGGTGCGCTTGATCTTCAGGCCGGCCTCGCGGATTTGCGCGGCGATCGCGTCGGCGGTGCTCTTTTGCCATTCGACGTCGACCGAGATCAGCTCATATTCGTGGTCGGCCTTGCCGGATTCCGAAATAAGCTTCTTGGCCTGTTCGACATCGCGTTTGGCCGGGCCGATATCGGCGAATTCCGGATGCATCGGGCCGACATGGTGGTTGTCGGCGGGCTTGCCGCGGCCGTCGAGCCCGAGCTTCAGGACGGCCGCATTGTCGACGGCAAGCTGGGCGGCGCGGCGCACCTTGAGGTCGTCATAGGGCGCGTTGGAGACATTGAAGCGCGCGACGATGGTCGAGCCGGTGGCGATCTCGGAATTCTGCAGGCCCATCTGGTCGGTCTGCGACACGGCATCCGCCGTGGTCTCGTGGTCGGTGTCGATCTCTCCGGACTCGAAGGCGGACAGCGTGGCGTTGGGATCGGAGCCGTAGTCCACCCATTTTATGCCGTCCAGATAGAACTCGCCCTTCCACCACGGCTTGTCCTTGCGCTTCACCTCGGCGCCCGTCTCAGCGTCCCAACTCACCAGCTCGCAAGGGCCGGTGGTGATGGCCAACGCCTTCTTCGGATCGGCATCGCCTTCATAGGAGCGGTGCATGATCAGCGCCGGATAGTCGGCCATTCCGGCAATCAGCGAGATGTCGGGCTTGGGCAGGTTGAGCTTGACGGTGTAGTCATCGACCTTCTGGATGCCGCCGTCGACAGGTTTCTTGGTGTCGGCATTGACCAGCGCGCCCATGCGCGCGGCGACCGAATTGCCGGCGACCGAGGCATCGCACCAGCGGTTGAGGTTGTGGATCACGTCCTCGGCGTTGAAAATGTCGCCGTTCGACCAGGTGATGCCCTTGCGCACATTGAGGGTGATCGTCTTGGCGTCGTCGCTGGTCTCCCAGCTTTCCAGCAGCCAGGGCTCGAAGGAGAAGTCGGTTTTCCAGCGCACCAGATATTCGTTGCACTGACGCGCGACATTTGACATCTCGACGCCGTCGAAGGTGCGCGGATCCTTAAAGCCCTTGACGTTCATCGCGACGCGCAGCACGCCGCCCTTTTTCGGCTCGGCGGCGCGGGCAGGCGAGGCAGCGATCCCGCCCAGGGCGAAGGCACCTGCGGTGCTGACGCCGAAGCCGGCCATCAAGGCCAGATATTCGCGCCGGCTGATCGCGCCCTTCCTGAAATCGTCGGCGATCGGCTTGGCTTGCGGATGCAGTTTTCTGTCGGTCAGCATGAATTTCATCGTCGTTCCCTCTGTTGTTGGGCGCTCCGGGCCGCCGTGCGGGGGCGGATGCGTCCGCTGGAGCGCCGTTGCCTGCGAGGGAATGATAGGTCCGCTTTCCGCCGCGAAATGGTTGGGTTTCCGCAGTTCTTGTGCGCTGTTCCGCAGGGTAACCAAGCTTGGGTTCCTCGCCCCCGCCGAAGGCGGGGGAGAGGTGGCCGCGAAGCGGACGGAGAGGGGGCCTTCGTAGGGCGCTCCCCTCTCCGTCTCGGCTTCGCCGAGCCACCTCTCCCCACTTTCGTGGGGCGAGGAACCTTGATCTCCCGGGGCCGCGATCCTTCACAGGCCTCTGTCCTGCAGGATTTCTCTCAAGGCTCCTAGATCAGCGCTTCGTCGCTGCGCCGAGCGCGTGAACATCAGCAACAATCCTCGCGAACGCCTCCGCCGCGCGCGGCACCGTCATCCTTGCCCGCAAGAAACTGTGCACCAGCCTCGGCTCCTCGCGCCACCAGGCGTGGCCGCCGGCGACAAGGATGCGCTCGCGATAGACTTCGCCGTCCGACGACAGCGGATCGCATTCGGCGGTGACGATGATCGTCGGCGGCAGGCCGGAGAAATCGTGGTCTCGAAGCGGCGAGAACGTTGGATCGTCCTGTGACTGCCCGGGCGCGGACCGGATGCGACGGTAGAACTCGATGTCGCTTACGCTGAGCAGCGGCGCTTCGGCATGCTCGACATAAGAGCGCCCGGTCTCGTCGCCGCCCAGCTCCGGATAGATCAAGATCTGGCCAACAGCGTGCCGTTCATGGCGCCGCGTCGCTTGCGCCACCGCGGCAGCGAGATTTCCGCCGGCGCTTTCGCCGCAAAGCACGATCGGCAGTGTGCTGGCCGCGGCGACCCGTTCGAACACGGCAAGCGCATCGTCGTAAGAGGCCGGGTGCAGATGCTCCGGCGCCAGCCGGTAGTCGGCCGAGACCACCTCGAAACCGGTGCCGGCGCAGATTTCGGCGCAGATGTCGTCATGGCTATCGAGGTCGCCAAGGACAAAACCGCCGCCATGGTAATAGACGACGGTCGCCGCCGCCGCCTTGCCCGCCATGCGATAGTGCCGCACCGGTATCGGATGCGTCGCCGTCGCGACGAGGCCGTCTTTAGTCGTCACGCCTTCGGGACGAGCCTGATGAAAAGCCGCGCACATCCGATTGTAGACCGCGCGCTGCTTCGCGATCGGCGCGGCGACGATCTCCGGCGGGTACCAGCTGTTGACCTCGTCGATATAATCCCACAACTCCGGATCGAGCCGGTCGGCATATTGGCCGCGGCTCGACGGATCGGTTTGGGCTCGGGTCACTGCCGTCAAAGCTCGGCGTAGAGCTGCGCCGCGTTCTCGAAGGTGAAACGCAGCGGCACCGAGCCCTCGACCTGCCACACCTTCACGGTGTCTCCCGCCAACAGCCGGCAGGCGTCGAGCGTGTTGGTGACGGCGCCGCCATAGAGGCGGTTGGCGAGGTTGAGGATGCCGGTCTGGTGCATGGCGGCACTGGCGCTGCCGCAGGCATCCTTGACCAAAAGCACGCGAAAGCCGCGCGCTACCGCGTCCTTCACCGTCGCGTCGATGCAGGCCTCGGTCCAAACGCCCGCAATCACCAGCCATTCGATGCCCGAGGTCTTGAGCTTGTCGCCAAAATCGTTCCTGGCGAAGGCGCTAGCTTCCTGCTTGACCAGCGTGGCTTCGCCATTTTGCGGCGCCACTTCATGGCAGATTGCGGTCAGCGGATCGTCCTTGTCGGAGAAGGCCGATTTGCCGCTTTCATCGACTGGGTGGAACGGCCGCGCCGCGGCGAGATCGACGATATACGCCCAATGATAGAGCGGCACGAAGTTGCGCCGCGCCGCCTCCTGCAGGCGCTGCACATTGGCGAGGATGTCGGCAAAACCCTCGACCAGATAGCGCTTGTCCTTGCGATGCTCCTCCTGGAGATCGATGAACACCGCGGCCACTGTACCGCGTCGGATGGAAACGGGTGTTTTCATGCGAAATGTGCTGTCGATGCGTCGGCGCTAATTGTCAAGAAACTCGTCTTCATACGGAAATCGCGAAAGCAATTCCGTGCCGGTCTCGGTAATGAGAATCTCATCCTCGAGCTTGACGCCCTCGCGACCGCCTTTCTCGCCGATATAGCTTTCCACGCTCACCACCATGCCGGGCACGATGATGCCATCGCGGCCATAGGCCTCGTAGTCCATCGCGTGCGCGATGAAAGGCGTCTCACCATGCATGCCGACGCCATGCATGACCGAGGTGTAGCGCTGGTCGACGAAGCGGTCCGGGATCTTCCAGGCTTTTTCGGCGATCTCGCGGAACGCCATGCCGGGCTTCACGATCGAGATGTTGTGCTGCACCTGGTCGTGCGCCATACGGTAAAGCGATTTCTGATAGGGCGTCGGCTTGCCCGGGCCGCAGCGGAAGGTGCGCGAGAAGTCGGAATAATAGCCGTAGCAGCCGATCGTGTCGGTATCGAGCGCCAGCAACTCGCCCGGCCTGATCTTGCGCCCGCTCGCCTCGTTGAACCACGGGTTGGTACGCTGTCCCGAGGTGAGCAGCCGGGTCTCGATGAACTCGCCGCCTTGGCGGATCACCTCGCCATACATGATGGCGAACAGCTCGTTCTCGGAAACGCCAGGCTTGATCGCCTCGCGCACCGCCGCCACCGCGGCCTCGGCGCCCGCCATCGAGGCCAGCAGGCATTTGACTTCCTCCGGCGTCTTGACCGCGCGCACCGCCAGTATCTCGCCCTGGCAGTCCTTCACCTCGCAGCCGCGCTTTTCCAGCGCGAGCGCCTGCAGATGGCTGCAGCGGTCGAGCCCGAGCTTCATCGAGCCGCCGCCATGCTTCTTCAGAAGCTCGGCGATCTCGTCGGCGAACGGCCCCGCGGTCTCGTCGTCGCGGCCCGAAACCGACGACCAGACGAGCTTGGAAGGCCGCGCCTCGTCGATCGTGTCGAGCACCATCGAGACATGGTAGCTCTGCGGATATTCGAACAGCACGATCGGCCCTTCGGTGGGCACGAAGAAATAGCGGGTCGAGTTGCGCAGGAAATAGCCGAACATGTTGCGCGAGCCGGTGGCGTAGCGCTGGTTGTATGGATCGAACAAAACGACGCCACCATAGCCCGCCTCGCGCATCCAGGCGCGCAGCTTGGCCAGCCGCCCCTTGCGCAGCGCGTCGGCGTCGATGAAGGACGGCTCCGTGTCCGAAAGCCACATGCCGCCGGCCGGATCGGCCGCGACGGGGTGGCGCATGCGATCCTTGAAGTCCACATCCTCGGTGCTGTCGGGGTCGAATACGACGATGCTCATGGGCAGGCCTCCTGTTCTTGGCGAACATAGCCGGGCCGGGGTTGAAGCTTGTGCGGAATTCCGCGATTGTCGTGCCGGATGCCGCATCATAACTTCGTCGTTCTAGGGCGAGCAAGGAGCGAAGCGACGCGCGCAGACCCAGCGGTGCAGAAAATCCTTGCTGCGGCCGGGTGCCAATTCTGCATCGCCGAGACGCTTTCAGGTCACGGCATGGATCCTAGGGTCTTCGCTCCGCTGCGCGTCGCTTCGCCCTAGGATGACGAAGGAGCGTGGAGCCGCACCACTCCACCTAATGCCGCCGCATCGCCTTAGGCGCGTGCCCATGCTCCTCGCGAAACGCCCTTGCAAAGCTCGACATCGACGCAAAGCCGCAGGCCAGCGCCACATCCCTCACCATCAGCGTCGAATGCGCCAGCAGGTCGGCGGCGCGCTTCAGCCGCAGCCTCCGGTAATATCCATTGGGCGAGATATCCAGCTCGGCGCGGAAACTGCGCTCGAGCTTGTCGGCCGACACGCCGAGCCGTTCCGCCAGTTCCGCCATGCCGAGCCTTTCCTCGACCGCATCCTCCATGATGGCGATGGCCGACAGCACCAGCTCGTTCTGGACGCCGGTGCGCAGCCTGAGCGGCATCAGCTTGCGGTCGACGCTGGAGCGCAATGGCGAGTGCACGAACCATTCGGCGACGCCCGCCGCGATTTCGGCGCCATAGTCGCGCGTGATGATTTCCAGCATCATGTCGAGGCTGCCGACGCCGCCGGCCGAGGTGAAGCGCTTGCGGTCGATGACGAACAGATCGCGCCGAAGCTCGATATCCGGAAAAGCCTCGCTGAAGGCTGCCTGGCTGGTCCAGTGCAAGGTGCAGGCATGGCCGTCGAGCAGGCCGGCGCGGGCGAGGAAGAAGGCGGCGTCCGCGACGGCGCCAATATGCGCGCCGCCACGCAGGCTTTTGCGGATCCAGCTCATCGCCTCATCGGCCACGACATGGTCGGCATCGCCGCCGGAGCACACTACGATGCGGTCGACCTTCGGCGCGTCGGCGGCCGAGAAACCGGGTTGGATGACGACGCCGTTCGATGCCTCCACGCTACCCCTATCGGCGCCGACGATCATCCATCGATAGCAGTCGCGCTTGGCAAGAATGTTGACGGCGCGCAGCGGCTCGATGACGGACGAAAATGCCATCATCGGAAAGCCAGGGAAAACCAGCACTGCGAAGGTGAGGGGCGCTTCGCGCGGTTCCGGCGGCGCACGGTCGCGTTTTCGGCTGGCGAGGCTGTCGCTCACGTTTTTGTATTTCCCACGTGCTGCATTGGTGGCAGAGAAGACCAAACTGTAGCCGGCCCCTCGGCTGGCTTGCAACGGAGCAACAACACGATGTTTGCGGCAACGGCAATCGACACAAGCAACAAGCCGGTCTTCTACAAGGAGTTGGCCACGCAATTGAAAGCGCTGCTCGAAGGCGAGGGCGATTCCGTCGCCAACGCCGCCAACACCGCGGCGCTGATCTATCAGATGGTGCCCGACCTCAACTGGGCCGGCTTCTATTTCCTCGCCTCCGATGACGAGCTGGTGCTCGGACCCTTCCAGGGCAAGCCCGCCTGCGTTCGCATTGCCGTCGGCAAGGGCGTCTGCGGCAAGGCCATCGAGCTCGACATGTCGATGCTGGTCAAGGACGTCAACGAATTTCCCGGCCACATCGCCTGCGATGCCGATTCGCGCTCGGAGCTGGTCGTGCTTTTGCGCGATGCCGAAGGCGCGTTCGGCGTGCTCGACCTCGACAGCCCGCTGCCCGGGCGCTTCGACAAGGAAGACCAGGCAGGCATAGAGAAGCTCGCCGCGATCTATGTCGCGGCCTGTGAGTTCGAGGACGATGATGAAGGCTGATAGGTGAGGCGACCCCGGCCTGCCTTACACGAACTTCACCAGCATCAGGCTGAAGCAGCCGATGAAGATGAAGGCTGAGAAGGCCAGCATCAGCGGCCGCAGTCCGCGCGAGCGAAGCCCCGAAATATCGGCCTGCAAGCCCATGGCCGCGAGGCCCATGGTGAGCATGATCTGTGCTGCGAGGGCGATCGTCGAATGGATCTGCGCCGGGATCGCGATCAGGCTGTTCAGCGCCACCACCGCGACGAAAGCCGCGACGAACCAAGGCAGCGGCGGCCTGGCGCCGGAAGCATCACTGCTGCCGCGGCGTGCCATGACACCGAGCGCGATCACCATCGGCGCCAGCATGGCGACGCGCGTCAGCTTGGCGACGGTCGCCGTCTCGCCGGCCTGCGAACCGTTCTGGAAGCCGGCGCCGATCACCTGCGCCACCTCATGGATCGAGGCTCCCGCCCATAGGCCGAAGGCGTGCTGGTCGAGCCTGAAGACCGGCGCCAGCAGCGGAAAGCCGAGCATGGCGGTGGTGCCGAACAGCGTGATCGCGGCAACCGCGTAGGTCACGTCCTCGTCGCGCGCGTCGGTGACAATGTTGGTGGCGACTATTGCCGAAGCTCCGCAGATCGAGGTGCCGGCGGCGATCAACTGGGCCAGCTTGGCATCGACGCCGATCAGCTTGCCGAGCGCGACGGTGAAGAGGAAGGTGGCGCCAAGCGTGGCCGCGACGCTGCCGATGCCGCCAAGGCCGATGCCCGACACCTGGCCGAACGTGAGCTGGAAGCCGAGCAGCACGATGGCGAAGCGCAGCAGGCGCTTTTGCGAAAAGGCGATGCCGGCCTTGGCGTGGGCGGGCAGGCCGAGCACGTTGGAATAGATCGTGCCGGACACCACGGCCAGGATCATCGGGCTGAACAAGGCAAAGCCTGAGACATTGTGGGCTGAGAAGGCCACAGCGGTGATCATCGCCACCAGCACGATGCCGGGGATAATGCCGTTCCACGCTGAATCGAGCCGCTTGCGGCCCGCGGCCAGATCGGCAGAAATCGGGCTTGTCGGAATATCGTTCGCGATGTGAGTGGCGGAAGACAATGCAATTCTCCAGGCGAGTGGGCCGGAGGAATGTCATTCCCGAACAAATCTTTCCAACGAATTGTTCTGGTTAGAATGATCGATTTTCACGAACGATTGGTTTTTGAGCTGACGATGGAACACCTCCCGAATTCGACAGGCTGGGCCAATCTCAAAATCTTGACGGGCTGAACTTCCTGTCCCAGCGTGGCGCATGTTCGTTTTTGCACCCGCCATCACCAAGCGACGTCGCCTCTATACGATGGGGAGCGGTAAGCCGATTGCGCGACGACAAACACCGGCCGAATAAATTCCGGTTTGTTCGTTTCCCGCCCCGCCGCGACATCCGCCGGCGGGGCTTTCATGTCTGGAGCCTTGCTGTGACCAATTCTTCCATCCGGTTTCGGCCGGCCGAACGTGCTGACTCTGCCACGATCAGGGACATCGTGCGCGCCGCCTATTCCAGATGGGTGCCGTTGATCGGCCGCGAGCCGATGCCGATGCGCGCCGACTATGACAGAGCAGTTGCCGAGCATCCGTTTGAACTTGCCGTCGAGGGCGATCGCATTGTCGGCATGATCGAGACCATGCTGGAGGAGGATCACCTCTGGATCGAGAATGTCTGCGTGGCGCCGGACGCGCAGGGCAGGGGCATTGGCCGGCTGTTGCTCGAACGGGCCGAGCACAAGGCGCGCGCGGCGAGCCGCTTCGAATTGCGCCTGCTGACCAATGGCGCCTTCGCAGCCAATGTGTCGCTTTACAAGAAGCACGGCTATACGATCGACCGCGAAGAACCGTTCATGAACGGCACGACGGTCTATATGAGCAAGAAGCTGGCATGATGCAGAACGCCATCGATGATCTCTGTAGGATTGCTCCCAAGTTGACGGAGAATCTCGGTTTGGAGCAGATTGCTGCCGCTCAGACGTGCATCGAATCCGTGATCGCCGACAAACAGAGGAGGTTCGGATGGCAATCAGGGTCCGGTTGAAGCCACTCTCGGGGCGGTATGCGGTTTCGCGCCTCGCAGCAAAAGAGAGCATTCCCGGCTGGGCCGACGGACCGGGCTTCGTCAGCATCACCAGGACCGAGGACGAGCTTTCGGTTGTCTGCCTGCAGGAGCGGGTGCCGGACGGGGTGCAGCACGACAGGGACTGGGTCGCCCTGAAACTCCAGGGTCCCTTTGCCTTCGACGAAACGGGCATTGTGCTGTCGGTAATAAAGCCGTTGTCGGAAAACGAACTCGGCATTTTTCTGGTATCCACTTTCGATGGCGACCATCTGCTCGTCAAAGTGAAGGATGAAGCCGCGGCAAGGGGGCTTCTGGTCGCGGCGGGGCACACTCTTCTGTAGCCGCCTGGCTCAATTGCCCGCCCTTGCGTTTGACATCGCTCTTGCCGCATCGTCATCTCTGACGCGATGCGACGATCCGGCGATCGCCCCCCAATCACATCAGATATCCCGCCCAAGGAGAAATCATGTCCCACAATCTGCAGTTCTATATCGATGGCGTGTGGGTCGATCCTGTTGTGCCCAATACACTCGACGTCATCGATCCCTCCAACGAGGACGCTTTCGCGCAGATTTCGCTGGGCTCCAAGGCCGATGTCGACAAGGCGGTGGCGGCGGCCAAGCGCGCCTTCGCCACTTTCGGCCTTACTTCGGTCGAGGAGCGGCTCGATATCCTCAACCGCGTCATCGAAATATACAAGAAGCGCAGCAAGGACCTTGCGCTCGCGGTCTCGCGCGAGATGGGCGCGCCGCGCCAGATGGCGCTGGACAGCCAGGTCGGCGTCGGCCTTGCGCATCTGGAGAAGATGGCCGAGGTGCTGAAGACCTTTCCCTTCCGCCACATCAAGGGCACCTCGCTCATCGTCAAGGAGCCGATCGGCATCGTCGGCCTGATCACGCCGTGGAACTGGCCGCTCAACCAGATCACCTGCAAGGTCGGTCCCGCGCTTGCCGCCGGCTGCACCATGGTGCTCAAGCCGTCCGAGATCGCGCCGCTCGACGCCATCATCTTCGCCGAGATCATCGACGAGGCCGGCGTGCCGAAGGGCGTCTTCAACCTCGTCAACGGTGACGGCCCGACCGTCGGCCAGGCGCTGGCCAGCCACCCGGATGTCGACATGATGTCCTTCACCGGCTCGACCCGCGCCGGCATCCTGGTCGCCAAGGCGGCGGCCGACACGGTCAAGCGCGTGCATCAGGAGCTCGGCGGCAAGTCGGCCAACATCCTGTTCCCCGATATCGATCTGGAGCGGGCCGTCACCAAGGGCGTCGCCGGCTGCTTCGGCAACAGCGGCCAGTCCTGCAACGCGCCGACCCGCATGTTCGTGCCGCGCGACCGACATGACGAGGCCGCCGGCTATGCGAAGAAGGCGGCAGAGAAATTCACCGTCGGCCCGGCCGATGCGCCCACGTCGAAGCTCGGTCCGGTGGTCAGCCAACTGCAGTTCGATAAGATCCAGGACCTGATCCAGAGCGGCATCGACGAAGGCGCCACCCTGGTTGCCGGCGGCCCCGGCCGCCCGGCCGAGCTCAACCGCGGCTATTATGTCCGCCCCACCGTCTTCGCCAACGTGACGCATGACATGCGCATCGCCAGGGAAGAAATCTTTGGACCGGTGCTGTCGATCATGCCTTACGACACGGTCGAGCAGGCGATCGAGCAAGCCAACGACACTGTCTTCGGCCTTGCCTCCTATATCCAGGCCAAGGACATCGAGAAGGCGCGCCAGGCGGCCGCCCGCATGCGCTCCGGCACCGTCTACATCAACTACCCGGCCTGGGACGCCGGCCTGCCCTTCGGCGGCTACAAGCAGTCCGGCAACGGCCGCGAATATGCCGAATACGGGCTGGAGGATTTTCTCGAGATCAAGGGTATCGCGGGGTATGCGGCGGCTGAGTAGCGCACCGTAGCCAGTGATCGTCAGCGCTGAAGTGAAAAAAGGCGCGGTTCAACCGCGTTCTTATCTTTGAAAACAAGTCGACCAGGGACGGCCACTATACTCAAAGACTGATCCAACGGAGACATCGCCTGGTCGGGATGAGATGACGCGTATCTATTAGGCTTGGCTGATGCGATTGGGGCTGGCTGACTGGCTGTGTTTCTCGAACAATCGGAGCTTTGCCGGATATCCAAGCCGTATCGGTGTCTGGCAGCCCCCGCATTTGAATGTAGCCACGGACTTGAACCAGGAGCCTTTCCGGATAATCGGATGCCGGCATCTTGGACATTCGAATCTGAGATCTGTCTCATTCAGGTTTTTAGGAATCGACATTTTGCCACACGCTCCTATGCACCCACCGATAGCACGTTAAAGTAGCAATGTTTCAGTCCTGCGACCGCCAGACTGCCGCGTTGTAACGAGAGTGATTCCTGGCAACGGAACCGCGATCAGGGCCAAGCATCGTGCTCGACCGACCGAGCATTTGGCTACAAGGCAACCTTTCTGCGAAACACACCAGAAAGGATATTTGGTAAGAATTAGTTCAACCGGGCCGAGTATGGTGAGAGTGGCGGCTCCAGCTTGGGGGGGGTGGATTGGGCCAGAGCCGCCTGCACGGTCATTGTGTGGCAGTAGACCGCGCTGTGTCAGAATAGAACAGCGCGGTCTATAATTAGTTAACGCTAATTAAATGCGGCGGCTGCCTTAACGGCCGCCTCCCGGCGTAAAAGCTGGGCGTGGCTGCCAGCATGGCTCACCACCCGCCGCAATTTGAAATGCCGTTCTTTCCGAACTTTTGGAGCAATGGCCTGGCAACCCGAGGGCATAGGTCTTCCGGTGGGATGTGGTGAAGCGCGAAAAAGCCCCGCCGGCGAGATGCCTGCGGGGCTTTTTCAGCGGATAGTCGATTAACGGCGATCGCTTCCGCGGCCATCATGGTGGCCGCCGTTGTTCGCGCCCAGGCACATGGCGTAGTAATCGTCATGGTTGCTGCACGAATTGAGGGCCGCCTGCTGAGCATAAGCCGAGCCGGCAAAGCCGGCGACAGCAACAATAGCGAAAATTGCATTGCGAACAATCTTGGACATTTCGATTTTTCCTTTGTTTAAATTCCGGTCAAGCCGGTCGATGGCGGTTTTCCTGCAGTTTGGTTTCGGTTTGATGGCGCTTGAACGCAAATTTGTTTCGAAACGGCAACGGCAGTAGCCGAGCCGGCCAGACGCCTCGCAAGCGATGGCGGTTCGTTCGCATACAAATGTTTCAAAGCCTGTCTGTCTCGTTACGAGCCTTGCGCTTGCGTGCAATGCGGCGGAAACGCTCGTCGGTCATCTAAGGCGCCATCAAGAAGGCGGCGGGATTGCCCCGTTACAGCCATGGCGAATTGAGGATAAACTTTATGTCGATCCTGAAGACATTGAATCGCATGGGCGCGGCGTTGAAATATGCGCAGGATGCCCGCAGGCCAACGCGGATACGGAACGGCATGCCGTCCGACAATCAGCTGGATATTTGCTGGCCGGTGATGCCGACAACCAAGCATCTGTCCTCGAACATCTGGGGCGGGATCTGAGATAGCGATCGCTCGGAAGCCCGCTCGTCGACCTGCGCATGGCAATCGTCACCGCGCGAGCCGCAAGCAACGCGCCGTAGCCGCGCTTGTCGGCACCTCCCGAGCTCGTCGCGAGCGTGTTGACGCGCGATTTATCCGCGCCCCGCCTCGATGATGCCGACCATCGCCCGGGTAAATTCGACCATGCTGTTTGCGGTGATGGCGGCATTGTCGGGGGATTGACCGATGTGCTCGGCCGCTCCGCAACAGGACCGGCGGATGCTATCGTAGTATGGATCTCTCTCATCGTCCGGTAGTGCAGCCAAATTCAGGGCGCGACGGTGGATCATGCGCAGTAGCTGCGCCAATGCTGTTTCGACACTCATGCGTTTTGCTCCGCATCGGTCGAGCGTCTCGGCACACCGAGTGCCGGATCGTCGATCGGGAGATTTCCCGAGTCGAACAGGCTGCACAGTAGCCATTAATATATCGTTGCTTGCTAATGTAAGAAGCGCATCGAGCATCACAACGTTCAGATGCGAAGGGTGCCGATCCGAGGTGCGGATGACATATGGGCACAAACTGGCGATGTTCGAGCGACATCGGCACTTGGCGGTGAAAGGCTCAAAGTAAGCGGTTGAAGGCCGCCTATGTGCCGGGACGCGGATAGGCGTCGGCACGCACCCCAATCAGCATCGTCAAGGCCGTATGATCGTGGTTCGTTACAGCGAGCGCGCGCGGAAGGAGGAGCGGTCCTGGAAATCTGCGATCGGCCACAGACAGTGCGTCAGGAACCTGCCCGCCGCGCAAAATGCTGATAAGTCACCTGCCAGGGATCGCTCTCGGCAGCTCTTTCCTCGCCGATCCAATGAAAGCTGCCGGCCGTGATCTCGGTGAAGCGCCATCTCGCTTGCAGGCCGCGCGAGTCATGGCCGATCTGGACGATGTCGTTGCCCTCGAGCCGCCCGATCTGGCGTGAGTAATCCTGGTTGAGCGGATCGCTCCAGATGATGTGCCAGCCGTCGATGCCGGGATCGAAGACGCGCAAGGTGGTGCCGTACATGATCGACCGGGCAGGGCGCCTCGGCCTGATCCAGAGGTCCTGGACGGCGCGGCCTTCGAGCACCCAGCCGAAATGGCATTCCCCATCCCATTTCCGGATCGTGCCATCGTCGAGATGGTGGACCGTGTCCATGTCCCAGCTGCCGATCAGCCAAGCGTACAGGTCCATGTCTTTCGCCCAGTCGGCGGAAGGGCCATCGGAGGTGAGGGCGGTGAGAAACGGGGACATTGTGGTCGTCATCACTTTCTCCAAGGTGAGCAGCGGAGAAGGAGCTGAAACATCGCCGCGATACGTTGCGGCATTGTGGTTTCTGGGTCTTGGGAAAAATTGCTGCGTTGCCGCTATCGATCGCCCCCCAACAGCATCCTTGATGCAGCGGATTGATCCACTAGTTAATTCCGTGGGCACCGTATTCGCTAGTTTTTGCCTTGGGGCAGCGGCGGTTTAGACGTCCTGACCGCATGCCGCGCAAGGACGGCTGGGCACATTTGGAGACTACCGTGCGTCAATCCCTTGGATTCAGCTTGGCTTATTTGGCATTTGCTTGCTCGATCGCGGTAGCTTGCGCTGGGGCTGCAGCCGCCGGCCCGCACGGCGGAGGGCATGACGGTGGCGGCCATCAGGGTGACAACGGGGGCCATGGCAGCCATGACAACGGCGGCAACGGCAAAGGCAAGGGCAAAGGACCTGCCGGCGATCCCGCTGATCCCGTAGGCGCCAGCGGCAGTCCGTCGTCGAACGATGACGGGATCAGCACCACTCCAACGGCCTCAATACCGTCACCTCCAGCTGCCATTGTCGACCTGTCCACAGGCGGCGGACATTCGCTCGACCTCCCGCCCGCCCTGCAGCCTCTCGAAGACAACACTGTTCCATCAGCGGTCCACCCGATCGAAGCGCTGCCCGGTGTCCCGGATAAGGTCGTTCGAGCCTGCCAGGACGCAATCGAGCAGGCCGCCGCCAAGTTTGGTGCGGCCAGTGTGCGCGTCAGCAGCGCAGGTTCCATACGTCGGTTGAGCAAACGCAGGATCTCGGCCCCCATTCAGGTCAGCATCGACTATATGCATCAGGGACGGGTGGAGACGCGTGAGGCGCCGGTGGGGTGCGAATTGAACGCGAAAGGCAGCGTGATCGGTCTGACGTAGCGCAGAGCGGAACTCCTTGCGATCCCCTTTTCCGGGCCTCCGTGTGTTGCGAATGGTGCAGGCTAATGACTGGAGCGTTCGCCGTCGTCGCAATCCGTTTTGAATTCAATCCGACGTCGGGTGTATTGGCCGGAGGGCAAAGGGAAGCGCGATAGTACGCACGCGGATCACCTGCGAGGAGTTGCGAAGCTTGCTGCGTGTAGTCGTCTTCTGGCTGACAGCCTTTATCTGACCGGTGCCGGCCGATGCGCGGCCAGAGCGAGGCTGCAGCGGCGGCTCAATTTGCGCGCTGCGGCGCTCAGCCCTGAGCTTGTCATTGTCCGCGCGTTTGGCAGCCAGGTCGCGGGCCAGAGAAACAGTGGCTTCGCGCTGGTTGTCCAGAGCTTCGTTCAGCCTGGTGACCTCTCCTGAAAGTGCTGGGGACGTGCCGCGCTCCAGGCGGGCTTTATTAAGGTCCTCACGGGTCGATGCTGCGGAAGCGCGTTCTCGTGTCAGAGCCTGCGCCGTCTCGGCTGCGGTCTGCTCCGCACGCTCTTTTGCTTTGACAGCCTTGGCTCGTTCCTGTTCAGCCGCGTCGCGCTCGAGGCGGGCTTTATCGAGGTCCTCACGGGTCGATGCTGCGGAAGCGCGTGCTCGTGTCAGAGCCTGCGCCGTCTCGGCTGCGGTCTGCTCCGCACGCTCTTTTGCTTTGACAGCCTTGGCTCGTTCCTGTTCAGCCGCGTCGCGCTC